>JALHOQ010000089.1 GCA_022842925.1 Bdellovibrionales bacterium
TTCAAACGGTTCTCGCCAATATGGAAAACCAAGGGGGCGAGTTGGCCCGCGCACGTGAGGCGATTCGGCACACCCAAACGTCGATCCAGTTGGCCGAACGAACGTGCTCCGCGCCTCAAACCTCCGGCCGGATGTCCAATATCTCTCCCGCGAACTCCGGTGGTATTCGCTAAACTCTATTTTTCTTTAATGCTGTCGAAATCGAAAACTTCGACCCGATTGCGGCCGTTTTCCTTGGCGTGATAGAGCGCCCGGTCGGCAAAGCGAACCAGCGAGCGAGCATCGATTGTGACCTCGTTCGGGCTGCAGAGAGCGAGCCCCAAGCTCGCGGTCAGCTTCATCGTGTAGCTGTCGCTTTTAAATGTGGCCTCTTCAATTTTTTGCCGCAGACGATTGGCAAAGGTTTGAGCGCCCTCGAGATTGATTTCGGTCAGCGCCACAAGAAATTCATCGCCTCCATAGCGAGCCGCGAAGTCCACCTTGCGCATATTCCCGCGGATAATTTTCCCTACTTCCGACAAAACGTAGCTGCCAAAGAGGTGATCGTGCTGATCGTTCACTCTTTTAAAGTGATCGAGATCCATCATAATCACGCAAACCGAGCGGTTGTAACGGCGGGCGCGGTCCAATTCAAAATCCAGGCGTTTGTACAACGAGCGCATATTAAACAGGCCTGTCAGGTCGTCGATATCGACCAGCTCTTTCAGGCGATCGTTGGCCCGGCGTAAAGCATCGTTCAAATCTTTAATGCGCAGCTGGGAGCGAACCCGGGACATCAGCTCCATCACATCAAAAGGCTTACACACATAATCATCGGCACCGGCATCAAGTCCGCGGATCACATCATCGCGCAGACAGTCCGCCGAAACGAAGATCACGGAGACGTACTCATCGCGTACGCGCAGCCGGGCCAAAGTTTCCAAACCGTTTAGGCCGGGCATGTTCACGTCCAATAGCACCAGATGCGGCGACCATTCGTTCATCACCGACAAAGCCTCGACGCCCGACTCGCATTGGCGCACCTGGTAGCCTTCGTACTCGAGCGCCTTCGCCACGATCTCACGCGAAGACGAGTCGTCATCTACAACCATTAGACGGCGTTTTTGATTTTCGATGGCGCTAGATATGACCGCGATGAGTTACTCCTTAATCCCTTCTAACATTAGAATAAAGGCGAACTCCTTTGCCAAGGTCTTTAGTGCTTCAAACCGGCCCGAGGCCCCGGAGTGCCCGGCCTCCAATTCAGTATAAAAAAGTAGCAGATTCGAGTCGGTTTTCAACTCACGTAGCTTGGCGACCCATTTTGCCGGTTCCCAGTACTGGACCTGGCTATCATGGTAGCCCGTGCTCACGAAAAGATTCGGATACGCCTTGGCCTCGACGTTGTCATAGGGGGAATAGGCCCGCATCCAAAAGTACTGCTCCTTCACACCGGGATTGCCCCATTCATTGTATTCGCCGGTGGTCAGAGGAATGGAATCGTCGAGCATCGTAGTCAGCACATCCACAAACGGAACGGCGGCAATAATCCCTTTGTAAAGATCCGGCCGCAGATTCATCACCGCCCCCATCAACAGGCCGCCCGCGCTGCCGCCCATGGCATAAACGCGATCCTTCGCCGCATAACCATCGGCCACCAGTTTCTCGGTGCACGCGATAAAATCGGTGAAGGTGTTCATCTTATGTTGCATCTTGCCGGTGTCGTACCACTCCCGGCCCATTTCGGAGCCCCCGCGAATTTGCGGGCGGGCATATACAAAGCCGCGATCCACCAGGCTGATCACCGTCGACGAAAAATCCGCCGTATTGCTCAGTCCATAGGAGCCGTATCCGTAAACTAAGATCGGGCCGGTGCCATTTACCGAGGTGCCTTTCTTCATTAAGACTGCGACCGGGATTTCGACCCCGTCTTTCGCTTTGGCCCAAATCCGCCGCGCTTCATACTTGGTTTTGTCGTAACCCGGCACCTCGCGCTCTTTGCGCAAAGTCCTTTTTTCACCCACGAATTCCTCGTCGTAAACTGCGGGCGGCTGCACCGGCGAATCGTAATTGAAGCGAAAGTGCGAACTATTGTAATCGGCCAGCGGCGCGATCTCGACCTCGTAAACCGGGTCGGTAAAGGCCACCATTCGCTGCTCACCGGTGGTCCGCTCAAAAACGCGAAGCTGGCTTAAGCCATTTTCGCGCTCGTTCACTACAAAGTGGCTTTTGTAGATGTCGAGCCCCTCGCGCAAGATTTTTTTGTCATGGGCCAGAACCTCCTTCCAGTCGGTCTTGCCCTTGGCGGAATAGGCCGCCTCCATCACCCGAAAGTTCTTGGCCTGCCAGTTCGTAAGGATGTAAACCTGATCGCCGCCGTCTTCCAGCGTGTATTCGTGGTTTTTTTCGCGGGGAAGAAAGACCTTCCAGGTGCCCATGGGATCGTGGGCGTCGAGCCAGCGCCACTCGCTCGAATCCCCGCGCTTCTCGCTGACGATAAAGAGCTTTTGACCGTTGCGCGAGCTGGTGACACCGGAATCGAAAGTCGTGTCTTTCTCTTCGAACACCAGCTCCGGCTCCCGGTCCGAGCCCAGCTGATACCGGAAGATTTGAAAGGCTCTTAGAGTCTCCGGGTCCTGCTTAGTAAAAAACACGGTTTTGTTGTCCGCAGCCCACGCGAAGTTGGCCGTCACATTCTCAATCTGATCGGAAAGGTAAGCTCCCGTGCGCAGATCCTTAAACCGGATGGTGTGGATTCGGCGGCCGACGGTGTCGACCGCGAAGGCCAAAAGGTTATGGTCGGGCGAGGCTTGGGCGTCACCGATGTCGAAGTAGGATTGACCTTTGGCTTCCACATTCTCGTCCAAGACCACCTCTTCAGGCGCGTCGAGGGTCCCCTTTTTGCGGCAGTGGACCGGATACTCCTGGCCCGCGGTAAAGCGGACATAGTAATAATAACCTTCGTCAAAGATGGGCACCGAGGCGTCGTTTTCCTTAATGCGCGAGCGCATTTCCCAGTACAGCTTCTTTTCCAGATCCTGAACCGGTGCCAACCCTTCGCGAGTCCGCTCGTTCTCCATTTTCAAATAATCCAGCACCGGTTCCGAGTCGCGCTCCCGCATCCAGAAGTAATTGTCGATCCGTTGGTCGCCGTGGATCTCAAGAACATGCGGTTTCTTAGCGGCGGGTTTAAACATGCGTGGCGGTCCTTTCTTCTGAGGCAGAGAGTATCCTAAAAATAGGCCGAGCAAGAGCAGCGGCACGAGGGTTCGAGTAGTCATCCGCGTGATCCTCCCGGTCCGCCGAGACGATGTCAATTTGTGCGGCTTGACTCCCAGCATCCTGTTCGTTACCCCTTACTCGATGTCATACCCGCACGTAGAGCTCGAAAAAAAGTGGCAAACCGCTTGGGAAAAAGCCGAGTGTTTCAAGACCGCCGACGACCATAAAAAGCCGAAGTATTACGCTCTGGATATGTTTCCGTATCCTTCGGGCGCCGGCCTTCACGTCGGACACCTGGCGTCTTACACGCCAACCGACATCGTGTCGCGCTACAAGCGCGCGCGGGGCTTTAACGTCCTTCACCCGATGGGCTACGATGCCTTCGGCCTTCCGGCCGAACAGTACGCCATTCAGACCGGCATTCATCCAGCCGAAACCACAGCTAAGGCGATCGAGAACTTCCGTCGGCAACTCAAATCCTTCGGCAACAGTTTCGATTGGTCGCGCGAGATTTCAACGGCCGTACCCGATTATTACAAATGGACCCAGTTCCTGTTCCTGAAACTATTCGAGAAAGGCCTCGTCTACGAAAAAGAGGTGCCGGTGAATTGGTGCCCGGCCCTGCGCACGGTCCTCGCCAACGAAGAGGTGGTCGACGGCAAGAGTGAACGCGGCGGCCACCCCGTTATGCGGGTGCCGATGAAGCAGTGGATGATCAAGATCACTGAATACGCCGAGCGACTGCTCGAAGGCTTGGACCGCATCGACTGGCCTGAGCGCACCAAAGAGGGTCAGCGCAACTGGATCGGCAAGTCGGAAGGCGCGCGGATTCAGTTCGCTCTCGACGGTCACAGCGAGTCCCTCGAGGTCTTCACTACCCGTCCCGATACCATTTTCGGCGCCACCTTTATGGTTCTCGCACCCGAGCACCCTTTGGTTGAAAAGCTGACCACGCCCAAGCAGAGCCAAGCCGTGGCGGCTTATGCCGACCAAGCTGCTCGCAAGAGCGAAGTCGATCGCAAAGCGAATGAGGACAAATCCGGGGTTTTCACCGGTGGCTACGCCCTGAATCCGTTCAACAACCAAAAGATTCCCGTTTGGATCGCCGACTATGTGCTGATGGATTACGGCACCGGCGCCATCATGGCGGTCCCCGGTCACGACACCCGCGACTTTGAATTTGCGCAAAAATTTGATCTTCCCATCGTCCGCGTTTTACAGAGCGAGGCCGAGCTGCCCTTTGACGGCGACGGCAAACTGATCAACTCCGACTTTCTCAACGGGCTGACCAAGCCGGATGCCATTCAGCGCATGCTTCAAGAGATCGAGAAGCGCAAGATCGGTGAACGGCAGGTGCAATACAAACTGCGCGACTGGCTGTTTTCCCGCCAACGCTACTGGGGCGAACCCTTCCCACTCGTCTACATGGAAAAATCCGGCCTAAAAGCGGTGCCTTACGAGGAGCTGCCGGTGCAGCTCCCGGCGGTCGCCGACTATCAACCGAGCGAAAAAGGCGAGCCGCCATTGGCGCGGGCTCAAGATTTTGTCGACTACACCGATAAAAAGACCGGTGAAAAAGGCAAACGCGTCACCGACACCATGCCTGGAACCGCCGGCTCGTGTTGGTACTTTCTACGTTACGCAGATCCGCACAACTCGGCGGCCGCCGTTGATCCGGCGAAGGAAAAGTACTGGCTGCCCGTCGACCTCTACATCGGAGGGGCCGAACACACAGTGAGCCACCTGCTCTACGCCCGTTTCTGGCAAAAGGTGCTGTTCGACTGCGGACTTGTCAGCCACGATGAACCGATTCGAAAACTCGCCCATCAGGGCACGATCTTAGGCCCCGACGGCCAACGCATGTCCAAATCCCGCGGCAACGTGGTCAGCACCGACGAAGTGAAGGAACATCAGGGCGTAGACGCCGCCCGATTGTACATTTGCTTCCTTGGGCCCTTCGAGAAAGACAAACCCTGGTCCACCTCGGGCATCGAAGGCACCCGCCGCTTTCTAGACCGCGTATGGCGAATGGTGGTGAGCGAAGACGGTCAAGCCCTGCCACTCACCGAAGGCACCGGCGATGAGGAGCTAACGCGACTGCTACATAAGACAATTAAAAAGGTCGGCGAGGACATTGAATCGTTGAGCTTCAATACAGCCATCAGCACCATGATGATTTTGGTCAACGAGATGTACTCCAGCAACCAACGCCCGAAAGCCGCGCTGATGGCTTTGAGCCAGCTCCTCGCTCCGTTTGCGCCTCATGTAGCCGAAGAACTGTGGGAAAAAATGGGCGGCCAGGGCTTTGTTTCCCTTGAGCCGTGGCCGCAGTTCGACCCCGCGCTTGTGCAAGATGACACGGTCACCATTGGCGTTCAGGTGATGGGCAAGACCCGCGGGGACATTAAGATCGGCGTGACCGCCGCGGAAGACGAGGCCTTGGCGGCGGCGCGCGAAGTGAACGCTGTGAAAAATGCACTTGAAGGAAAAACTGTTGTAAAAGTGATCTACAAACCCGGTAAGATCCTTAACATTATTGTGAAGTAGACAGGGGTGAGGGAAAGAGAACTATGAGCGAATGGAATACGCGAAAATCGGCTGACCTGTACGGTATCAACTACTGGGGTGCCAATTTTTTCCGGATCAACGATCAAGGACATGTGGAAGTAAAGCCCGCGGGTGACTCAGGCCCGGCTCTCGATCTGTACTCGCTTGTCCAGGACTTGCAGGAGCGCGGCATTCGGATGCCCATTCTTCTGCGCTTTCCCGACATTATCAAAGCCCGTATCGAACTCCTGGCCGGATGTTTCGCCCGCGCCATCGAGGAAGCGAAGTACACGGGCGTGTACCGCGGCGTTTACCCGATCAAAGTGAATCAGCAGAAACATCTGGTGGAAGAGATCCTGGATTTCGGCAAAGCCTACAGTTTTGGCTTAGAGGCCGGCTCCAAACCCGAGCTCCTGATCTCGCTCGCCCAGATGGACAACCCTGGCGCCTTAATCATCTGCAATGGGTTTAAGGATCAAGAGTACATCGAAATGGCTCTGATCTCGCAAAAGCTCGGCCGCAACACGGTCATCGTGGTGGATCGCTTCTCCGAATTGCAAATGATCATCAACGCTTCGAAGCGGTTGAGCATCCGACCCAATATCGGTTTCCGCGCCAAGCTCAACACTCCCGGAAGTGGCCGTTGGTCTGAGACTTCGGGTTCCAAATCCAAGTTCGGCCTCACTCCATCGGAGATCGTACGTGGCGTGGAGATGTTGCAGGCGGAGACAATGCTCGACTGCTTGCAGCTGATTCACTTTCATATCGGTTCGCAAATCCCGTCTATCCAAGCCATCAAGGCCGCCATTAAAGAGGGCGCCCGTTTCTTTGCCGAAATTTATGCCATGGGTGCCAGCCTCAAGTACATCGACGTCGGTGGCGGCTTGGGCGTGGACTACGACGGCTCCGGCAAGAGCGACAGCTCGACCAATTACAGCGAGCAAGAGTATGCGAACGATATCGTGGCGATTCTGCAATCGATCTGCGATGAAAAGAAGATCCCTCATCCAGACATTATTTCCGAAAGCGGCCGCGCGCTGGTGGCCCATTCCACCGCTCTTGTATTCGATGTACTGGGTTCCAGCGAAATCGTTTTGAAGGATTTCACGCTCCCCTCGCCCGATAAAGAATCCCGCTTGGTTCAGGACCTCTACGATATTTACCGCTCCCTCAGTAAGGAAAATATCAACGAATACTACAACGATCTCGTCGAGAAGAAGCGCGACACTTTGCAGCTCTTCACCTACGGCGTGCTCAGCCTGGAGCAACGAGCGAAGGCCGAGGATCTCTTTCGCGCCATCGCCACGAAGATCGTGCATATCGCGCGCGGGAACCCCGAACTCGAGGATATCCGCTATTCGCTAGAAGCCGAGCTTTCCGACACCTATTTCTGTAATTTCTCAGTGTTCCAATCGTTGCCCGACTCGTGGGCGATCGATCAACTTTTCCCGATTATGCCGGTTCACCGGCTGCAGGAGCGGCCGGACCGCCGCGCGATTTTGGTCGATCTGACTTGCGATTCCGATGGCCATATCAACAACTTTATCGATGCCGAATCCGGCGGCGATCAAAAGTATTTGGAAGTACACTCGCTCGAACCCGGCCATCCGTACTACATGGCCGTCTTCTTGACCGGTGCGTACCAGGAAATCCTGGGCGATCTCCACAACCTCTTCGGCGACACCGACGCCGTGCACGTTTCGCTCACGGAGAGCGGCGGCTATCAGATTGACCACGTAGTTGAGGGCGACGACGTAAAAGAGGTGCTAGCGTACGTGGAGTACAACCGCGCCGACTTAATCGAGCGGGTTCGTAAAGCCACGGAATCCAGCATTTTAAAAGGTACGATCTCGCGCTCGGAGGCCCGGCTTTTGCTTGAGCACTATGAGCGGGGCTTGAGCAGCTACACGTACTTGAGCGAAGAGTCTTCGATGCCCTTTCTGCCTCAGCAAAAAAAGGAGTTGAGCAATGGCGCCTACGCCACAAACGGGAACGGCCCAGCCGGGACCGATAACACAGTTCATAAATAAAAATTATCTGCACTTCAACGCCGCGACGATGAAAGATGCGGCGGAGGCTTACCGGCAGCACGTCGACCAAGGGGGTCGCATGCTCGTGACTCTGGCGGGAGCCATGAGTTCAGCTGAACTCGGCATCTCTCTGGCCGAAATGATTCGCCAGGGTAAAGTGCACGCGATCTCGTGCACGGGCGCCAATCTCGAGGAAGACGTATTCAATCTGGTCGCCCACGAAGACTATGTTCGCGTACCGAATTGGCGCGAACTCACGGCCGACGATGAAATGGCTCTTCTCGACAAACATCTAAACCGGGTAACTGACACCTGCATTCCCGAAGAGCAGGCGATCCGCCGGATCGAGAAGTACATTCTCGGCAAGTGGGAGAAAGCCACGAAAGAGGGTAAGAGCTACTTCCCTCACGAGTATTTCTATCAAGTTTTTAAGGACGCCTCGCTGGAGAAGCACTACCAGATCGATCCGAAGAATTCCTGGCTGTTGGCCGCTTACCAAAAGAATCTGCCGATTTTTGTTCCGGGCTGGGAAGACTCCACCCTGGGCAATATTTTTGCCGGTCGCATGCTGCAAAAGAAAATCACTCCAGCCTGCCTAAAGGGCGGCACCGAATATATGGTGGCATTGGCCAACTGGTATATGGAAAACGAGAATCCGCAAGGTATCGGCTTCTACCAAATCGGCGGCGGCATTGCCGGCGACTTCCCGATCTGCGTCGTTCCCATGCTTGAACAGGACATTGAGCGGACCACGCCGAAGTGGTCGTACTTCTGCCAGATCAGCGATTCGACGACTTCGTACGGCTCCTATTCGGGCGCGGTTCCCAATGAGAAAATCACGTGGGGCAAGCTCGATAAAATGTCGAAGCGTTTTATTGTTGAGAGCGACGCTTCGATCGTGGCGCCGTTGATGTTCGCCTATATATTAAACCAGTAACGGCGCGAGGTCGTGACCCTGATGATACAAAAAGGCATTTCAGTTTTATTTATTATTGGGATTGCAAGCGCGGCGGCCGGGCTGCCCGGTCTCGCATGGGGCGCGAGTCAGTGCGACTTCGTGGAGCGCTATGAAAAGCGCGGCGACAAGGTTGTGTTTATCAAGCGCGGCGTGGGTATAAAAACCGTGGCCGTGGATGTCGAAGGCCTAAAGGCCGAGAATTTTAAAGAGATCCTTCCGCCGCCGATCTTAAACGTCGACGGCCGCGGCACCTTTTGCAATCGCGTTTACGCTTCAGACGGAAAAAATATCTATTATCGCGGCGACAAGATGTCGGGTGTCGCGCCCGGCGACTTCCGCGTTCTCGCGGGCGGCTACGCTCGCACCAGCACCGAACTCTACTGGGGCGATATCCCTGTCCCCGGCGCCCGAGTCGAGAGCCTTAAAATCCTCGGCTGGGGCAAAGCCACCGACGGGCAAGCCAAGATCCGCGAGCATTTGCGGGAGTAGCTACGGGAACAGCAGTTCCAATAAAGTTTTGGGTCTCCGCGGAGGCCGCTCCGCCCCAGAGTAACCGAACACTCTAGGTTTAATCCGTTGACCGGGATACTGGCTACTCGCCGAAGGCGGGGGAAGCCGGCGCGGCTCCCACGGTTGCGGTTCACGCGGGCGGACTTCACGAGTGCGCTTCGGCGGACGCTTTTCCGCGGGCGGCACGACTTCACGCTCCCGTGCGACCTCCGGCTCCCGCGGTCGGACGCGTTCTTGTGGCGCCTCCCTCTCACGGGAAGGTTGAGACTCCCAGTTTTTGCTGGGTGCTTTTCGGGACGGCAATTTACCCCGAGTGTCCGGACGAGCCACGGTTCTCATATGTCCCAGCTCCACCGCATCGTAGAAGTCTTTGATCTTGCGGCCCGGCTTTTCTTCAAAAAACGAAACCATCGCCCGAATCGTTAGCGTAGCGTCCCAGCCATTCCGCTTTTTTAAATCGCGAAAAGCCCCGTCGAGATCTTGATGAAGAGTCGCCACCGCACCTTGAATTCTCTGGTGATGAATTCGTCCGAATTTCAACCGCTCGAGCTCTTCCAAAATCACCACGTCGCCAAGATCTTTTCCCAGCTCAACAAAGGTCAAAATCACAAAGGATCTCGTATGGGCTTGAACGGTCGTGTTCACTTGCGCCCCGGTGATCTCTATACGCTGCGCGTTATCAAGAACTCCCCGCGCGACTTGCGGAGTGGGCGCTAGGAACTGAACTTCGAAACTATTATCCGCCTTCAAAGAAAAAGCTTCAAAACGCACATCGGCCGAGGCCGTCAAATTAAGCAAAAGAATTGTGAACAGCATGGGGTGGTAGCTTTACAAGATCCATTCCAGGTCTAAGCGGCGACCGTTTTCCGTGGGTCATAGGCTTCGCGTACGCCCTCACCGATAAAGGTCAGTGCCGTGAGCGTGACGATCATGGCGATCGACGGAAAAATGGCGAGCCACCAAGCGATCGTCACATAGTTCTGCGCCTGCTGCAGGAGTTCACCCCAGCTCGGCGTCGGCGGCGTCAATCCCATGCCCAGATAATCGAGCACGGCTAGCGTATAAATATTGGCGGCGATTTCCGCCGGCGAAAATGTAACCAACGGTCCAAGACCATTCGGCAGAATATGGCGGAAAAGAATTCGAAAGGTACCTACCCCTTGCGCGCGGGCCGCCTCGACAAACTCACGCTTGCGCAGTTTTAAAAACTCTGCGCGCACATAAACCGAAATCCGCATCCACCCCAAAAAGACATTGATCGCGACCAGAATCCAAAGGTTCGCGCCAAGGAAGGCGATCAAGGTGAGAAGCATTAATATATACGGAAGCGAGTCAAAAACCTCGACTACCCGCTGCCCGACGAGATCCACCCTTCCGCCCCGATAGCCCATGGCCGCGCCGAACATAGTCCCGATAATATAAGAGAAGAACCACACCAAAACGGCGAATCCCATAGAGTAGCGGAAACCATATAGAATCCGCGCCACCAAATCCCGTCCCCGGTCATCGGTGCCAAGCCAATTCTCGGCGCTCGGGCCCGAAGGATACGTGGACAGCGCTTCGTTCGATTCGAAGGGATTCCACTTCACGACGGGCCATACGGCCCAATTGCCCTCGGCCTTCAAATCCAAGGCCCGGTAATTGGTTATAAAACCTTCCTGTCCAAACACGGTCGGGTAATAGCTTTTCACAACCGGGAAATAAATGGCGCCGTTGTACTTCATCACCAGCGGCTTGTTATTGGCCCAGAGTTCGGCCGTGGCGCTTAAGAACACCAGCACCGCCATTACGACGACTCCCCAAACGGCGCGCCGAACCGATTTGAATCGGCGGTAACGTTTCCGAGTGAGTTCGTTCTTTAGCCGTTTCTCGATCATTGAAAATCAATCCTCGGGTCAACCACTACATAGAGCAGGTCGGAAATCAGGCGCCCGACCATAGCCAGCGCAGCCTGAATAAAAATCAAGCCCATGATCACATTGTAGTCGCGCGACAAAATAGACTTCAGACTCAAAAGACCAATTCCGTCGAGACTGAAAATGGATTCGATTACGATGGACCCGCCAAAAAACAAAGTCAAAAAGCTCCCCAACCCGGTGATAATGGGAATCAGGGCATTCCGCAGAGCGTGCTTGTAAATCACCGTCGACGCCACCAGGCCCTTGGCGCGGGCTGTGCGCACATAATCCAGCCGGAGTTCTTCGAGCAGCGAGTTCTTCATCAACATGGTCAGAATGGTGAAGCTGTTCACCGTGTAGCAGATCAAAGGCATAATAAAGTGTTTAATCCGGTCGACAATCTTGCCCCAGAGATCGAGCTGAAAATAATTGTCGGAGTAAAGATCCGTCAGCGGCAAAATGCCTAAAAACTTCTGCGTGCCCAAAAACAACTGCAACAAAATACCCAAACTCAGCGGCGGAATCGAATAAAGCACCATAAGCCAAACGCTCGTCCAGATATCAAAGTTGCCGCCCTCGCGCACGGCCTTGCTGATCCCGAGCGGAATGCTGATCAGGTACATCAGAATGAGCGAGCACACTCCGAACTGCAGCGACACCGGAAGCTTTTGAATTATCACGTCAATGACCGGTTGGCGATAAACGAAGCTTTCGCCGAAATCGAGGGTCACAATATTCTTAAGCCAGACCAGATAGCGGATATGCATCGGCTTATCGAAGCCGTACTGTTTTTTGATCGACTCCAGAACTTCGTCGGACACGCCCATCGCGTTGCCGCCGCCGCTGGCACTACCCGCAAAGCGCATCTTCGACAGGGCCTGCTCCACGGGACTTCCCGGCGCGAGATTAATCACGGCGAAACAAACGAGTGAGATGCCGAACAATGTCGGCATCATCCAAAAGACGCGTTGAAAGGCGTATTTTAACATCGGTCTCGGTCTAGCTTACTTGGCCAGATACCAGTACGCGTGACTGTAGTAGTACGTGTACGTGGGTTTATCGTAGCCAATACGGTTGTTGACCAGGAACAGATCGTACTTGGGATTGAACAGGTAGGTATACGCGGCATCGGCGGCGATCAGGCTCACGGCCTTCTGCCACATCGCTTTGCGTTTACCTTTATTCATCTCCTCGCGGGCCTGGTCGATCAGCTTGTCCACTTCCTTATTCGAGTAGGAAATAAAATTGGAGCCGCCCATGCGAGCACTGTCCGAGTGCCAGATCTGCTTGAGATCATCCTCAGGACTGCCGCCGCCCCAAGACAGCGTAACGGCATCAAACTTCTGTTCTTCTAAGAGCTTGGTGAATGTGTTCCATTCCACCAGCTTGATCTCCATGTCGATTCCGGCCTTCTTAAGATCCTCTTTGTACATGGTAAAGAATTTCTCAACATCGCGGTTCGAAAGGAGAAGCGTAAACTTAAACTCCTTAGCGACTCCATCGATTTGTTTTTCGAGAACGCCGTTTTTGTCGTTATCCGTCCATCCGCCCTTTTTCAAAAGAGCCTTGGCTTTTTCAGGATTGAATTCGATCGCCTTCACATCCGAAGGCATAAAGGGGCTGTTGAAATAGACCGGGCCCTTGCCCTCAACGGCCTTATTGTACATGAACTTCTCAAGCAGCATCTTGCGGTTAAAAAGGTGTGAGATCGCCACACGGGTGTCTTTGTCTTTAAAGATCGGATTTTTAAAGTTCCATCCGATAAACCCATAATTTTTAGGACGCTTGTTCTCGGCTTGTACTTTTTTGATCGTCGTACCGAAGGGCTCGCCAACGGCCTTCTTTTCGAAGTTTTCAATCCGGACATCGGTCATGTAATCGAGATCGCCTTTTTTCACCATCTCGATTTCCAGGTTTTGTTCTTTAATAAAGCGGAAACTGATGGTCTTAAATTTGGCCAGACCCTTGTTGTGCGGAAGGTCCTTGCCCCACCAATTGTCGTTGCGTTCTAAAATGATGTTTTTACCGCGGTTATAGGCCTGGACCTTGTAGGGGCCCGAACCGAACATCGGCGCGCCATCAAATTTCTTTTTAGGATCGCCATAAACAGACTTCTGCAAAATCCATTTCTGGAAGTGCATCATGAGACAACACGATTTGCTCGAGACCGGAACGATTCACAGCTTCTGTGCGCGGGTCTAAAGCAATCCGAATGTGGTCTCTTTTTCTGAGCTCAAATTGATCCAAAGGTTCTGCCATAACTACCCAACAGAACTACACTAAGTCGGATTTGGAAGCATCTATAAAAAGCCCCGGCTGGCGGCACTAGATAAGTTTTTTAAAGTAAATTAGGAGAGAGCAGAAGCTCTGGTTTTTTTAAGAGGGACAGAAGTCGTTTTGTGGGAGTTCTGAAATAAAAAAAGCC
>JALHOQ010000090.1:0-5628 GCA_022842925.1 Bdellovibrionales bacterium
GGACGGGCCGTCGGCCCGTCCTTTCTTTCCACGGCCGCGTTTTCGGCCTTTGCCTTTACCATTCTTATCTTTTTTCTCTTTATCGCGCAGACCGGACAGGCCCTTACCTTTCAATTTGTTACCCTTGCCTCTAAAGTACCAACGTTCCCCTTGCAGGGCTCCCGGATTAAGCGGGCAACAAGCTCGCGCCACTTCTGGCGTAATCTTGTCCATGACGTCGATTGTGAGTTTACGCTTCATGCGAGAGAAGTAGGCTAAAGAGTTTTGCATCGTGCTGAGGCGGAGGAGCATATTGTCGAGGCGCTGCCCCACTACCTCCATTAGGTAAGCATCCCGGATGTTCTGAACCGCACTTTTCTTTTCCTCAGCAACAGCCGCCCGGGTCATCTGCTTCACCTTCTCGATTATGACCGGATCCACAGCGGCCTGAGAAAACGGAGAGAGTAAGAGGAGCGTCCAGAAAATTATTTTTTGCATAGGGCGACAATCTTCTCCTTAAGCTGACCCGCCTTCGCGTTGAGCTTTTCCTGAACCTCGCCTTTTTCGGCGTCGCGAGTGACTGATGTTGCAGCCTTGTTGAATTTTTTCTCGAAGGCGGCGAGGCGCTGAATGACGTCTTGGAATTTGGAGGCGTCCGATCCGCTGAACTTGCTCCCGCCACATTCGGATGGATCGGAGGCCAACTCGGCCTTGATCGTTTGCCGGATGACCTCCATTAAGGCTTCGTCAGACATGACGGCGGCGACGCCTGCGCTATTCGCCTGCTGGACGGAAACCTGGTACTTCCGAGTTAGCTCGATCAACATGTCCGCGCGCTTTTGATTCTGATAAAACAAGAAACCGCTAAAAAGAACCGCGACGATGGCCACTACGACTTTAAAGTCCATATTAAAAGCGTAACAAAACGCTTCATGCTGTCAACGAGCCCAGACCTGGCCCTTTGGACCACGACAGGACTATTTGCGGAGGATGCCGTTGCCCGCGATTACGCGCCCGGAGTTCACTTCCCTATAGGTCATAAAAATATTGTCCCCGGCCCCGAGCGCGGCGCTTAAAGTCTTCGAAGCCACAAGTAATATCTCTTCAATTTCAACCGCCGACTTACCTTCGAAACAAGTTAGTTCGGCAATGGCCGGATGCGAGAGCGGTGGTTGCGTCGTCGCGCTCTTGACGCCTTCCACATACCAACCGGGACGAATTTCTTCCCACGTGGCCCAAACCTGCTCCGGAGGACATCGACAAATATCGGCAATGGCGAGACACGTCTTTTTAAGAGCGGGCTTGATCAGCGACGGATCTTTTTGCGGCAATGCGCGAACGTGCAGAACTGGCATCCGAGATTTCTCCTCTTTGCAGAACTGATACTGAGCTTATGCTCGCCGGTTTTGACCCGTCAACGGGGCAAATTACCGAGCTCCTCAACGAACTTGTCATGCTCGACGAGAGAGATTTCGGGCCGCAGCTCTGGCTGTAGCCCGAATTCAATTCTGGCGTTGACACGGCGTCCGGCGCTCACTAACCTCCGGCCACTTCCGATGAAAATGAAGTGGATATTACGACTTATTTTTTTCTGGTTCAGTATCGCGGGCAGTGCTGGATACGCGCACGATTTCTGCGATCCAGATGTGCTTGTCCGTCAGTCTTCCATTGAACAGCAGGCTTGGACCACCAACTCACTTCATGCCACACATAAGGCGCACGCGGTGAGTCCGGCGCGAACTCTTAAAGTCGCGACCTGGAATTTGAATCTTCTGAATGTGCGCGGATGGCGCACTCCGTTTTATAAAGTGAACTCTCGAAGACTCGACAAAATCCTCGGCCAGTATCTGGCGGGTGAAGCTCCGGATGTGATTTTTCTTCAGGAAGTCTGGTCGGAGAATGACCGCAAGACTGTGCGCCTCACCGCCGCGGGGTACGACTATAAGACCATCGATGCTCACCCAGGCGCGGGTCGGCGGCACGGCTTGCAGGTTCTGTATCGGCAAGGAACTATTGTTCGCGTGGCGGACAGCGGATTTGAAGAATTCCACGGACAACGGGCTCTGTTCGAGAAAATCGGCGCCGTCCGCCGAGGTCTTTTGTGGGCGAAGATTCACCTTGATGACGGCCAGACGGTTCTGTTTGGTAACACCCACTTCACCGCGTTCAACAGATACTCGGATGTACGTCTCATGCAAATCGAAGGGCTGCGAAATACCTTGCTTCGACTGAACATGGACGTCGACACGGCCGTCATCGGCGGGGATCTGAATATCGCAGCGGACTTTGAAGAAGCCGAGCACTTCGCAAGGCATGTCGGCAAGCTTAAGAGTACCCGTTGGCTATATTCTCAGTTCGCCGAGGCGACCGGACTGCGAGACACTTTCCGAGCGGCCGAGCTGAATGATCCGGGTTATACTTTTAACTCTCTGGTCGGTGGCGGACCCGAGCGTAGGCTAGACTATTTGTGGGCCGGTGAACTTGCCCCGCATGCGCGAACGCATGTGGTGCGCGCGGAACGCAAGTTCACCGACGCGATCGACGGCGTCTTCGCTAGTGACCATTTTCTCGTGCAAGCGGTTATCGATTTCTTCCAGATACCGAAGCCGTGACTTTACCGGCTGCGGCTCCACAGCGGCATGCGGAGCCGATGAGCAACGCACGCCCACGCAAAACGCAAGACCGAGCCTCAGTGGCGCAGTACCGACCAATTAGAATCGGCGGTGGAATACGCTGGCGGACAATACCCGCCATGCTAGAGTCGACCAAGGGGCGCGGAGCCTGGTGGACCGCGGACTTGTTTGCCTCTTTGGAAGTGCGGCCGGCTGACGCCGGGTTAGCTTCGCTGGCTTCGCCCTTACCTAGCAGTTCAGCATGAGCCACGGGGCTTAAAGCCAATAAAAGACTTAAAACGAATCTCATACTGAAAGACCTTGCAAACGTGCCACCCCCCTTTGACCTCCAAGAATCGGCAAGAGCCTAGTCAAGGGTCACTCTGAATCCGAGAAAACCACTGGTTATCTGTATTTACGCATGTTAGCCACCTGACACCGAAAATGTCGATCTACGTCGCAATTGGTTGCATCAGGGGCCGTCCGTTTCCATGATGATAGAACAGACGTGATTCAGTTTCTTATTGTTCTCATTCTGATTTTTCACCCGCATGAGGCCCTCGCGCGCACTTGGACCGCTTCGCGCGAGAAGACGGCCTGGGAGCGAAGCCTACGGTATTATAACCAAAGCGACTTCGTTAAAGCGAAGAACCTCTTACTGATTCTGGTTAAGCAAAACCCCTCTAAACCACTGTACTGGTTTAATTTGGGCAATGCCTATTTCATGATGGGCGATCACGGGCGATCCATCACCGCGTACCTTAAAGTTGAGGAGCTGGGCAGCACGCTCGCACCAGCGGCGACCCTCTATCGCGCCAAAGCGCTCACGGCTCGTGGAGAAGCCGATGCCGCTCGCCTCGTCCTGCGAAGCCTCGTCGCCCGTCCTAATCTCCCGCCCGCGATCGCGGAAGAGGCCTCCCGCAATCTTATGTCCGACTCAGCAGCGTCAGATGCCACGACCGAGGCTCTCAGCTACTACCGGGCGGGCCGATTTGCGCGTGCGCTTCGAGTGTTGAATAAAATTAAAAATCCAGATGAGAATCAACAGCTGCTCAAAGCCCTCACGCTGATCAAACTCGACCGTGAGGATCGCGCCCATGACATCCTAAAAAATCTTGAAGCCAATCCTGAAATGCGAGGCCTGGTTGGCACGCTCCTCGATCGCATACGAGACGGCTACAGCAAACCGTACTGGCTGTTTGTGGAAGGCGCGGGCGGATTTGATTCGGGATTCATCGCGTTCGGTGATGCGGGTGGCGGCATAAGACTATGGACGGAAAATCTTTGGTACTTCAACTCCGGCTATGCCATTCGGCTCAGAGAAACACCCGCTGACCCTGAAGATCGCACCTTATCGCATGAAATCCGCGGCAATCTCGGCCGCGAACTTGGTTCGGATTTATTCCTGGTGTCCCCATTCTATGTTCAGGAGAGCTGGGATGGGACTGCGGCCCGTTCCATCGTGGGCGCGGCGGTGAAGGCGCGGGCCGGCCAACCACGTATGGAATGGAGTGCGGAAGCGGAATTCAGTCAAGATTCAGCCTTAAACCAAGACTATGACTATGTGGAGGGCATGCGCCAACGCTACGCCGTTTCTTTCAGTCGCCTAGTCAGTTCGTCTTTTCTACGTGTCCAGTTATTTTACGAGCGAGCAGATATCGGCGATCAAAATCTGGGTTCCGGCTTAATTCTCCCAGCAGCCTATCGTGGCTGGGGTCCTACATTGAAACTGCTGTGGCGACTTCACAATGGATTTGTGGCTGAGGCTTCTGCCCTTTACATGTACCGCTACTACCCGACTACAACCTCGCCCAACTCGCTTCGCCGCCTTGACCAGCAATGGACTATCGGTGCACGGGTGGCTCGAGTGTTTTCGAATCGCCTGTCCGCTTACGTGAGTTGGACGCAAGATAAAAACACTTCGACTTTAGATGCCTCCACCGTCAATAATGAAAACTTCAACCGCACGCAAGTCTTGGCGGGAGTGATATGGGACGTCCTTTAAAAGAACTTGTCGAGGCTGCTGCCGCCGGCGACGCCCATGCGGTCCGGGAGTTGATCCAGGCAACAGAGAAACGCCTGTTCAGTTTTTGCTTAGTCTTATGTGGTGATGTCAGCCGCGCCGAGGATCTAGCGCAAGAAGCTTTTTTGAAAGTGCTGACCAACTTGAAGAGCCTAAAAAAACCCGAAGCGTTTATCGACTGGCTTTTCAGAGTCACCCGCCACCTTTATATAGATCAGATTCGTAAACACAAAGACTCCACCAGCGACCTAGATAACCTGGTGGCCGAAAGTCCAGAGACGGCCGATATCATCGCCGTTCACCAAACTCTGTCTCAATTTGAGCCGGAAGACCGCTGGCTTTTGGTCCTCGTCGACATGGAAAATTACAGTTATAAGGAGGCGGCCGACGTTCTGGGAATATCCGAAGATACTGTACGGACTAGGCTTTTTCGCCTTCGCAAAGCCTTTATCGAGAAATTCTCTAAAGCCTGAAACGAAATGGTGGGTTAGGCCGTCTTGCTATACGAGAGGTTAATGTGAGCTTCGATCAATTTGAAACACAATCTAAAGCGATCTTTAAGTCGCTCCCGCAAGCGGAACCCTCTCCGTTTTTCGCGGCCCGCGTAGCGGCCCGTAGCGGTATCGGTCGCTCTCGTGAGTTGATGCTCATGCGCTGGATCGCCGCCGTTTCCTTTACTGCCGTCGTGGCTCTCGTCTTTTTTATTCAGCTTCAGCCAAAACCCGATGTGCTCTTTACCTATCAACCCTACGTGATTCAGGTCGATTTCAATCCAGAAGAAATTAAGCTGGTTGAAAGCGCCGAAGTCGAATTGCCCGAAGGCGTAAGCTTTGTTTCGAAAAACGAGGTTGTAAAGTCTTTGCGTAGCCTACGCCTACCCGTAGCTAACGTAAAAGATGGTAAGCTACCCTTCGTAGTGGTTTCGGAGCGCTCGGGTAGCGTTCCTTTGATAGTGCGCATGTATAACGCGAGTGATGAACTTGTTCAGACCAAGACCCTCACCTTACAATTTGG
>JALHOQ010000090.1:5638-13567 GCA_022842925.1 Bdellovibrionales bacterium
ATGGGTAACAAGTTTTTGAGCCTTCTCATTCTAATTGTGCTAACGGTACAGCCGGTTATTGCGCAGACCTTGATTCCGGCCACCAGCGAAGACATCAGTGAGTTTGATCGCCAGATCGCCAATCAACTGAAGCGTTCGGGCGGCCGCAAGGCCGATCAGAAGGCGTCTAAATCGAGTTTTGGTTCGCAGGTTTCCGAAGAAGCGAAGAAGCTTAAAGATTCGGACCAGGCCAAAGATTTTGGCAAGTGGGTGAGTGGCCAGCGCAAGAAATCGGACCAGGGTCGGCCGACTGCGGATGGTGGGAATGGAACGGGCAAGAGCTCGTCAGCTCCGGGCCAGAGCGCCACACAACCTGGTAAAGGTAAAAATAAGAATCGGTAAATGAATCTCACATCCCCTCTCCCGGACGTTTTTCTTCAGGGGAAAAACAGAATGTAAACGGATATAGGGGGAAAAATGCAACGCACACTTATCATCTTGGGTCTCGGCGTCTTACTCGTCGGATTCCAGAATTGTCAAAAGGCCCAGATCAGTGCTTCGGATTCGTATTCCAAATTGGAACCCGTTGTGCAAAACGATGTGGAAGACGGCGTGGACGGAACACTCGAGCAGCCGGCGACTCCCGAAGATTCGCCCGTTGTAGAAGCTCCTCCGGCTCCGCCCGCGGGTCCAGGCAATGGCAATGGCAATGGCAATGGCGGAGGGAATAACGACACTCCCAACGGCGGCAACAAAAACTACACCGGCAACTACGTTTGCATTCTGGAGGGTCCCGGTAAGTCAGTGAAACTAGGGATGAGCACGGAAGGCGTTCCGCGTGGCCAAAACAAAATTCCCCAGGTTCTTTGTATGTCTAAGAACGCCTGCTTGAACATCGCTTCGCAAGCCTTCGGCGTTAAGGGTCCCTACTTTCGCGGTTACTGCAAACTGCCGCAGCGTAACCCGCATGTGACCCATATCACCGATGCGCAGCTGCAAGTTAAAGTTGATGATTTATTAAATCCTTAAAAAACACAGTCCAGCCACCTACCGCCCCACGATCGTCACACCCGTGGGGCGGCCTTTTTTGCCCCGATGATCTTCCACCGTCGAATTGAGCGTGGCGCTACAAAGGTACTAAAATTGCTATTGGAGGTACGTACATGAGGGAAGTCCATTTATTCGGCAATCAGTTCATTCTACACCCGGACCGGGTTCTACTCTGGCCAAAAAAGAGTTTGTTAATTGCAGCGGACCTTCACTTAGGCAAATCCGAAGCTTTTCTATCGAGCGCGGTGAACGAATCCCCGCAGAGTCAGTGGCGGGGCCTTTTAGCGCTAGAAGATCTGGCGCAAAATTTTTCGGTCGACCACATTATGTTTCTGGGCGACTTTTTACATTCGCCTCACGGTCTGACGGAAGGGATCGTCCAGGACTTTTCCGACTTCCTTTTGCGCACGGATCAAAATGTCACCTTGATTCCGAGCAATCGTGACAAGGGAGCCTTGAAGCTGTTCAATGCTCTGTTTCCAAAAATGGAAGTGCTGTTTCAGTGGCAAATCGAGGATTTTATTTTCCAACACCAGCCGCCAGAACGCATGATGGCCTCCGATGAAGAATTCTATTGGTGCGGACACCTCAATCCCGTTACACAAGGAACTCCCTGTTTCGTAATCGATAAACAGGTGGGCGTGTTGCCAGCTTATTCTGCGGTTCCCGAGGGAAATGAAGTAGACGAAATTCCCGGCCGCACGATCTATGTTTGCAAGTAGCTCACTTTAATCGCGAAGATTTGCGCTGGGCCACCAACTCCTTACGCAATCGCAAAGGATAAAGTTCGCTGGTCGCATACCAGGCCACCGGACTGATCTGAAGCAAATTCCGCCGCACAAAGGCGCGTTGCTTGGCTGAATCGACCCGGTCAATTTCCCTCAAGGTCCAGCCCACTCCCCGCTGCACGTAGAAATGGGGATCCCTTAATAACGCTTTTACAAGAGGCAAACTCTTGGCAGCCGGCAAAGGCCGGCTGCGGAGCCGAGCGTAACAGTATAATCCCACCAAAGACTGACGCCGCAGCCAGGGGTTTTTGTGCTGGTTCCACTTCCGATAAAGTGGATACAAAGAGGACCGTTCTTCCAATAGCTCCGCCAGCATAGAGGATAGGGTGTCGCTGTGCGCCCAATTGTCGATCTCTTCAGCTAATGAAACGACATCTCGCCAATTCTGTAGCCGCAAATCTCTACGCTTCGGACTACTAAGCCAGATTAGCGCCACGCTCTTCACGTCAAATATCTTCGATTCGCGCCAAACTTTGAGCCAATAGTTCCACTGCTCCACATCTTCCAGCTCCGAAAACGAATATGTCTCGCGTGCCGCGCGCCTTTGAATAGGCACGCTCAAGCCCCAAAAGACAAGGCGGCTCTGCTCGTCGGCCTTGCGCGCATCGGGCATTCGCGCCCCAATATAGCGCGCCAAGAATTCGGCATTTTTGCTCGGGCCGCCCAGGATTTTTTCGATTTCTTTGTGGCTCATAGTGGCTTTGCTTTTTACTCTTCGGCAAGCGCTTGTTCAATCATCTTTTGAATCCGAAGGCGAACTGGACTTGAACCATGTTCACCCCGAGTTACGCTAG
Organism: Bdellovibrionales bacterium; assembly: GCA_022842925.1. Lineage (GTDB taxonomy): Bacteria > Bdellovibrionota > Bdellovibrionia > Bdellovibrionales > UBA1609 > JALHOQ01. The sequence continues at coordinate 8,250 of JALHOQ010000090.1, forward strand.
ACCCATGCGGGCGCGGATTGTTCGGATCGTCATCACACTTATTTTTATAACGGCCTGTCAGTCGGCGCAGAGACAAACGATTCAGGTCCCCGCTCCCAAAACGATCTTGCAAAAGGTTGTAGAACCGACGGCGCCCCCAACTCTCGTTCTGGATCACAAGTACTTCCAAGTCCACTATTCCCCCGAATACCAACTCGCCAAGTATGTGAAATACACTCTCACGGCCGAAAAGCTGAAAAGTCGCAAAGCCAAGCGCAGAAATAATTTCTTTAGCGATCCATTTTTAAGGCTCAAAAAAATTCCCGCGATCGCCCAGAATGCCTATGCGAAAAGCGGATATCAGCGCGGTCACTTGGCGCCGGCCGAAGATTTTCGCTTTAGCCAAGAAGCCATTGACGCCACTTTCGTGATGTCGAATATGGCGCCCCAAAAGCCGAATCTCAACGCCGGTCCCTGGAAAAAATTGGAGCAATTGGTCCGCCGCTTGGCCTGCGGTGAGGAGAAAGTGACTGTAATTACAGGACCACTCCTCCACAATTCCCTATCGAAACTGCCGAGCGGCGTCCCCGTACCCGAACAGTTTTTCAAAGTCGTAATCGATGAGACTCCCCCAAGAAAGGCGATCGCCTATATCTTGCATCAGAATGACCGAGGAAATATTTTGGCAGACCGGATTGCTTCCTTTGACGACATAAAGAGAAGAACGAATGAGGACTTCTTCGCGGAGCTCACCGAGGAAGAAAGCTCACGTCAACCCGCTCAAATCAATTCCTGGAAAGAAGCCGACTGCCACTAGGCATTGAGGCCGCAACATTTCTTATACTTTTTGCCGCTCCCACAGGGACACGGGTCATTCCGGCCCACCTTCGGCCCTTCGCGTACAACCGTGACCGGTTTGGCATGGTGGTGATGATGCTCATGTCCTTCACCACCTTTATGCGTGTGGGAGTCGCCATCCACAAAAAGCCAATGGCCTTTGCCATCTTTGCGAAACTGCGAAACCTCGTGATGCTCGATCTCCTCACCGTCTTGCGTATAGGTCGCGACAAACTCGACGACGCCTTTCTTGTCGTCGGCTTCACCTTTTTCTTTGGTTAGGATCTTCAAACTCTTCCACTCGGCCTCGATGGCCCACTTCTTAGCCGCCGCGGAATCGAAATCTTTCGCCGATTCGGGTGCAAGCGTCTTTTTGATGTAAGCGATATCGGCGCGCGTGTACGCCGTGTAGCGCGAGCGCATTAACTCTTCCGCCGTTCGCGGTAACATCTCGCCCTGAATAAAGGGCGCACAACATTCTGTAAAACTTCGACCTGAGCCACACGGACAATTCACGGGTTCACTCCATCTTTAAAAATAAAATATAAGTTCAGACGCTAGCAAAGAGCCTTTCGAAACGCTAGAAGGAACTAAGATCGGATATGGGATTGCAAACTATCATCCGCAAGCACCTTCGCAAGCTGAGCCTGCGCCTGATTGGAAACACTGACGAACAGCTTGTCGTCATTGCGCACCTTGAACTGCTCTTCGAGCATTAATTCGTCGTGTAATTTAAACCGTTCAACTAGGGTATTCGCTTTGGTCGCGTCCATTCCCATGGTCACCAACAAGTCCCGAGTGAAATAGATGCTAGAATCAAAAGTCTCCCGCTTTATGGCGGTGATTCCCATAGCCATTAAATCAAAGGCGTGACCGCGATTTCGCGCACGAGCGAAAATCTTGAGATTTTTGAAGTTTTCGCTCACTGCTCGCGCTGTATCCAAGGACATTTCGACATTGTCGATAGCTAGGATAAAGTATTTCGCTCGCGCGGCTCCAGCGGCCTCCAAGATGTCAACGCGCGAAGCATCTCCATAATAGACCTTATTGCCGAATTTACGAATCAACTCAATCTGATCAGCATCATGATCGATCGCCACAAAAGGGATATTCTGGGCTCGCATGACACGGCCGAAGATCTGGCCGAAACGCCCAAAACCGGCCACGATCACCTCCGGAGAATCGTCTTGAATTTGATCCCACTGCGGCTTGATCGACCCTCTTCTTCGACCTAGCCATTCATTCCCAAAAACAAAAAATGGGTTTAGGGCCATCGACAGAGTGACAATCACAGTCAGTGCCTGAATGGTTTCACTCGGAGCGAGTCCGAGCTGCAATGTGAGACCGAAGATCACAAACGCAAATTCACCGCCTTGCGCGATGGTGAGGGCCATTAGTTTCGAGTTCTCGTGGCCCAATCGCGCCCCCCGCCCAACGCCGTAGAGGATCGCCATTTTCACAAACAGGTAAAGGGCCGTCAGGCCTAGAATCGAACCCGGGCGCTCGAGGATCAGGCCCAAGTTCACGCCCATTCCGACCGCGATAAAAAACAACCCCAGCAAGAGGGATTTGAAGGGTTCCAGATCCGCTTCCAACTCATGTCTGAATTCCGAGTCGGCAAGTAACACGCCCGCGATAAAAGTCCCAAGCGCCGCAGACAGTCCCACCTGAAGCATTAAGGCCGCCACGCCCAATACGATAAACAGTGTGGCCGCCGTAAACACTTCCCGGGACCGGTTTCGGGCAATCCACCGGAACGCCGGACGCATGACGAAGCGGCTGGCTAGGATCAGAAGGGCGATAATAAGCAGCGCCAGGATCGGATTGGCGGCGTGTCCGTGCGCACCTCCACCCTCAACGGAATGAACCGCTGCCACGCCTAGAGCTGGTATGATAGCCAGAGCAGGGATCGCAGTTAAGTCCTGCATGAGAAGAACGGAAAAACTGGAACGGCCGAATTCGGTGTTGAACTGGTTCTTCTCCACCAAACTCTGCACGGCGAACGCGGTTGAAGAAAGCGAGAGGCCGAAGCCAATCACCCCCGCCGTCACCGCGGAAAGACCGAACGCCATCCCGATTGCCATAAAAATAAGTGACGTCACCACGACCTGCAGACCACCCAGACCCAGGAGCCGGGCCCGCATAGACCAAAGTTTGTGTGGTTGGATTTCTAGCCCAATCATAAACAGTAGTAAAATGACCCCCAACTCGGAGAAATGCATGATGCTCTCGGAGTCTCGAATCATTTGGAGTCCATAGGGACCCACAATAATTCCGGCCAGAAGATAGCCGAGTACAGCGCCAAAGCCTAGACGCTGAAATATGGGAACCAGAATGACGGAAGCTCCAATAAAAATGAGTGCCTGGCCGATAAATGAATCCATGCCAGGAGCTTAACAGGCCTTTTGGTCGCGCGCCAGAAACCGAAAAGAGAACATGCTCTATATTTGGCTGACAGTATTTACCTTCGCCTTCGGCGCTGACAAAAGTCCAGATCCCTATGCGGCGATCGAGCGCATCCAACTCAAGAATGGCATGACGCTTTTTCTTGCGCCGAGCGATGAGACCAATGTGACCAGTATTCGTGTCGAAGTGGCCGTTGGTTGGGAGGCGGAGACTGCGGCCAACCGGGGCGTATCGCATCTCCTTGAGCATGTTCTCTTTCGTGATAAAGAACTCAAAGATGAAATGAGCTACCTGCAACTGATCAAAGAGAGCGGCGGCAGCGCCAACGGTACAACTCAGTCGCGCATGACCAGCTACTTCGCCTCCATCCCAAGTAAAAAAGGCACCTGGCTGCTCGAACAGATCAGTAAAATGCTTCTGAATCCCGAGATCGCCGATAAATACGTCGACAAAGAAAAAGCCACCGTTGAACTCGAGCGCGGCCGCCCGAGTCCCATCACCTTGGCTCTCGGTTTCAACCCGATGGACTATTTGCGGCCAAAATACTTGAGCGCACCGGATTTTTGGGAGAGTGAGTTCCACGTCTCATTCGACGAGCCTTACACTCTGACGCAAGAACAGCTCTCCACCCGGCGCCTCACGGCCCAGCAAGTCAAAGACTACTACGGCGACTGGTATCATCCCGCCAATATGAAGCTGTTCGTAGCCGGAAAATACAATCGCGCGGAGGTCATGAAAATAGTCGAGAGTAAATGGGCCGTCTTCCCCGCCCGCGAGGGCAAAAAATTACGCGCTCCAAAAAAGCCTCGCCCGCGCGAACACTCGTACATCCGACAGTTTGTCACCGACGGCACCCCTTACGTTTACCTGGGCGTCAAACTCGCCGAAACTACGATCCGCGACTTCGGAGTTGTCGCCTCTTATGCCAACTATATTTCGCACCGCCTGATGAAGGAACTGCGCAACGTGAAGGGTCAAACCTACTCGGCCAATGCGACCACATTTACCTATGAACGGGCCGGATACTCCGTGATCCAATTTCAAACTCCCAAAGAGTTTCTTGAAGAAAACCTAGGCTTTGTTCAAACCTATCTTAAAACCGAAACGGAAGGACCGGGTCTCACTGAGGAGCAGTTCAAAGAAGCTAAAGATCTTTACCTGAACATCTATGCCCTCCGCAGCCGTGACGCCGAGGCGATGATGAGATACGCCACCGACATGTCGAGTACGACGGAAGAGTTCGGCGAGTGGCACTCACCTTATCAGGAACTGGCCGCCGTCGACCGAGCTGAATTCAACGCGACTTTGAAAAAGTATTATCAACCTCATCGGGCCTATAGCGTGACCTATCGCCCGCCCGTCTGGTTTCACTACGACTACTTTATAATCTACTTTTTCACTGCCGCGTTTTCCTTCTTGGGCCTGCGTCTGTTGCTGACCAAAAAGTTTTTAAACGATCGCGTACGTTGGATTCGCAAAATCAAGTATCCACCCATGAAGCTGCTCGAGCTGGTCACCTGCGCCGTTGGCTGGTATTTGATCGCTCATGTCTATGCGATTTCGGAGTGGGCTCGCACACAGTTTAATATACTGCATTCGCATGTGCTGATTTCCCAGTACGCTTATTCAATCGTGAATATCTTGATCGTGCTCATCATCGCTCAAGGATTGATGTCGATTATTCCTCGCAAACTGATGGTGATGAATGATCAGCTGGTGATCAAAAGCATGTCCTACTTTTCTAAACACGTTCCTCTGTCGATGGTGAGGTCGATTGAGGTCCTCTCGGCATGGAAGGTTTACACCTCGCCTCGACTGTGGCGGGAAATTAAATGGCGTTTCTGGTTCTTTAGCGCCTGGCCGTGGAAGCAAGGCTTGCTCCTTCGTCTCCGCAGCGGCGAGACCTACTTCTTTGAGGTGGCGTCAGCGGCCCAGGTAAAGGCCGAGCTGGAGCCATTCATCGGCCCTGAGGCCTTTACCGACGATCACCTTCTTCGCGCCATCTGACGCAGAGGGTTGCAAAAAGTCGACGAGCACCTTATAACCTCCCCCATGATTGCCACAGCTGACGTCAGTCTCCGCTATGGAGCACGCAA
>JALHOQ010000091.1:0-10642 GCA_022842925.1 Bdellovibrionales bacterium
CTAAACGAGCCCAGCCCCGGTTGTCCAGTGCCACGGTAAATAATTTGTTGAAATTCAAGCCACTTAGAGGGTTAATCTCGAGGATTATCTTGTTCAAAAAGGACTTCGCATGTTTCGGCTCATCGTGTTGCTCTCTCTCCTCGCCTCAGCCGCGCCGGCCGTTGCTGTTGATTTAAGCAATCGCCTCGGGATCGGCTACTCCAACCAGTTCGGCCTCGATCAAGATCTCCCGAGTCTTGCCGTACGCTACTATCCCAACGGCGACTACGGCCTTATGGGCTCCCTCGGGGTAGACACCACAAAAGATAACTCCCGCTTCGGCGGCAGCATCAAAATTTTGAAGCTCGTATATAAAGAATCAAATCTTAATTTCTACACCGGCGCGGGCGCTGGTATTGTCAGCCGCGAAGAAAACGGCAGCACCAATTCGGGCTTTGATTTGTCGGGATTTTTTGGTTGCGAATTTTTCTTTGCCGGCCTTGAAAACCTAGGCTGGAATTTCGAAGCTGGGGTCGGCGTGACATCGGTTTCTAGTGAAGTGCGCTTTCGCACCATTGGCGATCATCCTCTTAAAGCCGGTATTTTCTTTTACTTTTAAGGAGTCTCTATGAAAACAATCATTTGCACCCCAAGCGCCCCGAAGCCAGTCGGTCCGTATTCGCAAGCAGTCGAAGCGGGCGGATTTCTTTTCTGCTCCGGGCAAATCGCCATTGACCCTAAGAGCGATCAGATTTTGACCGGTCCGGTCGAACAGCAAACTAAGCAGGTGATCGAAAACATTGAAGCCGTTCTTAAAGAGGCCGGCCTGTCCCTGCAAAACGTCGTCAAGTCGACCATCTTCCTCACCAACATGAACGATTTCCAAGCCGTAAACGAGGTTTACTCCCGCTATTTCGTCGAAGAACCTCCGGCGCGCTCGACCATCGCGGTTTCCGCCCTTCCCAAGGGTGTGAATGTCGAGATCGAAGTCATCGCAAAGAGATAATGAAACGCTGGATCGCCCTGGGTGGCACACTTCTGGTTCTGCTGGCACTGGGGGCGTGGTTTCGCCATGAGCTCAAGCAGATTCATGCGGAGCCTCTCAGCGCGTGGACCGAAGACCACAAGGCCGACTGCGCCGTAGTTCTGACCGGCGGGCCGGGTCGCGTGCGCGAGGGCTTTGATCTTTTAGCGCAGGGCCAAGTGCATAAGTTGATTATTTCGGGCGTTCACCCGCGCGCCACATTGCGCGATATTTTTCCGCAGTGGCCGTTCTATGGCGGTCTTCGCATGGAGGACATCGTCCTCGAGCGACGCTCGGCCACCACTTATGGCAACGCCCAACAAAGCTTGCCCTTGGTCGAGGCTCTGCGTTGTCAGTCCTTAGTTCTGGTCACCTCGCATCTGCACATGCGTCGAGCCTACAGGACCTTCCGCCGGATCGTGCCCAGCGAGATCCTGATTCTCACACGAGCGGTGTCGAGCGGCTCCGTGCCGCCGCGATTTTCGGACCTAAGTTTTGAGGCTCTGAAATCACAGTTTTATTCGCTCTGGGCTTACTGATTCTATTTAAAAAACCGATGTCTCATATATATGAGTCGCCAAGACGTTATTCGCGTATTTCACACATCCCTCAGCTCCCTCGGTCGACGGATCACATCCCCCATCGAATACACGCTCGAAGTGTTCTTGATGATCTATCTCTCGCTGCGCGCGGCCTTCTTTGACCAAGCTCAGGGGCTTCGCAGTGTGTTTGCGGTGGTCTCAGCGCAAATCTACTTTACCGGATTCCAAGCTCTCCCGCTGATCTCGGTGCTTGCACTGGCCTCCGGCAGCATCGTCATTCTTCAGGCCTCAACCAACTTAAGTCTTTTTGGTGGCGCCTCCATGCTCGGCGACTTGATGGTGGTGATTGTGGTTCGCGAGCTAGCGCCGCTGCTTACGGCCCTGATCGTGATCGCGCGGTCCGGAACGGCGGTGGCCTCAGAAATCGGGAATATGCGTGTGAACAAGGAGATTGAGGCGCTGGAAAGCATGGGTATTCATCCGCTGTCTTATGTTGTTTTTCCTCGTCTGATAGGTGGAGTGATCAGTGTGATCTGCCTGGCCATTTATTACGTTCTGATCGCGATCCTCGGTGGCTACCTGGTGACCTCGCTCCTGCATCAGCTTACGTTTTCCTATTACGCGGATTCGTTGGCTCGCGCATTTTCCAGTGTGGATTTCGGTCTTTTTCTTCTTAAGAACACGTTCGGCGGGGCGATCATTTTTATGATCAGCTGCTATCAAGGATTCTTGGTTAAGGAAGGGCCGCACGAGGTGCCACAGGTCACCACCAAAGCCGTGGTGAACAGCGTGATCTACGTCGTGGCTTTTAACATGATCGTGACCATTCTCTTTTATCTTGGCCGCTTGATGGCATTGGGGATGGTATGAAGCTTGAGATCCAACCCGTGCGCAATCTCAAATTCGAGAACCTATCCTACAGTTTCGAGGGCGCGCCGCTGCCGGTGTTCGAAAACATCACCTTTGAGATGCCGCAGGCCAAGGCCGTGTGGGTTCGCTCTCCCGGCGGTCGTGGCAAAACCACTTTGCTGCGCTTGATGGCGGGGCTGATCTCGCCCCAGAATGGGCGCTATTTAATTGATGGACAGCCGGTGAGTGAAATGTCGTTTGAGGAGTTTTTGCCGTTCCGCTTAGGGATGGGCTATAGCTTCGACTACGGCGGACTGTTAAACAATAAGTCGCTGGCCGAAAACCTCCTGCTGCCCTTGCTCTATCATAACCTGATCCCGCGCCCGGAGGCTCTAGAGCGAGTCGGGCAGGTGCTGCAAATGTTTGCTCTCGACCAGAACAAAGACGCGCGCCCCTCGGCGGTGCCAGGGTCGCAGCGCAAAATGACCATCGTTCTTCGGGCTTTCATCAACTCGCCTCAAGTCGTGTTTTTGGATGATCCGCTCACCGGCTTAAAACAGGATAACGTCAATGATCTCATACATTATGTCGAAGAGAGTTATAGTATGCGCGGTCTAAAGCAAATCTATTTTACAAGTGAAAGCCCGGTCCTCGCCAAACACTTTAAGGCCGAGGAACTTTTGATTAGCAGTGATTGGTTTACGACTCGACCGACGGTGGCTGCATGAAAATTCGCTTTAATAAATACGAGAAAGTAGCGGGATTGTTTGTTGGCGTGGCGATTATGGCCTCCGTCGTGGGTCTGGTTGGGGTCGCCGTAAAGAATGGCTGGTTGGAGTCGAAGGTGCACTATTCGACCGAACTCGAAAGCGCGGACGGAATTCACGCCGGCACGGCCGTGCAAATCTCGGGTCTAAGAGTGGGCGCGGTGACATCCGTCGCCCTCGAGACCAATGACCGAGTTCGAGTGAACTTCGCGGTTCTAGAAAAGGTGGCGCATAAAGTCCGCAAGGACTCGAGTGTGCAGATGTACCGACCCTTTATCTTGGCCGACAAAGTTCTCGATATCAGTGTTGGGTCCGAAACAGCCGAACTTCTCGAGCCGGGCTCCGTGCTGCCGACCCATTCGGGAACGGATATCATGGATATGTTAAGTGGCCGGAAAATGGGTCTGATTCTCTCCTCATTCGACAATCTGGCGGGGAGTCTCAAAATCGTGGGCGAAGCGTTTTCGAATCCTGAGCGCACGAAAAACCTGGTTCAGGTTCTCGATAAGGTGAGTCCGCTCGTGAACAATATGAACTCCATGTCCATGGAAGTGACCAAGCTCGCCAATGCCGCCAACAAATCGCTTCCCGGCTTACAAAAGGAAGTTCCCGACCTCGGCCAACAGATGGGTCAGATCGTAAAAAACTTGAATGTTCTGACTACGGAGTTTCAAAAGCTCACGCCCGCCATCTCGGCCGTGGCGCCCGAGCTTCCGCGCACAAGCCGAAGGGCGGTCGAAGCCTTGGATGAAGCCGTCGTTCTGCTCAAGGCGATGCAGAAGTCCTTTTTGCTTCGGGGTAAGGTGGATGAGGTTCGCCAGGAAGAGGGACGTAGGCCGAGCAATACGTCAGAGCCCTAATGAAAGCGCGGTGGCAGTCGTTTGATCCCGTTGAGGTCGGTCTCGGTGTCAAAGAAGTCGCTGCTGAGTTTATTTATTCAAATCAGAAAAGCGCGGACCAGGTGCGTTGGTTTCATAGTCCCCACGATGTGGATCTTTTTATTTGGACCAACGATTTAAAAAAAATCATCAAGCAGCAGCTGACCTATTTCGGCATGGTTCTCGAGTGGAATCTCATTGAGGGTTTAAAGACGGGGCAAATTGATCCCGATAGTCGCACGGGCGCTCATCGCGGGCCGGATGCTTCCGAGCTGATTCGCTTTGATGCCAAACCCGTTCTCGAAGTCGTCGAGCGCGGTCGTTTGTTGCTCGCGCAAATTATTTGTATGGAATCCGTGCTAGGGCGGGCTCTCGATGAGAACTTTGCGGACCTTCGCGCGGGAACGCTTATGCCGCCTGAGGAATTTATTCGCCGTTGGGGTGGTCGCTAGGCGCTTAGCGTCGTGAACGTGAACCGCTTCCTTGGGTAAACTCTACGGTCAATGCTGTCTTGGCTTATCTTCAAAAACTATCTGTTATCGCGGCGAAGCGGGGCTCTTGTTCGGATTATCGCCTGGCACTGCATCCTGGGGATTGCCATGGGTGTGGCCGCGTTGATTATCGTTTTGAGTATAATGAACGGCTTCAATCTGACCATTCGCAATCGCATGCTGAGTGTGGAGCCGCATCTCGTTTATTTGCAAAAGCAGCGTCCGACCGAAGAAGAGGGGCGTAAGATTCGCGATGTGGTCGCCGCTGTTTCGCCAAGCGGTGTGGCCGGAGTGAATCGTTTTGAAAGTCAGGACCTGATTCTGCGCTCGACCGAGGGGTATTTTGGCGGGGCCGTGGCGCGCGGGCTCGCGAGCGACGCCATTCACCAGCTGATGGAACGGGTGTGGTTAGCCGGAAGGCAGGAGACGGCGAAACCGCTCGCCGAGTCGGCGGTTCTGGGTCCGCGAGAAGTGATTTTGGGCGTGGATCTGGCTCGTTCACTCGGAATTTTTGAAAATGACGAAGTCGTATTGGTGCCGCCCGAGAGTCTGCTACTACCGAAGGGCGAAATTCCCAAACTGCAAAAATTTAAGGTGAAGTATCTGGTGAGCACGCAGACGCCGGAGATTGACGCGAAACTCATGTTCTACTCTCTGGACGATTACCCCGTGCGCATGCGCTCCCTCAGTCTTGAAAACGGATTTGAAGTCCGCTTGAAAAATCCCTACGAGGCCGAGGCCGTAAAAAAGGCGCTGCTCAAAAAGGGTCTCGAAATGCAGACATGGGGTGAGCGCGACACGTCGCTGTTCTTTGCCCTTAAGATGGAGAGTTGGGCGATGACGCTGTTCTTAAGTCTCGCGGTTTTGATTACCAGTTTCTCGATCGTGATTGTAATGGTTCTTCTTATGAGTCAAAAGCGTCAGGATATCGGGCTTCTGATGGCGATGGGGCTTTCGTTTCGCCGGGTCCGGTGGACGTTTGTGCAAGTGGGATTGATGTTGAGTTTTTTAGGTATTTTCTCGGGAGTGATATTCGGCACGGCGGTGTGCTGGGTCCTCGATACCTACCCCATCGAGCTGTTGCCGGATATCTACACGGATTCCACTTTACCGGCCAAGCTCTCGAGCAACATTCTCTTTTTCGTTTTCACCTGTTCCACGGTCATCGCCGTTATCGGATCGTGCCTGCCCGTTTGGCGCTACATCGTGAATGCGCCGGCGCAGAGCTTACGCCGATCGCCGACCGCGCACATTTAATTAAACCGGTACGTCGAACTCGCGCAGAACCTGATTGAGCGAGGTTTTCAAATCCGTCGACGCGCTTCTTTCGCCTATGATCAGCGCGCAAGGGACATTCACTTCGCCCGCCGGAAAACGTTTGGGAATGCTGCCCGGAATCACCACGGCATTCGGTGGAATGATTCCACGGAAGGAACTCGATTGGGCGTGACGCACGTCCACGATGGGTGTCGATTTGGTCAAAACCAGGCCCGCGCCCAAGACCGCGCCCTTCTTCACATGCACGCCCTCTACGACGACGCAGCGACTGCCGATAAAGCAATTGTCCTCAATGATGACCGGTTGGGCTTGCGGAGGTTCGAGGACGCCGCCAATGCCCACGCCGCCACTCAAGTGGACGCTTTTGCCAATCTGCGCGCAGGAGCCGACCGTGGCCCAAGTGTCGACCATGGTGCCCTCGTCCACGTAGGCGCCGATATTGACGTAAGACGGCATAAGCACCGAGGTGCGACCGATAAACGCTCCAAAGCGAACGATGGCCGGCGGCACGACTCGTACGCCCATCTCCTGGGTCCATTTCTTGACCGGAATTTTGTCCACCCACTGAAACGGAGCGAGGGGGATCTCATCGACCAGCTGACTTTTGAAGTAGAGCAAAATGGCTTGTTTAAGCCAGGCGTTGGTGACCCACTGTCCGCTCTCGGTGGGCTCGGCTACCCGGACCTTGCCGCGATCAATCAAGCCCACCACCTCTTCGATGATATGGGTGGCGTCTTGCGGAAACGGGCGTCCCGGCGGAAGGGTTTCGGCCATGGCCCAAATTTCTAAAATCTGCTTTTGAAGACTATCAGTTCGAGTCATATGCTCTTCCGTCTCGTCTGTTCTGTTACTTTAAGCGCTTCTTCTATGGCCGGCACATGGATATCTAAAATCGTGCGCGTGGCCAAGCCGCGTTCGATCTCATAGGTCAGGGTCGGCATTTCGCGCTCCAGCCCACAATAGGTTCCCAGGCAGCCGGGAGTCGGGTAGCCGATGGATTCTTCAATTTTGTAGCCAGTCCATTGGGCGATGGCTTGCGCCTCTGGCCGGCAGGCGCCGTTGATATTGAGCATGGGTTGCCAGGAATGAAGCGAGATCACCAGCGCCGGCGACCAAGCTTCGAGAAAGCGAAGTAGCGCCCGGGTCTCGGGTTCACTATTGGGATTCGGCCCCGGGTTGTAGCGGGGATTGGTAATTTTGGGAGACCAGTCATTGGTGGCCATGTTGCGGTTCAAGTCCACACCGTTGCCATTGGTGCGCTGACGGCGAATGACCCCGTCGAGATTGAAGGCCGGGAACACAGTGACCTGCAAAACGTGGGGAAAGCTCGATTCCCAGCGCCGGGTAAGGGCGTACGCGGCCTCAACCCCTTCGCACTCGTCGCCGTGCACGCCACCTAAAATCAGAACTTTCGGTCCTTGGCGCCCGAACTCGTAGGCGGGAATGGGTAAGCCGTTGGCTGTTTCCTCTAGAAAAAAGGCTCTCATCGGTCTACAGTAAGCCAGTGTCATTTGTGTTGTCCAATTCAGAGTGGCAATTGATTGAGGGCGCCACAGCCTGGCCTCTCAAAACTTTCGTGCAAAATCAGTCGCGAGCTTTTTATGTTTACGATTTAAGCGATGCCCGTGATCGCGCCCGCGCCTTTAAAAAATCCGGGGCCCGTGTGCACTTTGCCGTCAAGGCCAACTCCCATGCCCGGCTTTTAACAATGCTGAAGGCGGAGGGGCTGGGCGCTGATGTGGTGAGCCTAGGCGAACTGGTTAAAGCACTGGCCTGCGGTTTTGCACCCGAGGATGTGATTTTTTCGGGCGTGGGCAAGGGTCGGGAGGAGCTTTCGTTTGCTCTGCAAAAGCGAATCTTTCAGATCAACGTGGAGAGCTTCGAAGAGTTACAGCTTCTCTCGCGCTTGGCCGCGGAGAAAGGGGTCGTCGCCGATGCCGCCGTTCGGATTAACGTGCATGTGGCCGCCCCCACCCATAAGAATATTCAAACCGCGACGGAGGAGAGTAAGTTCGGTCTCGACATCCGGCAGCTGCCCGATGTGTTGACGTGGTTGAAAGCTCAGAGTTCCGTGCGGCTGAAGGGCTTGGCCGTACATGTGGGTTCGCAAATTATGGATGTCGGCGTGTTTCAGGAGGTCAGCCGCAAGATGGGCGATCTCTATCGCGAAGTCACGGCGGCGGGGTTTCCGCTAGAACGCCTCGATCTGGGCGGTGGCTTGGGTATTGATTATCATAAGAGTGGCGACAACGATCTGGCCCGGTTACCAGAGTATTTTAAAGCCAACTTAGAGAATCATGGTACGAACGCGCAGATTCTATTGGAGCCGGGGCGTTTTATAGTCGCGCGAATGGGCGTATTGATCGCGCAAGTCGTACACGTTAAGCGCGGGGTCAATCTTCAGTTCGCAATTCTAAATGCCGGGATGAATGCGCTGATGCGGCCGGCGCTCTATCAAGCCTATCACCGGATTGAGCCGCTCACCCTGCGACCGGGGCCGCGGCAGGTTTACAATGTCGTCGGGCCCTTATGTGAGAGCACGGATACCTTTGGCGGCCGCGAACTTCCTGAGTTAAGGCCCGAGGATTGGGTGGCCATTTTCGATGCCGGAGCCTATGGTGCGGTGATGGCGAATACCTACAATGAGATGCAGATTCCGGCCCAATGGTCCTTGCTTGATGGCCGCTTAGAGGTTTTATGAAACAAATTACGTCCACGTTTTTTCGCGGGCTTTTCACCCTGCTCCCGCTGCTTTTGTCGATCTATGTCTTTATCTGGTTTTTGACTTGGGTGGAGAGTTTATCGCGCGGTTTTATCCTGACCTTTTTGCCGGATGTGCTCTATCTCCCGGGCATGGGGACGGTGTTCGTTCTGGTTTTGATTTATGGTTTCGGTATGATTGTGGATCAGCCTCTGACAAAGTGGATTTTCACTCTGATCGAGAGTCTGTTCAATCAGATGCCCGTTATGAAGACGGTTTACTTGGCGACGAAGGACTTTACCGAGTTTCTCAAGCCGAATAAGCAAAAGCGCGCGGACCAAGTGGTGGTGGTGAGAGTTCCGGGATCGCCGGTGGAAATCATCGGCCTTGTGACTCGAGAGTCGCTCAGCGACTTGCCCGCCGCTGTAACCAAAGAGGGGCAAATCGCGGTCTACTTCCCTATGAGCTATCAGTTCGGTGGCTACACCGTGTTTATGCCTAAAGAGTGGGTGCATCCGACTACGCTATCTGTGGAAGAAGCCATGCGCTCGATTATCACGGCTTGGCTACCCGGGCAGGCCGCCCGTTTGGAGAAGTTGTAATGGTCCGCACGATCAATCCCGCAACCGGTGAAGTTTTACGCGACTTCGAAGTGAGGGGCGGGGATTGGTTGGAAAAGTCGGTGGCGGCGTCGACCCTGGCCTATGCCCTGTGGTCGCGGCAGGAGCTCGAGGGTCGGCTTAGAGCGGTTGAGAAGTTCGAAGCGGTACTAAAAGGGGAGCGCGAGGCGCTGGCCCGATTGATGACGCTTGAGATGGGAAAACCGATCAAGCAGTCGCTGAGCGAAGTTGATAAGTGTCTTCTCTCCAGTAAAATACTGCGTGAAAACTACCCCATATGGCTTAGAGAACGGGAGTATGCCGTGGCCACGGGCCATAGTGTGCACTGTGTGCCGCTCGGTCCGATTTTAGGGATTATGCCGTGGAATTTTCCGCTGTGGCAGGTGGTCCGGTTCGCGATCCCGACTTTATTGGGTGGCAACACCATCTTGTTAAAGCATGCGCCGAACACCTGGGGATCGGCTGAAAAAATCGAAGAGATATTTTCCGCGGCCTTTCCGTCGGGCGTTTTTGTGAATCTGCCGATTGAGGTGGCGCTAGTCGAAAAGCTGATTGCGGATCCGCGCGTGCGAGGGGTCTCTTTAACGGGTTCAACCCGGGCCGGCCGCTCCGTGGGCGAGTTGTGCGGCCTCCACCTGAAGAAATGCGTTCTTGAGCTCGGGGGCAGCGATGCCTATGTGGTTTTGGAAGATGCCGATGTGGAACTCGCGGCCCAGGTCTGCGCCGAGGCCCGTTTAGTCAACGGTGGGCAGAGCTGTGTCGCGGCGAAACGTTTTATCGTTCATCAAAAAATCGTCGGAGAGTTTACCGAGAAGATGGTGGCGCGCATGGGGCAAAAGACCATGGGCGACCCCATGAAAATGGAGACGGATATCGGGCCGCTCGCGCGCTTGGACCTGCGCGATGGCTTGGCCGACCAGGTGAATCGTTCGCTGGCGCGGGGCGCGCGCAAACGACTGGGGGCCGAAACGCCTTCGGGGCCGGGATTTTTCTATCCGCCCTCCGTGCTTGCGGCGGTGCTGCCGGGCCAGCCCGCTTTTGACGACGAGCTCTTCGGGCCGGTCGCGGCGGTGATTGAGGCGTCCTCGGACCGCGAAGCGATTCAGTTGGCCAATCAGTCGAAATATGGATTGGGCGGCGCGATCTTTTCGCGCGATTTTGAGCGGGCGAAAGCACTGGCGATGGGTGAAATGGAGGCGGGGATGGTTTTTATCAACGACTTCGTTAAATCCGACGCACTTGTTCCGTTCGGTGGAATCAAGGATTCGGGACTGGGCCGAGAATTGGGGCGGGAAGGCTCGTTCGAGTTTATAAATCCAAAATTAATTTACGTGAGATCCACGGTTTCCAGCGAATCGTAGGCGATCTCGCCGAGCAAGAGCCGCATGGTTTCCTCGAGTCGCGGAGAAAAATCCGTGCACAGCATATTCAATTTTCCGTTTCCCGTTTTCTTAAGTCCCAGCGGCGCAAGATCTTCAACTAATCCTTGTGACGAGTCGACTAGAGTCACGCC
>JALHOQ010000091.1:10652-13254 GCA_022842925.1 Bdellovibrionales bacterium
CGGGAAAATGGGTGCAGCCCATGATCAAGGTGTCGATATCCTGCTTCACGACCGTGGACGCGTAACGATAAACAATGAGGTTCGTCACCGGATCATCGACCCAGCCCTCTTCAACCAGCGGGACCCAGAGCGGACAGGCCTGCTGAAAAACTTCGGCATTCGGATCGAGGCGGCGGATCGCTTTGGGGTAGGCCTCCGAATAGACGGTGGCCCGAGTTCCGAGCACACCGATTCGTTTCGACGTGGAGGTGCGCACCGCCACGCGCGCGCCCGGCTCCACCACGTTAAAAATCGGGATTTCGGATTGGATCGGTTGCTCGAGCAGTGCTGTGGACGCCGAGTTGCAAGCGATCACGATGGCCTTGGGCTGATACTCTCCTCGCAAAAACCGAATATTCTGTTCTACATATTGATGGATCGTATGTAGACTTTTTGAGCCGTAGGGTAAGCGCGCCGTATCGGCGAGATAAACAAAGTCTTCACCGGGAAACTCTTCTTTGAGCGCCGTAAGAACGGTCAGGCCGCCGACCCCCGAATCAAAAACAGCGATTGCGGACACTATCGCACCCCGTGGGCCATCGATTCGCGAAAGCCACTGGCGCCCATCTCAATAAAGCGAGCCCGCTCCGCAATCTCTGAAATCTGAACGGCGTTGATATAACTCATTCCCGAGCGCAAGCCTCCGGCGAGCTCACTGACCACATCTTTTAAGTGGCCCTTAACCGGCACCGAAGTCGATTCGCCTTCCGGAGCCATCCCTTCGGGCAGCTGCCCCCGCCAGGAAACTTGGGCCGCCTTAGAGGCCATGCCGCGATAATGTTTTTTGCCTGAGTGAATCGGGCCCGGAGTTTCTAAGGTTCCCGAAAGAAGGGAGCCGAGCATCACGGTTTCGGCGCCTGCGGCAAAAGCCTTTACGATATCGCCCGACGTCTTTAACCCGCCGTCCGCGATCACAGGCACACCGTGGGGCCGGGCGGCTTGCACGCACCAAGCGATGGCGGTGAGTTGGGGTACGCCGCAACCGGTGATCATCCGGGTGGTGCACATGGAGCCGGGGCCGATTCCCACTTTGATCGCATCGGCTCCGGCGCGGATCAACTCTTCGGTGCCCTCGGGAGTCGCCACATTGCCGGCGATCAACTGGACTTGGTCGCCAAATTTGCTTTTTAAAAAAGCCAAGATCTCGAGCATGGATTCGGAATGGCCGTGGGCGATGTCGATCGTGAGAATTTTCACGCCCTCAGCCACCAGTGTCACTGCTCGCTCTTGCTCCTCGCCATTTACGCCGATTGAGGCGGCGATCAGATTCACGCCCGCCTCTTTCATGCGCCGCACCTCTAGCAGCTGATCCGCGACCGACATGAATCGGTGCAGAATGCCTAAGCCTCCGAGTCGGTTCATCGCGACCGCCATTTCACTTTCGGTGATGGTGTCCATATTGGCGCTGATAAAAGGAAGCTCCAGGTCGAGGCGGCGAGTGAGGCGCGACTTCAAAGTCGGATCTTTGCGCGAACGCACGGCCGACTTGCTGGGCACGATCAAAACATCGTCAAAGGTGAGTCCTCGGCCGCGAGCGAGAATTCCACTGGCCGAAAAGGTGAGTTCCAGATTCATTTTCGTAACTCCTGCTCAAAAATTAAGAACATCAAACAATAGGTCCAAACGGACAGCAAGGTGCCTAAAAAGTAAAAGCCTACGCGAATCGGCAGAGTGTGCAAGGCGGTGTAATGATTGGGCGCAAGCTGCAGCACAATGGACGCACCGATCGACAGAAGCATAACGGGAAAGATTAGCTTCCAGCGGCGATTGACCATGCGGGTGGAGAGTTGCAGGGCATCCACTTCTCCGTCTTCGTAGGCCCGGTGAAAAAAGACGATAAACGGAACGAAGGTGAGCTGCGTGTAGCGGACAAATCCGGGAATGATAAGGGCCAAGGTCCACAGCAAAACATGGCCGAGCAAACGCAGGTACTCAGCGAAAAAGGTGGAGACATAGGCGCGTTTGAAAGGCTCTTTTAAAAAGGCGGGGTTCGTCCAGGAGTGCGCCCGGGGCAGAGCCCAGCTGAGAAGGAAGAGCAGCACAAATCCTTCGGCCAAATCCGCCACGGCGCCCGATAGCGCAAGGATGATGCGCCAGCTGTCGTCGCGGGTGCCGATGGTGGCGAGTTGATCCTCGAGATTTAAGCCGACCCATGTGCCGATGATAAAGAGGAGTGAAAGGCCAAGGTATTGGTAGCGAAAAATACGGCCGGTGAGTCGAACGGATTGGGCAAAAAGAGTCATGACTTTTAGTTCTAAGGGATTCAGGCCTGGGCGTCAGCAAACGCAAAGTGTCATTTAATCGATTGTCGGCGATTTCTAGGATTGACAGTTACTCAGATGAAGTTCACTTTTTCGGATTCCTATCAGCCCCGGTGGCGAAATTGGTAGACGCACAGGACTTAAAATCCTGGGACGGGTCATACTGTCGTGCCAGTTCAAGTCTGGCCCGGGGCACCAATCTTCTTTTTCAGACATTTTGACCAAAACCGCAAAGGGCTTTTTCAGCTCATATCGCACAGTTACCCCATCTAAAATTGGGTTCGAGAGTATCGAATTTAGGA
>JALHOQ010000092.1:0-2751 GCA_022842925.1 Bdellovibrionales bacterium
TTATTCGTCGTGGCGAAAGACGGTGATCGAGGGTTCGGTACCGACCAGGTACATCACCTGCTGCGTACGCGGCTTCTTTTTTGCGTCGGTGAGAGTTAGCTCAACCTGGTAGTGCATGTTCTGACCGTCGTTGCGACCCTCGCCGATCTGGGGCTGAACGCCTACCTTCAACAGATCCTTTTTTACATCGCCATTAATATCATCCTCGCGGCGTCTTTAAATTTAGTGAACGGGTTCTGCGGTCAGTTCTCCCTGGGGCACGCCGGCTTTATGGCGGTAGGAGCCTACACAAGCGCCTTGTTGAGTTTGAATTTTCAGCCCTTTTCTCAACCGCATTTCGCTTTTCCGATTTACGCTGTCTTTGGTGGGCTTTGCGCCGCGGTCGCCGGCTTTATGGTCGGAATGCCTTCATTGCGGTTGCGAGGTGATTATCTGGCGATTGTCACTCTTGGCTTTGGTGAAATCATACGGGTCACGCTGTTGAATCTGGATATCGTCGGCGGCGCCCGCGGCCTTTACGGGATTCCGGGGGCGACCGATTTCGCCGCCTGTGTCCACGCGTTCTTCTGGGCCGGAGCCACTGTGCTTTTGCTGTGGCGCCTTGTGCATAGCTCATACGGGCGGGCGTTTATGAGCGTGCGTGAAGATGAAATTGCATCCCAATGCATGGGCATCAACACGACCAGAGTGAAAGTGGCGGCGTTTGTGATTTCTAGCTTTTTTGCCGGTACCGCGGGTGCGATTTTCGCGCAGACCACGAATTCCCTTAATCCCGCCAGCTTTCAGTTCCTTAAAAGCGTGGACGTCGTGATTATGGTTGTGCTTGGTGGGATGGGCTCTCTTACCGGCTCAGTGGTGGGGGCAATTCTCGTCACGATTTTGCCCGAGGCGCTGCGGCCCCTGCAAGAGTGGACGGGCGTCGATCTCCGGATGGTGATCTATTCGCTCACTCTGATTCTCCTGATGATTCTCAGGCCCGAGGGGTTGTTGGGATCGAAGGAATGGACATGGTTCTGGAGAAAACGTGCTGCTCGAAGTTAAGGATGTCAGCATTCAGTTCGGCGGCTTGAAGGTCATCGAGAACATGAACCTTAAGATTTCATCCGGAGAACTGATCGGTTTGATCGGCCCGAACGGGGCGGGCAAAACGACCGCATTTAATTTGATCACCGGCATATACAAACCCACGGGCGGCGAGATTTTTTTTGCCGGAGAGAAAATAAATGAACTGAAAGCGCATGAAATCGCCGGACGCGGCGTGATCCGCACTTTTCAAAATATCCGATTGTTTCCCAATTTAAGTGTGGGTGAGAACATTCTCGTAACCATGCACATGACTTGCTCCTATGGCATGGCTTCGGCGCTCTTCAGCACACGTAAATTCTCTAAAGTCGAAAAAGAGTATCGGGAACGAGCGCTGGCCCTCCTAAACATTTTTAGTCTGGGCCATTTTCTAGATGTACCGGCCGGATCTTTACCCTACGGTGTGCAGCGAAAAATCGAAATTGTGCGCGCATTAGCCGGAAATCCGAAACTCATGCTCCTCGATGAGCCTGCCGCCGGAATGAATCCTTCGGAGACGGCGGAGCTGATGGCCTTGATTCAGCGTGTCCGCAAGGAATTCAACATGGCTGTACTGTTAATTGAGCATGACATGAAGCTGGTGATGGGAATCTGCGAGCGCATCGTCGTGTTGGATCACGGCGTGGTCATTGCCGAGGGTTTACCAAAAGACATTCAGAACAATCAGAAGGTAATAGAAGCCTACTTGGGCGTCGAGGAGCCAGCGTGATCGCGGGCCAGCCGATCCTCGAAGTCAAAGACCTTAAGGTCAATTACGGAGCTATCGACGCCGTTAAGGGAGTTTCGTTTTCGATATTCAAAGGTGAGGTCGTTTCGTTGATCGGGGCCAATGGCGCGGGCAAGACAACAACGTTACGCGCTATTTCCCGCCTGCTTCCTTCAAAAGGTCAGATCCTCCTCAACGGCGAATCGACGGACCGGATTGCCGCCCACGATCTCGTGGCCCATGGCTTGGTTCATTCGCCGGAGGGCCGGGGAATCTTTCTTAATTTAACCGTTGAGGAAAACTTAAAGCTGGGCGCTTTTCGACGCAAAGATACGTCGGAGATCCAGTCTGAAATGGAACATTGCTTTCAGCTCTTTCCGCGTTTGAAAGAGCGCATCGGAGCGGTAGCGGGAACATTGTCGGGTGGCGAGCAACAGATGCTCTCGATCAGCCGGGCTCTTTTGTCCAAACCAAAGCTTCTTATGCTCGATGAACCGTCCCTCGGATTGGCACCACGAGTAGTGCAGCAGATTTTTCAAATTATTCAAAAGCTCAACAGTGAAGGGATGACAATTCTCCTCGTTGAACAAAACGCCCGCATGGCTTTGCGTGTGAGCCATCGCGCCTATGTCCTAGAAACAGGCAAAGTTCGCATTTCGGGAGAGGGCAAAGCACTTCTCGAGAATCCAGAGATTCAGGCGGCCTACCTCGGTCACTAGCCAGTCGCGTTAAGTGATGTCGATTCGACCCCGCTTCTGATCTACTTTGATAGATGTCGCGACTGATTTATTTAGCAATTCTTTTGTTCTCGTCTCTTCCGGCCTGGGCCGAAAAATGTCCCGGTGCGGATGAGGAGCCCGCGCTTTCGGTGACTACATCGGCCGGACCGACTTTGATTCTTTGCGGATTCGAGGATCATGAAGTTCAGTCGCCCCAGGGTAAGCGCGCATTCTCCGAATTCA
>JALHOQ010000092.1:2761-13111 GCA_022842925.1 Bdellovibrionales bacterium
ACCGCTACGAACAAAGAACCGCAGAAATTGTTTACCTCTCAGGTGGCGGAAACTTTTTGGGCCAAGCCGCTTGAAGGTAAAGGTATTGAGCTTGAAGAGGTCTGGTTCTTTGCCGAGCAACCCAAGCCCGCTTTGTGGCGCGATATTACCTGTCAGGCTGAATCCTGCGCGCTAGGACTCCCGAAGTGCGTATTTCAGATGAAAGCGAATCCCTTTCCCAAGGCCCTGACCGAGTTCGAGCAGAAGAAAAAGAAAAAGGACCTGGCCGAAGACGGCGAAGAATTGCTCGACCAGATCTGGGCGCAAGCCCTGCTTGGCGACAAACCGGCACAAACCTTTTACGCCGGAATGCTCGACGGCCTCGACGAGAATTTGTCCGAAGTTTTTGATTCCAATAAAAAGAAACTCGCCGAACTCAACACCATCAACTGCAAGCCGCAGTGAGCACTCGACATTTTTTTAAAAATCTACCGGCTCGCGAGCACCTCAGCGACATGGTCGGTCCCGAGAATTACCAAGATTTACCCGCGGACTGGTTTCTTGTTTTGACCGATGTGAAAGGCTCCACAAAGGCGATCGAAGCGGGCCGCTACAAAGAAGTCAATATGGTGGGCGTGTCGTGCATTATCGCCGCGCAAAATGCTTTGGGAAAATTAGATATTCCGTTCGTGTTTGGGGGTGACGGCGCCACGTTGGCCATTCCCGGTGACGAACGCGACCGTGTTTCACGCGCGCTCAGTCTGACCCGTAAAATTTCGCGCGAGGAATTCGGACTGGATCTCCGCATTGCCGTGATACCGGTCGCGCAAGTCGTGGCGGCGGGAGGGGAAGTCAAAGTCACAAAAGTCCGCCTTTCCACAACCCAGCTCCTGCCGGTCTTACGCGGAAACGGCTGGATGCTGGCGGAGAGCTGGATGAAGGAGCGCGAGCAAGAATTCAATCTTCCCGAAGATTACCCGGCCGAGGGCGATATGACGGGACTTGAGTGCCGCTGGAACCCGCTACCGGCCCGTAAAGACGAGATTATGGCGTTGATCGTACAGACGCGAATGAAGGGTCTGGTCGCATTCCAAGTCTATCGCACAATTCTCGATGAAATCTTTAAACCGGAACATAAGCCGATCCAGCTTAGCGCCCTTCGCTTCCCCTGGCCGTCGAAGTATCTGATGGAAGAAGCGAGAATCAAACATCCGCGCGGACTAGGGCGCTATTGGTACTTCTTAAAAATGTCGCTGAAGACACTGGCCATTTCTGTTCTGATGACGGTACGAGGACAAAATAAAAATCTCAATCAGCCCTACGAATATCTGCGCGAGCTGACCGAGAATACGGATTATTTAAAATTCGACGAAACTCTCAGAATGATCATCGACATCTCACGCGAGGAGCGCGACCGGCTGCTCGCCATTCTCGACCGCCATTACCAAGCAGGCGAAATTTTCTACGGTTATCACTGCGATTCGAGCGCCCTGCTCACTTGCTTCGTGCAGGGCCCTCACAATCATATTCACTTTGTCGACGCCGCAAACGGCGGCTACGCCATGGCCGCCAAGCTCCTTAAAGCTCAGCGGAAAGCGGCCGTTTACTGACAAATTCCCATCACACGAGCGTTGCGATAAGCCACGCCAATGCTCTGCTCGGATTGGCGTTCGGCCAGGACCGTGGAATTGTTCACAATCAAAACGAGCGTCCCATTGTATGTCGGGCGAATTTGGCAATGGCCTGGGCCGCCGACGTTATATGGGTACACTTGATATCCGTTGAACATCTGCTGACAGCGGTTCACGTATGCGGGCGAACAATAAACCGACTGCGCCGGGACCGTATTGATCACTGGAACTTGAAACTGCATGGGGTCGCACGGGTCCTGAACATATAAGTGAGCCGGAAGTCCGTAAATCCCCTGTTCTTCAATCGGATCGGGGATCGGATTGGGAACTGGATATCCGGGATCAGGGTAAACCGGGATTACAGGCTCCACGATCGGCGGAGGAAGAATCGGCGGTGGATATCCGGGATGACCGATCGGCGGGCGGTAAACAGGGGGTCTGACTGCCGGCGGATGCCAATGGGGCGGACGCATAACCGGAGGCCGCATGGGTGGTCGAAAAACTGGCGGACGATGGAACTGGGGACCGGCAACCGGAGGACGGTGGAACTGAGGACCTGCCACCGGCGGGCGATGGAATTGAGGACCTGCGCCCGGCGGACGGCGAAACTGAGGGCCCGCGACCGGGGGTCGGTGAAACTGGGGGCCTGCGCCCGGCGGGCGGAACTGGGGTCCACCTACGGGACCTCCACGACGAGGTCCATTATAAGCAAGCACGGACACAGAAGAGAGGGTTACCGCGACGATGGCGCTCCACTTCGCGATTTTCATAAAGCGCCTCGGGGTGTAATCACCACGTCACAGATCGGGCGACCATCCATATCCGGAGTTCTCCGGTAATGATAGGCGTCGGCTTCGACCTGGCCATAAGGCATCGGACGAGCGGTCAGCTGCTGCCCGAAACGGACAATCACCCAGCCGCCACCCCAACGAGTGCGAACGGCTTCCACGACTTGGCAAACCTTTTGAGGGACCTGATTATAGACGTTGCCGCATCCGTAAGGGGGAATGCAGCGGGGGCGGGGAACGCAGGGAGCGACGCAAGGCTGACCCGGCTGTTCGGGTTCCAGTTCCTCGATGGGCGGTGGCTGATTCTGCGGATAACCGTACCCGGGTGCATCGGCGTATGCGGCCAGCGAGAACGCAAACGCGAAAGTAATGACGATAGCTTTCATTAAAAGGCCTCCTATTTGGCTTTGACGCACCTCGTATACCGCACTAAGTCATAAGGCGCCATACGTAAATATTTCGCAATTCGACGCCACTTGTAACAAAGATTGAGAATGGACGGGTTATGGAACGGGCTGAAGTTCGGATTGTTTTTGGTCGTATTGGCCGGACTTATCATTTACGGCTATCAAGTAGCCCAGGAACAGCTTGAGCCACCGCCTTGCTCGATCGAAGGCTTTCCCGGCCGTTGCTACCATGTTCAACCCGGTGTTTGTGAGAGCGTTTGGTCCAAAGCTCGGATTGAGTGCGAGGCCTTCGTAAAAAAGTTTAGCTTTGCGCCGGGCCGTTTGGTCGGACCCGCGATTGTGAAGTGCCAACACGCTCGTTTCGCCGAAGCCTTTCCGTATAGTCGCCGCTCCAATCCGGAGTGCGACGAACTGCACATTGAAATGGAAGGCTGGCGCCGGCGAAACCCAAAATAAATCCGTCTCAGTTTGAGATTGTTCTATGTTCTCGAGTTCGACACAGAAAACTTCCTATACAGCGCCCAATGAGTTGCTGGCCCCAAAGACAGCGGCGCACTGAAATTCGGCCACTAGAGCCCGGCGAGCCGCTTGCACTTCAAATCAGTGGGGGGGCAAGGGACCAGGCAGTGCAGCTCGGGGGGGTCGCGTGCGAAATAAGATTGTCTTACTTAGCACGCTCGCACTCATGGTCCTTACCTCTATTCATGCCTTAGCCGACGAGGATTCGAAGGAGGCCGCCGTTTTCGGGGCCTTTTTCGGATCCGACCTCGGATGGATTCAAGCCACCTTTACGAAAACTTCTGAACATCGCCAGAAATTAGAATTTGAACTCGAGGGTTTTGAGCCTGATGATTTTTTTCTCCTAAGCCTGGTCAATGAAGACGTGGAGATGGAAATCGCGATTTTGGTGCCCGATCGAAGTTTGCCGCCACGCTCGTCGTCTTCTATTGATGAATCGAACTGGCCGATGGATTTTCCAAGCAATTTCAATGAGACTACGATCTTTCGCGTGCGTGACGCATCCGACGCGATTCTTTTTGAAGAAACCCTCAAACCTGAATAAAAGAGCCGGTTTTCGGCTCCAGGACCCATTTCCGTCGTAATGGAGCGGCTCAGTCCTCAGCCATTTCGTCGAGAGGTCGGAATGCGCCTTGCTAAAAAGACGATCGCTTTGACCATGGAGGATCAAGTTGCGCATATTTCGGCTCCCCGCGATGTTTAAACTTTCTTTGATTCTCTTCACACTTATTCTTTCGCTACTCGGTTGTAAGAAGGATGGCTCCAACGGCAATTCTTCCGCTTTGCCGGCCGCGCCCGTGACGGTTAGTGGTTCTGCGATTGTGCGCGAAGGCGGACCGGCTGTTGCGCCAGCGGTGACCCGCCCGGTGATTCGTCGCTCGTCTCCTCGCTCCGCCCGCAGTGGAGATATAGGGGCAGTCTGCACACGAGGACAGTTCGGAGGAGAGAAGCAAGCCGCCTCTGTAACTCATTACTACATTTCTCCTGGGGCCAAAGTCGGCGACTATCGATGCAAGAACGGCTTAGCCTATTTCGGCCAGCCGGCAATGGCGGGAACTTGCCTCCACCCTTGCCGCTCTCTCGCGGCGGATCCCCGTTATCACCGTCCCGGTGAAGTGATCTTTTTCAAAAATTTGGTTGGACTGAGCTGCGGCACGGGCCGAGATAAAATGGTTCATGACGGCTTTATGGTCGTAACGGATAACGGCAACCCGGATGCAATCAATATTGAAGGACGTTTTGGTCTTTTTTGGGGCCAGTGCACTGTCGAGCAAAACGGATTTTGCATGGACGAAGGAGCGATTGCCCTCGATTTTGCTCTTACATTTTCTCCCTATTGCCGGGCCTGGCGACCTAACGATCCGCTCTATCACGACAACATCAAACTGGCCGTATACAATACTGTTCGTTCCGAAGCTGTGCGCCGGGGCGACAACATGGCCGCTTCCAAATTTGATCTCGACTCCTTTGTTGGTCTGACGGTGGATGGCAGCGGACGGATCATCCGTCGCTTCAATCAGCCCGAGCCGTGGAATCCATTCGTAAACGGCGGCAACTGATTCTCGGCTGGCGCGAAGCCTGCAAGCGTAGTATTCCCGATCCGTAAGTCGATTCCATTCTATTTGGGAAAGAAAATATGAAAATATTGTCGTCGCTCTGCCTATTTCTTCTCGCCACCGCTTCAGCTTCGTCCCTTTCTCAGGTT
The DNA here is from genome assembly GCA_022842925.1 of Bdellovibrionales bacterium. Lineage (GTDB taxonomy): Bacteria > Bdellovibrionota > Bdellovibrionia > Bdellovibrionales > UBA1609 > JALHOQ01. The sequence goes on from JALHOQ010000092.1 coordinate 7,791, forward strand.
CCGGCGACTCGGGGACTTGAAAGTTCCGGTCTCGATCAATATGTGTCCGTATTGCGTACAGGAGATCTAAAGAGCGTTGCGGCCTGGTTTAACAAGTCCGGTTATGGGAGCTTAGGGCAGTTCGTGGCGTCGCAAGCCGGTCAGGACGCGAAGACAGTGGCCCTCAGCCTGGCCAACCGAATTTTTATTGAACAACAGGGTGTGCGCTCGAACCGTTATGCATTTGTGCTGTTGCAAGCACTGCTTGAAGAAACTGTGATGTATTCGGGCGTGCAAACCGCTCTCTTCTCGGGTGACACCCAGCTCACACCAGAGGAGTGGAGTCGGACCGGCCGCATTCGTGGAGTTCGCGTTCTTCCTGGCGATACAATTGTGCAAATTGGCGGTGGAGCACTCTCCAGTCAGTTTATTGCTCACTCACAGTCGCAACCTGGAATCGCTTCGCACAGCCTGCTGGTCGCCAAAGGCGGCGATAGGCCCGAGATCTTAGAAGCCTTAATCGAGGATGGCACCAATCGGCGTGAGCCCTATTCTGGACCGCTCGCGCGATTCTTTGTCCTTTCGGCTCGCACAGAGGCCGACCGGTCGAAAGCGGCGTTCGCCACTGAACGGTTTATTGCCGACATGAAAATCCCATTTGTTGTGCAAGGAGAGCCAGGAGAACCCTCACCCCTTCTTTATGACTCCACCATGAACCCGGCGCGCAAGAAAGACGGCTACTACTTCTGCACCGCTGTGGTTCAGGAAGTTTACATTCGTTCCGGAATCGCTACGAATCCCTTTCCCGTGGATCGGTCTAATTGGAATGTTCTGAACGAAGGAAGCCTTGAGCGCAGCCTCTATCAAGAATTGAATATCACTGAGTCGCGGGTCCCCGCTCCAGGTGATGCCTTACTTAATCCGGACTTTGCGATTCGGGCACTCGTGCTTGATACGGCGGCACTAAAAACAGCGCGACGTCTTCGCGCCGTCATCGATGGATTTTTCGATATCCTGGCCGCGCGTCCCGATGTTCGCGCGGACCTGCTCAAGCTCTTTCGTCGCCTCCCGCCTATGGAAGTTCGCAAGCACGAAATTCTCGCTGCCTTTGACAGCTTGCTTGTCGACCCTGAAATCAATCGGCTCTTCGGAGCGTCTTCGATGCAGTTTTTAAAAAATTCCCGAGGTGAGCTTGAGAGTTCACTCCCGCAAACGGCGAATCTTCGCCAGCTGGCGTTTTTTATGATCATGAACAACGTCATTCAAAGCCGGGCGCTAGAGATGTTGGAGGCCTATGAGGTCGGGCACCTGAAACGACATGCCCTCCCAGGAGAACTTCGCGCGGCTGCGACCCAGATGCTGGGTCGCGAGCTCGGCAAGCTGCGCGCGGCCCTAGAGGTGATTGCACGGTCTTCACCGGCGCGCGAGTAAGCGCGCGGTTTCTTCCGCCACAAAGTCATTCTCATTGGGATCACAATTGATCTGACTGACAATAAGAAGACGGTGACGCCCATTTTCTTTTTGATCTCTCGGGGGAGTCAGTTCGATCAGGTCGTCTGCTCGGCTGGCAACTCGGTGAGGAAGCACGGCAGCCAGTGTTCCCGCGGCCGCCGCCGCTCTTAAAGCCTCAAAACTATCGCTGAGCACGAACGGTCGAATCTGACCTAACTGGCGGGCGTACTTCATATAATAGCGGGGCAGGCCATCTTTGCCAGGTGCAAGCGAGCCATATCCAATTTTCTCAAGACCCTTCCAGCCCAGCTGATTCAGCACATGATGAGGCGAAATAAAAACTCCGAGCCGATCCACGCAGACTTCCTTGGAATAAAAGCGTGATAGGTCATCCACTTCCGAAATAAGAGCTGAGCAAAGCTCACCCTTGCGAACCATAGTTAAGAGATTCGACGTCCGGCTAATCCGAAGTCCCAGTTTAAGAGAAGGCATTTTTTCGCGCAGAGAATGGACCAGGCCGGGCAAAATATCGATGGCAATGCTTTCGTATGTTCCGAAATTCAGCCACGTCATTTTGGGTACGGGCGTATTATTCAGATCGCGAAGTCGGTCAAAAGCGTCAAATGCCGGTCTTACGACCTCGAGGATTGCCAATGCATCTTGAGTGGGTGAGACCAAGCCCTTGTCGCGGATAAGAAGGGTTTTGCCAAGAGATCGTTCAAGCGAAGATAGGGATTGCGATACGGCGCTTGGCGAAACTTTGGCCTGTAGGGCCGCCTTCTTGAGGCTCCCCGTTTGAATGATTAGGTCTAGGACAAATAGTTTTTTTATTTGATCTACGTTTAAGTCTCGCATCGAAATCGAGCATACCACCCGGCCGCATTTCGGCAATATATCTTGTTGCATAAGCAGGATTTACCGTCGTCGACTCCTACAGCATAGTTCAGATTCACTTAACTGGCATGTAAGTATGTCTAACCGAGACAAAACCCTCCCCTTTGCGGCAGCTTGGAGTTCAGCAAAGACACGATTCCTAAGGAGGAAAGAATGAAGTGCAAAAAATGGATGATGACTGGGGTTTTGACCTTGGTTTTTGGGCTCGTATCAGTTCCCAGTTCGGCGGAAGTGATTCGCAATACGGCCGAATACAATCTGCAAAATGGTGTTGGCTTAAAAGGTTTCGATCCCGTGGCCGTATTCCCAGAAGGGGGCGGGCAAGCCAAAGCCGGTCAGCCGCAGTTTCGTCTGGACTATATGGGTGTGACCTATCTTTTTATGTCGGCAGCGAATCTCGATCTTTTCGTGCAAAATCCGGATAGGTACGAGCCCACTTATGGTGGATGGTGCGCCTACGCCATGGCGTCGGGAAGCCAGGTCGATATTCAGCCGCATCTCTTCACCATCAATGGCAATCGCGCGCACTACTTTGTGTCGTCTCGTGCAAAGGCGAATTTTGACCGCGATGTGATGGGCCATGAAACAAGAGCGGATGGCTTTTGGAAGCAGATCTCGGGCGAGAGCCCGCGTCTTTAATTCAGAAATCTTAAAGGAGGGGGAGATATGAGCAAGCCAGTGCAATTTTTGGGAGCGGTCATACTCCTCCTTACTGCGTGTGGTAATCCATCCCACGAAGTGGGGAAGCAGCCACAGAATGGCCCGCTGTCCACAAAAGTCGAATTCGCAAGCGTACGCGATGCGATTTTTACACCTCATTGCGTGGGTTGCCATGGTCAGTATTCCACCTATGGTGGAGTGAAGCGAGAGCTCCCGGCCATTTGGAGTGCCGTCGAGTCTGATCGAATGCCGAAAAATCGGCCACCCCTGTCCGCGGCACTGAAAGAATCTCTTAAAAAGTGGATCGATGCCGGGGCCCCAGAAATGGAAGACGGTGGTTCCGAGATTCCCGAATTTGAACTGGCGGCCGAGTGGAATTCGATCTACGGCAATATAATCGCGCCGAAATGTCTGGTCTGTCACAATCCGAATGGTCAGGCGAAATTTTTAGACCTATCCACGAGGCAATCCATATACGACGCTCGCAACCGGGTTTTTGCCACGGGCAAAAAGTTGTTGGATCTCGACAATGCAGCGAACAGTTACCTTTTGGATGTCATAAATGATCCTGTAGAACCTATGCCACCGCCGCAGACTAATATTCCACGACTGAATACCGCCGAGATTGAGACGCTGACAAAGTGGATTGAATTGGGCCTGCCTTAGCGACCCCTAAAAATAATACCGACCACCGAGTCCGATGTCGAGGGAACCACCCGTATCTGGGGCCAGAAGCAACGTGGGTCCAAGCTCGGCGAACACTCCAAATCGAGTGCGTGCGGGAAACCATTCAAAGCCAAATAGCGCGCGAAGAAAAACTCCAGTACCCGAGTCCTCGCGCCGCAGGTTGCACTTCCATCGGCCGCAATCATAGGAATCATTCCACGTTCCGACTCCGGCCCCGCCCCCAAGATACCCGCTCGTCTCACGTCCGAACTTCGTGCCACTGCCGAAAATTCCAGGTACGTGCCATAAAAAATCACCGTACAAAGCTAAAGCATTGCGGCCATTGAAACCGATGCCGAAATCAATTGCACCTTGTTCCGAAATCCAATATTTGCCGGTCACGGCGTGCATGCTGCCCAACATCAAGCCGAGGCCGATATCATTTTTCCCCATCCGATCCGCAGAGGCGGGGGAAGAAGCCAAAACCAACGTGAATATAAGAAACCGCAGACGTGTCATCATACGGCCGATGCTATCTAAGGCGAGGCAAGTAGGCTAGGTTAAAAAAATGAGTATTGAGCTTGTAATCGATGGCAAACAAAAAGATCTGGGCGATGGCTTTGTCGTGCGGCGGGCCTTGCCTGTCGTGCAAAAACGAATGGTGGGTCCGTTTGTCTTTTTCGACCACATGGGTCCGGTGGATCTGAAAGTGGACCAAGGAATGGACGTGCGGCCGCACCCTCATATCGGATTGAGCACGCTCACGTACTTGTTTGAAGGCGAAGTCATGCATCGAGACACTCTTGGGTTTGAGCAAGTGATTCAACCGGGAGCTGTTAACTGGATGACGGCGGGTCGCGGGATCGCCCATTCAGAGCGCTCGGCTTCGATTCGATCGACCCCACGGCGTCTACATGGAATTCAAACCTGGTTGGCTTTGCCGACGGAACACGAAGAGGTCGCGCCGTCGTTTCATCATCACGCGGAGATTTCAATTCCGGAGTTTTCGCTGCAAGGGGCGCGCGTACGCTTGATCGCCGGTGAGGTAGAAGGCCAGCGTTCGCCGGTCGAGGTGTATTCGCCGACCACTTATTTTGAAGTGCTTCTCGATAAGAACTCGGAATTTCAGTTCGCACGCGCTGAGCATGAACTTGCCGTCTACGCGGTAAACGGTAGGGCCCAAGTAGGAGGGCAAGTGGTGAGTGAAGGGCAGCTGGCTGTTTTAAAGAGCGGCGAACTTTTGCACCTAAAAGCAACGGAACCGGCCCGCTTTCTCGTTCTTGGCGGCGAACCACTCCCGGAGCCTCGCCATATATGGTGGAACTTCGTCTCGAGCCGCAAAGAGCGAATTGAGCAAGCGAAGCGGGATTGGCTTCAGCAAAGTTTCGGCGCGATCAAAGGCGAGACCGAGTTTATTCCGCTGCCGAGCACCTAAACTACCAGGCCGGCGGATTGTCGGCGAGATAGGGTGGTAGGTTGCGTTTGAAATGAACAATCATTTCTTCGAGAGTTTTGCCGCTGAAATGCCAGCGTTCCACCTTCACCCGGTCGGCGGCACGCAGGTCAATCCAGTCTAAATAGTTGTACGGCAGATGAATATAGTTGTTTTGACAGATAAAGTTGTCGCGATCGCCCCCAAGGGACATTGTCGACGACTGTGTTCCATCAGG
>JALHOQ010000093.1 GCA_022842925.1 Bdellovibrionales bacterium
CTCTTTGTATGTCATTCTTTACTGTGACCGAGCATGAGCTGGCTAATTAACCCTTCTCGTTCACCGTCGATCCCCAAAAGGCTTTCGATCCGATCTTCATACCCCCCTCCGTCATAACAAAACGAAAGACCCATGGCATTGGCCAATAAGTTCATTTGAGTTCCCAGGCCACCAGCCTCAAGCATGATATATCGGAGGCCGCGAGCTCCATACTTAACGCGTGTTCTCTCGAATACGGCTGTGACAAAAAGGACGACCGCCGGCTCGCCAAAAAGTACGTCTTGGGCGATCGTTCCAGCGAGCGGCATTGGCTGATCATGCCGAACGAGCTGAGATAGAGCCTGAAACAGAACGTTGACATGATAAAGGCCGGGAGAAAGCCCCTTAACTCGACGCACAAGAAGATAGAGTTCAAGAGGGTACAGCGCCCCGCCAGATGGTAGAGCCCGATTACAGCTCTGAAGTTGGCCCATATCGACGTGGCCCAACGGATCGGGTGGGGGCAATTTCAGCCATTTCCCATTCTTTTTCAGACCCGTACAAAGCAGCAAGAGGGTGGACAGTTGAGAGAAAAGAATTGGCCGCGAATCAAAATGCCTTTGCGAGCGCCGTTGAAGTACAGCCCGCTCCCAATTGATCCGTTTAAATTTTTGTAGGTCTGGCCGCATTGGAAAAAAAGGTGCGTTATAGAATATTTTGAAGTTTCGCGCTGATTTCGCCACCTGGTTGGGATCGTCTTGCCATTTTTGGACCTGTTCGGTGAACAAACCGGTGTAGAATTCGGACTGAAGTTTGGTCGAATGGAGATAGAGAGCATCTTCCGATGCCGCGATATTCTCGAACAACATGTTGGGTTGCCGAGGAAGAATCGGCATTTAAGGAAAAGGGTGTGGGTAAGGGTTCAGATCGACGAATCGTACAGGCTGGAATTTTAGGCCTAGCTTTTTGGGTAAACTATAAAGCCGCGGGACCCCTAGAGCTCGAAACTTGTGTCCCGGGTCAATCTGTAGAAGGTCGGGAGAATAGGCACGCATGACTTTCAGTCGTGTTTCTCGAGCCAGTTTTGGAGTGAGTTCCGAAAAGTAGAGGCGAAGACCACAACTCTCAAACTGATCCTTCACATACTCCAATTCTTCTTGATGCGATCGATACATTTTGTGAGGCAGGTCCCGCCAAGATATTCGCTCTGGCTGCGACGGAAAGAGGAACCCGTAAGCTTTCTTAAAATCGTTAAACGCATACAAATTTACGTGGTCCTTGAACTCCCAGATCGTTAGATCAAAATCCTGCTGATAATTAATTCTTCGGGTGTAATCGAAGTCGGCGGCAAACTGCCGCACGATGGAATTCATTTCGCTTAGTGCACGGTCTAAGGCCTCCACTAAATCCAAACGGGCCGCGCCGGACATCAACAGCAAAGGCATTCGATTCTTAAGATTCCCTCGCAAGACCACGACCAGGCTCACCAAATCCAGATCTGTACGAGTATGGAAGAAAGTTAAATAAGGCAGCAGGGGCCGATGGAGGTCAAGGACCTTAGCCAAACTAGGACTAGGGCTACTCAGGTCAATTTGCGCAGGGCAATTCTTCGTCCACCAGTAAAACATGGCCGCGTCCCGCTCGATGAGTTCAAAAAGTCCTGACCGCATGGCCATATTCCTGTCTAAGCCACAACCGTTTCCATTGCTGGAAGCAGAACAGTATACGGGCCTTTCTTCCCAAAGAGGTTGATTGAACAAACTGGGGACCAAGATCGGTTCTTCCGTAAAAGCATCGAAAAACCAGCTCCAGCGTAATTTTGTATCGCGGTCTAAGTTTTTCACGACGCCGGTGCGAAGAACCTCTTGTTCCTCTGAGTAGAGTCGTATTGTGCTCGGGTCGAGCGCATTATAACCCTCGGCCCGAACCTCTCGGAAAGAAACGGTCCAGTTCGAAATGGGCGCTTCATACATACAGTAACGTTCGATCGCCTCGGCCATGGCTCCATAGACCGCGCGCCTTTTGCTGCTGTGTCCGGAGCCTCCCCAAATGACATGTCGCTTATCCATTTCAAAGAAACTGCCGGCATCATACACTCGCGACCCATAGATCGGCCGGTTGGGATCATCGCGAAATTCAATGAACGTCCAGTCGTGGACGTCAAACAATCGGTCAAAGGTGTCCAAAGTTAGATGGTCTCGAGGAGCAATGTAGTGAATCATGTTTGCACCTCACGAACGTGAGCCGAACAGACCGGGCAGGTCGGAGACGGAGCAAGCCGTGAAAACTGCATTCTAAAATTGAAGAAGTCACAAACATAAAATCCGTCCTGGGACCGAGGGCGCACGAGACGTGAATGAAGTTTGGCGATTTCAACGCTCGCGAAGCCCAAAGCCATCCGGGCCAGGGGCGAAATAGGCCGATCGGAGTGGAGGGACTCGGCCTCGATAAAATCGAAGTAATCACGCTCGCCGAACTCTCGGCCATACTGGCGCTTGGAAAAATCGATAATGCAATCAAAACAGGGGCCGCCGGCCAAACCGAAAGTTGGCCCGATCGTGCCGCCATAGGCGTCGAGTCGAATTAGAAACCAACGCTTTTTGGTGGTCACCAGCGTCTGATTAATTTGCGAACAGAGGAATGCATGATGAGGCTCAGCGAGCACGATAAAAAATTCGTTGGCTGCAATGAAGTCGGCTGCCAACTCTCCCACTTTTGAGAGTCGGGCGACATTTAAATTGGTAAAACCCAATGGACGCAGCTTTTCATTGAGCTCCGCATGGGCGCCCACAAAATCGATTACTCCGACGGTCAATCGGGAAAACTGCTGCTCCAAACTGCGAAGGACTCGCGGATCGCGTGAAAAAAAATCCAGCTGAATCTCAGTGCCTTTAGCCGCCTGCGCCGCCTCCTGGCGCATGATCAACCAGTTTTTCTCCAGCCGCTCGACCTCCTTTCTTACATCTTGGGCGGGGTGTCCGCTCAACTCAGCGGCCAAGTCGGATAGCGAACACGGCTCTTTAAGCTGATGGAGAATTTTTAAGGTCAGATCTGAGTCAATCGTGGAGTAATGCATGGAGTTACCGAAATGCACGAGAGTCAATCCACCGTCCGACCGGCCAAGGCAAATTAAATGGGGCGAGGTCTGAAAAACCGAGTCCGCTTGTCTGCGCGCCTTCAAAAACCCCTCCTAGACTAGTAAAATTGTTGATAGAAAACGTAAGTAGGAAACGCAAATCCAGAACCTGCGCGTCATTGAATAATTTTGTACCTTGACGGACAGCACGTCTAATAGCAACTCCTTATATCTTTCCATCCACATGGACGGTTATGAAGCTCAACACCAAGGTACTTCAGGTCCGCTTAACGGTATTGTATCGACCTCTGGGAGAGGATGGACTTGCCATTTTAGACCTCAATAGCCGACGGGTATATCAACTGCAGGCGCTTGGAGCTTACATATTCCTTCAATTGGACGGACGCCTTAGCGTAAACGAAGTCATTCAGCATGCGGTCACCCTAGCCGGGCGAAAGGCCACTGGTGTGGAGCGTAAAGTTTTAAAGTTCATTCGCGAACTGTTCGATCTTAACTTGCTAGTTGTGCTTGAACGCCGCGTTCGAGGTGGTTCAAAATCCGCCGATTGGTTGGATCGAAAAAAGCTCAATGTGGCTCTGAGCTCCTTAAAAATTTCTGAAGGCGAATTTGGCGTGAATGCTGCGGCAGGTAGTTGTGGCTCCTCAGGCTCGGGTGGATGCTCAAGTGGCTGTGGTTCGGGCGGATCGACCGGCAGTGCCGCCGGAGGGGCCGCCGGGGGCCCTTATGGTGGAGGCGCCGGGAGCGGAGGCTGTATTCCCTAGGCCAGCCCTGATAGGAGTACCATGTACACGGCTCAGGCAAAATTACTGTTGCGGCAGATTTCTACGGCCGTCCAATGCAATATGAAAGCTCGGTATCGCGGATCCTACGCTGGGTTTCTATGGGTCATAATGAATCCGCTCCTTCTTTATAGCGCCCAAGTTCTGGTTTTTATGTATATTTTGAAGATCCAAGTTCCAAATTACCTAATCTATTTTTTAAGCGGACTTCTCCCGTGGTTATTTATTGTTCAAAGCATTGAAATGTCGGTTAACCAAATCGTGGGCTGGGGAAGGCTATACAAATCATTCCCTATCCACCCCTTCGTGAGCATCGCGGCTCAGGTTCTGGATAATTTTATCAATATGGTGGCTTTGGCGTTGATTCTTGCGCCGATCGCCCTCTACTTCGGGCTGACCACTCTTAGCCGCCTGATATTTCTTCCGCTGCCTTTAATGAATTGCCTTGTCGCCGCCCTGGGGCTGGCGTGGCTCTGCGCGACTTTGCAAATTTTTTTTCGTGATGTCCGCTTTGTCGTAAGTTTCGTTTTCAATATCGGTTTTTACCTAACTCCGATAATTTACCCGGAGGAGATGGTTCCCGCTCAATGGCGATGGTTGTTTCTTTTGAATCCGTTCCGTCACCTCATCACGCCTTTCCGAGAGTTGCTTTTGCCTGATCGTTCTGGAAGTTTCACCATTGACAATAGCATTGCGGCCGCAGTGGGATTGTGTTTTCTGGGTCTCGCTTTTCTGTACTGGAGCAAGGTAAGAACAGTTGCGTACTTTAGAATCTGATCGCCTAGTTGAAATACGGGGGCTATCCCTTAGCTTCTATCATCCCGCGCTCAGTTCATGGACGCTGCGAGATATTTTTGTGAACCGCATGCGCCGCCCCTTCTCACCCGTCGTTCGTGGTGAAATACAAGAAGTTCTACAAGACGTAAACTTAACTATCCGTAAAGGCGACCGAGTCGGCATTCTTGGCGTCAATGGCGCCGGCAAGTCCAGCCTCGCCCGCTGTGTGGCTGGTTTTTACAATCCCAACCGAGGATCCGTGCGAGTTTACGGTCAGGTTCGCGGTATTTTCGACGCCGCGCTTGGCATGTATCCCGAACTGACAGGACGGGAGAACGGTCGCTTCCTTATGCCTTTTCTTTATCCGAACTGTCCTGAGCGCTATGATGAATTGTTGTCCGAGGCCTTTCATTTTTCGGAGCTTGGTCATTTTTTGGATCGCCCTCTTCGAACCTATAGCAATGGCATGCACGCCCGGCTTTCCCTTTCTCTAGTTTCCTGTTTACCTAGCGATGTGCTGATTTTGGATGAGGTGTTCGATGGCGCCGATCAATTTTTTCAAAAAAAGATCGCTGCGAGGATCAGGGATTTAATCGCGCGATCAGGAGCCGTTATTTTTATTAGCCATTCACTCGATCAGGTGCAGTCCGTTTGTAACCGTGTGCTCATCCTTAAAAACGGACGGCTGCATGAACCGGGCGATGTGCAGGCTTCCCTCCGTTTTTACAATGAAACCACCGTTTCCTTCGGAGGTTCACCGTGACAACTGTCATCCTCAATTATTCGGATACGGCATTATGGCAAAGTTGCCAGTCGATTACTTCGAATCTGAACCAAGCTTATAAGAACGCTTTCCCGAAGGCTAAATTCCTATCGCTGCCCCGGCAGAATCAGGGCTCCCATATGGAATTCGTGGCCGATGAAATAAGACTCCTTAAGCCGGATCGGCTTATATTTACCGATGATCCCAATCCCCATCCACAGGCCTTCTTTGAGTATCTTTTTAGTTCAACACCTCATTACAATCCCGAAATCATAATCCATGTGTATGGCGATTTCGTTTTTCATGCCGATCGGTGGTATGCTTTACGTAAATTTTTGCAAGGCCGCCCTATAGCCTGGGTTTGCGCCAGCAAAAGGCAGGAACTGCTACTTCGCCGTTTGGTGCAAAAGCCAGCTACGTCCACTCTGACTTGCCCTTTTCCTCTATCACGGGCCTCCTTTCACTACTCACAAACCGCCCGACTGGCGGGGCGCAAGAAGCTGTCCGTAGGTTCTGATCAAACCGTTTTTTTCTATTCGGGACGATTAACCTTTCAAAAAAATGTGCTTAGGCTCATCAGTGAATTCGGTCGCTTCGCCGAATCCCATCCCAGGGCCGTACTCTTCCTATCCGGAACATTTGATCATCTCGGGGGACCGTACGATCCTCGTCCGCCTTTGCTCGGGCGATTTTATCAGGATTACGTTCAAGCTTGTTCCACTTTAAACCCCAAGGTCGCTTCTCGAATCAAGTATTTGGGCCATCAAAGTTCGACTGACCTTAAGGACTTATACAATGCCGCGGACGTATTCGTGAGTCTCAGCACATTTCATGATGAGGATTACGGTATGGCGCCGGCGGAAGCGCTCATGACCGGATGTTCGACTATTTTAACGGATTGGGGCGGATATTCGGGTTTCAGCAATGTCTTGAAGTTTATACCGGTCCACCTAGGAAGTGGCGGTTTGACGATGGAGTCCAATGCAATCCAAAACGCTTTGACCGACGCCTTGAACCGTCCCGCAGGCCCGCGGGAGCGGGAGGCTCGGGCCCTGGCGTTTCAGGATCAATTTAGCATATCGTCAATTGAGCCAATCCTGAGTTCTTTGCATGAAATCAAGGCTCCTGGTTTCCGCGGTTTTTCAGAGACCATGGGTGAATTGAGTCGTCGGCTGGAACGTCTTCGCAACCGTTGGATACCGGTATTTGACGACGGAAAAGGGCCGGGCTCATTTTATGAGCGCGTGTATGATTGTTATTGGAAAAGAATTCGAATCAACCAGTCGCCCCGTGAGAACCGGATACAACCAAAGAAACGGCAGCGCGCTCGTAGCCAGAGTCAAAACGAGAATGTGGCGGTGGACTTTTAATAATTGCGCGGCGCGGGCGCAGATCAAGCAACTTAAAATGGAAGCAGGATAGTAATAGTACAAAAAGGCGGTGGATCGCGGAAGAAAAAGCCACAGCATCCAAAGCCAAAAAAAAAGGACCACGAGCGAAAGGCTGACTCGGTCCTTCGTGCCCCAAGCATGGCGAGTACAAACTATAAGAGACAGGACCCCCAACCACAGCACCAAGGGATTTCCGATATACAGGATGCCTTTAATGAGGGCCTTGTCATTCATTTGAAAGGTACTGAAATCGAGCCACATTGCACCGAGCCCAAAAGGCCAACCCCACCAAGAACTTCGATAGAAATGGTATTTATTTTCGAAATTGATCTGAGCGACCAGCATCTTGATCTGAACACCAAACAAATCCCAAAGAGAGTATCCGGCCTCCATGCCATCGATGACTGGCGCGTAGGTCGGATGTCGCATGGACAAAAGGAGCAATTGACTCGCGAAAAAGCTCCCCATCGCAATTCCTGTTATACAAGCAAGATTTTTGTACTTTTTCTGTAGTAGGAGATGAATTCCCATCGGGACAACCAGTGCGAGTCCGAACCACTTGCACGCCCCGGCAATCCCAAAGCAGATTGCGGAAAAAATATTGAAAGTTAAGGCATTCTTTCGTTTATGGCCCTCGATCCAGATCCAGGCTCCAAGCATCATAAACAATGCCATACTTACGTCGAGGGTGGCGACGCGCGACTGCAGAAAATGAAACTGTCCCAGAATTAGTAACGCTGCAGCGAATACAGCCAAAGGTCGGGATCCAAGCAAACTGGATGATAAAAAATAAAACACTAAAACCCCTAGCGATCCGGCCACCACGTTCGCGATTCGCCAGCCTAAAGGTCGGTCCCCGAAGATAGCCACACCAAGACCGATCAGGGCTTTTGCCAAGGGTGGATGAGACCAGTTTTCGTTAACACCGCGAGCCACGATCTGAATCCCGGCGGGTACGTATCGGACCTCATCAAAATACTGATACCCCGGCTCACTTACATTGAGGACAAAAAGGAAAAATGACCCAAGCAGCAAACCGAGGGGAATTCCCATCACTGCCAAATGTCGACGCCAAGACCCAAGTTGAACCCGCATCCCTGAGATTATGATATTGAATGAGCCGACCGCATAGACCAAAATTATCTTAGCGGTAATTTATGAATTCTTCAGGCGGCATTTCCATAATTCAGGTCACCATCGTTTCGGCAGCCCTCCTCCTGGCGGGACTGGCCGGCCTTCAGCTTTCCCTGAACACCAAGATGTTGGGCGAGACGGTTGTAGCAAGTCAGGACATCTCGGCCTTGTCGGCAAATCTTACGGCCATGCTCCAGAGCGAGGACTCGTGTCGTCGCGCTCTCGGGGGGCCTCCGGCAAATTGTTTTTCGGGAGCCAATCCGTCCTCGTGTCCTGTCGCTGATCCAGGCACGGCTCAGGGCATCTCAACCGTATTAAACACTCCTTCGCCGGTTAGGATCTATCATCAAACAGGGGGCAATGTCCTTTACAGCCCGGTCGCGCCTAACAATCAGTTTGGTCGTATTACCATCACGGCGATCAATCTCACTCCGTTGCAGCAACTTTCACCTGAATCTTACTACGCCCTTTTAACTGTTGAAGGTCGACGGACGGGTGGGACAAACCTAGGACCCGATGAGTTTTTGCGCAATAGTTTGCGAATGACGATTCGGGTAAGAGGTGCGGGGAACCTAATCTATTCCTGTAGCGCACTTTCGTTTTTTGGCACGGATCAGAGAGCTTTACCGATTTGCCTCCCCGGCGAGGGTTTGTTTATGCGTGGGGCTGTCCGTTGCGTGAGAATGATCTGCCCCGTAGGTCTGACTCCGAGTGGATTTGATCCAGGGGGGAATGTGATTTGCCTATGAATTCTCGGGGTATGACTTTAACGGAAATCATAGTCACCTTTGGTCTAAGCACCATTATTATTGCCCTGATGGCGGCTGTTATGGATTGGGGTTCGAGATCCGACAATCGTAATAGGGCTGGGGCGAACTGGGCCGAATTGCGCTCCGTCCTGAGACTGTCGATGATGAAGGACAGTGAATGCCGACCGTTACTTCAGGCTGGTGTGCAAACAGTGAACCCGAACGTCAATGCAATAACTAACGTCAGTCTCTACAACTCCGACGGAACCGTGCGCTTTTTTGGGACGCCAACTGCGACCCAGAATATTTATGGCAACACCTGGAGAATTTCCAACATCGCGATGCGAATCGTCGCAAGCAGCGCCAGCACTGTTCCAGCCCGAGTGTATCGAGTTGGCTCTCTCGAACTCACGGGAGCGCCGTTATCACCGGGGGCAAGTCCAATCGTCGAAGCTATTCCGGTGGCTCTCACACTTTCGACCGGCAATCCCGCCCGAATTCTAAATTGTAGTCTGATAGACCAATTGGAGTGGGGGGCCATTAATGCTCCAAACTGCGCACCGGGAGAAAAACTTGTTTTTGTTCAACCTGCCGCCGGCCAATCGCCACAATGGGTTTGTAGGCCAATATGATTAAAAATGGATTCGCGCTTGTAGACGTATTGGTTTCGGCGGCGGTGCTGTCTGTTTCTATACTCGCGATTACGCAAGTTTTCACGCTGGTGCATCAGGCTTCCATTCGTAGTCAGCGCAATGTTCAGTTTGAGCAAACCATGGGAGAAATTCATTCCATCGTGGCTCAAGAGGGCATGTGCCGATTGGCTTTGGGCGGTCCTCTGGCCTTTGGAGGTGCTCTCGATGCGGACGCTCAAACCCTAAATCTAAATGGGCCAACGGAAATCGTGATCTACCAGCCGGGCGCGACAACCGGGCTTAACCCACGGGGGCGAAGAGTATTTTTGGAAGCCGCTCCCGGTGCAGCCAGCCTCAGTGACAGATGGCGCGTGGACTCAATCCAAATTATACCGCTTAGCCTTCTCTACCCGGCCCCTACCCCGGCGCCTCCCGGACCGAGCAATGTTCCCGTCCGCCTAACTTTAACGATGTCGACGGGACCAGATGACGTTACAATTCAAAGATCTTCTTCAACCATTGACCTAAGCGTAACAACAGACGCGGCTAATAGGATCACAACGTGTGCCAAAATCAACTTCGGTACGGATCAGCTGGCCTCGCCCGTCTGTCCTCCCGACCATGCCGTATTTAGTGACGGAACTAACCTGGGTTGCCGGCGAGTTCGTTGCACTCCCTCGCTTGTCGGTCCGAGTCTGGGCTTTGATGCCCAAGGGAATATGATCTGCCCGTAGCTTCGTAGTTACGAACCAAACTCGTCCACCACTCCACCGCCGCCGGGGGAAAGACTTGTGCGAATCGTTTGTTTTTTCGTCGTTGTTCGTACTGCTTAAGGAAACTAACAAGATCAATTCGCAAGAGATCATGAGGTTCATCGTCGTACGTGGCCGTTTGGGCTGTCACTAAATAGTCCAAAAGCCGGTCCAAGTGATGTTGCTCGAAATCCACTAGCTCTAATTGATCCCTTACCTGCCGAATTCCCTCCACAATTTCCGTGCGCATACGGATGGGGAGTAGAAGAGGGCTAAAAAATGTCGGATGACGCAAAATATTCATTGAAAGGTAGGGGCCTTTGTAGCGGTAGACTTTTTTTATTTCCGCAATAAACTGCAAGAACTCTTGCATCGAAAAGAGGCTCATCACATTCACGGTCATCATGATGTGGACCTTCTTCACGTGGGGACTATCCAAAAGCCGGATCAGGTTCCTGTGCCAACGTCCCCACTCCAGACCATCGCGGATATACTCCGCCTGCTCTCCGAAAGCTTCACAGCTGGTATAGACTTCAAGGTGGCGAACATTCTCCGCCATGCCAAGAAGACGCGCGATGACCTTGTCCCCCACACCCAAGTTTGAGTTGACGGCTAGATTGAATGGTTGATCCTTGTCCTTTACGATTTCGCTCATAAGCTTCCAAAACCGTGGCGAGAGCAAAGGTTCTCCGCCGGTTATGCGCAGCTCTACCAAATGTTGGCTAAGAGTCGGCCACCAACGCCAAAACGCCTCGACGTAGGGAGAATCCGAGTTGCCGCGGAAGGGAACCCGGGTGTAATTCTGGTCTTTATCCGTGGGTAGATCCTGAAAGGGACCATTCAGACGAATCTCCCGCATCCATTCGCTGCTCACGGCCTGGTTACAGTACATACATGCAAACTGACAAACAGAATCAAAGGCAACTTCAAGAGTCCGGGGCACAACGGGAAACTGATCTGACAATTCTTTTAAGCCCAATACTTCTTCGTCCGGGTAAATCTGGCTTTGGAAGGTTCGATCGCTTACCGCTCCGGCGACCTCTTCAATTTTCCAACAGTATTCACACTCGGATGGCCGTTTGCCCGCCAACATTTCCCGGCGTACCTGGATCTTGTGGTCTGTATTGTGTAATTTGGCAGGATCCTTCTCCACGGCATCCGGATCAATTGGTTGGGGCAGTGGATGATGGCAACTCGAGGTTAGCCCACTATGAAGCCAAAGCGTCGTATTTAGCCACTTCGCAGCACAAAATGACGGAGAAACCTTGTCTAGGACTCTCGACGCATAGAGATGAGACTGACCAGGAGGAACTTCATGCTTCTTCCCATTTTTCTCCAAAACGCTTCTCCTTCAAACGGAGACCAACCTACGACACGAGTATTTGGGAGTAAAGCATATAAAACTGGCCGACTTGCCTGCAAAGGGCCATCTCGCCAAGCTCTCTCGAAAAAAATACGGCCCGAGGCCGGATGAAAGAGCGGAGGGCTTGAATCGGTTGTTTGAAAATCTATTACCAATTCTGATTGAAAACGCTCACCTTAGATCGGACCAGAACCCTCGATACCCGGCCTGGACAAGAGTGGTGCACTACAAAAAAAGCGGAAGCTCTGACCGATCATCTCTGGCTTTATATGGATTTTCACAATCGGATTCTCACCTAAATTGGCCATCACCCGGGGTAGCGCTTAGTGAGCGGCCCAAAACTCTTTTTCGAGTGACTCGCGATGGGCCGGATGCGCGATCGTGATCAAGGCTTTTGCGCGCTCACCTAGAGTGCGGCCATATAGATGGGCTACGCCATATTCGGTGACCACGTAGTGAACATGGGCTCGGGTCGTGACGACGCCAGCCCCTGGTTTCAACGACGAAACAATTTTTGAAAGCCCGTGCTTGGTTTGGCTAGTGAGCGCGATAATCGGCTTTCCACCACTTGAAAGAGCCGCACCTCGCATAAAGTCCATTTGCCCACCAACACCCGATATCACTCGGTGTCCGATCGAGTCGGCGCAGACCTGGCCTGTTAAATCGATTTCAACGGCGGAGTTGATCGCCACCACTTTCGGATTTCGGGCGATCGTATTCGGATTATTTACATAGTCCATTTCGAGCTGGAGTATGGACGGATTGTCGTTCACAAAATCATAAAGACGACGACTCCCTAACAAGAACCCAGAGACGCACTTGCCGCGATGAACTTTCTTCTTCGCATTCGTCACCACACCGGATTCGATCAGCTCCAGCGTGCCGTCCGACCACATTTCTGTATGAATGCCGAGGTCCTTGCGATCTTTTAATAATCTCGTCACCGCGTCCGGAATCGAGCCAATGCCCATTTGCAAGGTTGAACCATCTTCAATCAGACCCGAAACATGGCGGGCGATGGCCTTTTCCTCTTCGGATGGGTCGGCGGCAGTCGATTCCGGAAGAGGATCATTCACCTCGACTAGAGCTGCGAACTGGCTCACGTGCAAAAGCCCGTCGCCATGGGTGCGAGGCATGTTCGGATTGACCTGGGCAATTAAAACCTGGGCCGCATCCGCGGCGGCCCGAGCGACATCCACGCTCACACCCAAGCTCACGTAGCCAAATCGATCCGGCGGCGACACATGCAAAAGGGCCACGTCGAGCGGGCACTGGCGCGAGCGAAATAATTCTGGAATTTCCGACAAAAAACACGGCAAGTAGTCGATGCGGTCATAGTCCAAAAGATTTCGCAAACCGTGGCCGACAAAGAGGTTCACGACGCGGAAGCTGGATTGCAGTTCCGCGGCTGCGTAGCGCGCCGGCCCTTCCGTGTGCAGGTGAATCAAGGTGACATCTTTCAATCGCGGCGCTTGTCGCTCCAGCTCGCGCAACAAGGCGTTGGGCGTAGCCGCCGCGCCATGCACG
>JALHOQ010000094.1 GCA_022842925.1 Bdellovibrionales bacterium
CGGCCGACACGGCGGCGTCCCACGACGTCCCCAAGGTGGAGCAGCGCCCATGGCTGCATCCAGCGGCGCGGGTATCGGCGCCAAAGTTTCCGGTTTCTTTAAGAAATTATTCGGCCCGAAAGAGTAGTTCGGGTCGGGCCTTATGAAAATAATCGCTCTTATCATTCTCAGTTTATGTCTGGGCTGCGCGTCTGGTAAGCCCGCCCCGTCGATTGCCGACGAGAAAATCTCCATCTCCAAAGACACTCCCGTCGTGCACAACGACGACGAAGTCGTAAAAAAAATTGCCCAGCTCTGTCCCTTCACCTTGGTCGAACTCGCGCACCAAAAAATCGTGCGGCTGGATTGCGACGGCACCTTCGCTGAACGACGCCAGTCCGACGTGATCAAACTCAAAAAGAAAGTGCAGTATCCCTCTCGCGGAACCTGGTCGGTCAAAGACAACGAGCTGATCTTCGCTTGGGAGGGGGCGCCGGCTCGTGGCTATGCGACCGATGTAATGAAGGGCATTTTGTTTGTCGACGGTGTCGATATCAAAAAGAAGAACGCGACTTATGAGATCGACGCGCCGGACTGATTGGGCAAAACCAAACTGAAGGTCGAACCAATGCCGAGTTCCGACGAGGTGACCGTGACGTCGCCGCCCAGTTCGCGCGCCAGTCTGCGAGACAGGGCGAGGCCCAAGCCGGTTCCGCCGAATTTTCGAGTCGTGGAGCCATCCCCTTGCACAAACATATCGAAAATTGTTTCCACCGTATCGCGCGAGACTCCGATTCCCGTGTCGATCACGTCAAACCGGACGCCGGAGTGAGCCGGCGCCGCTGAGACCCGAATCTGAATCGAACCTGTTTCCGTAAACTTAATCGCATTGCCCACGAGGTTCATTAGAATCTGGCGAACCCGCACTTCGTCGGACGTCAGAGTCAGCTGGGGCTCCTCGCTCCACACCTCAAGTGAGAGAGCCTTTTTATTCGCCTGCATTTCGAACAGTGAGGCGGCATCACGAGCAATGGCGACCGGATCGAACTTTGAGACTTCGAGAATCAGGTAGCCGGCCTCCACCTTCGATAGGTCTAAAATGTCGTTGATAATACTGGAGAGCTGTTCCCCATTGCGGGTCAAAACCTCCGTATATTTCGCTCTGTCTCCCTCGCTCAGATTGGGATCGCGCAAGAGTTCGGCAAAGCCGAGCATGGCGCCCAAGGGCGTGCGGATTTCATGCGACATGTTGGCCAGAAAGGCGGATTTCAAGTGATTCGCGCGCTCGGCTTGCTCCTTCGCTTGCTGCAGATCCTTCTGAATTCGAATTCGGTCCGTAACGTCTTCGGAGATGACCACGCCCGCGATGATTTCGCCGGCGGGATTACGCACCGGAGCAGCGCTGATGCGGAGGGTCCCCCGAGTGCCATCGCCCAGAAGAACATCGCTATCTTCGTTGATCACCGTCTCTCCCTTTTGGATGGCACGGGCCAAGGGCCAATCTTTGCCTTCGTAACGGCGTCCATCTTTGTGAAAGCCGATGTACTCACGGTAGCCGTCCACATCGTCGGAGGGGATAAAGCCGTGACGCCAAACTTTGTGCAGCTGCTTGTTGGCGAAGAAAAGGCGACCACTGGGCGCCTCAGCGAAGACCACGGCCATAGGCATTTGCTGGAGGATCGTTTCGAGAAGCGCGGACTTACTTTCGAGTTCTTGAACGTGTCGCTGCAGCTCGTCCGTGAGGCGTTTTCGATCCGTTGCATAGGTATCGGCGATCTGCAGAATAGGAGCTCGCAGTCGATAGAGGTAGATCCCGGTTCCGACCGAAGCCAGCGCCGTAACGGCTTTGACGCCCGCGGCGGCCCAGTACTTCGGGTACCAGAGTGTCCACACCTCCATCAGATGCGTGAGTCCACAGGCGCCTATAAAAACGCCGAAGCAAAGGACCACGGGTGAGAACGGAATTTGAATTTTTTGGATCAACCACAAAAGAATCAAAGCGATCGCGATATAAGCACTCCCGATCATAAGGTCGGTCGTGAACATGGTCCAAATCAGAGGCGGGTTGCCAAGATAGCATTGCCGATGGGGCAGAAAATCTGCCTGAAGCAGCCATCCGGCCCAATTTGCCTCAGCAAATAAATTTTGGGTCATTTGGAACCGATACTGCAAAAACGCGGCCTACTGCGCGGTCGGGTCGGTCCATTGGAAGGTTTTGATAATCGAGTTGCAGTCCTGAACTGTTTTAGAAAACGAATCCTTACCGTCGCGACAGGTGAGGATGACGGCCGTTTTCTCCTTCATAAACAGGACCTGGCGCAGCTGCTTCTTCGTCTCGCGCGAGACAATGTCCAACAAAAACGCCGACTGCTCATTGATCTTAATGCTCTTCGCGGTCAGTACGTCAAAACCGAAGCGTGTGTAATCCTGCATCCAGCGTTTGACGTAGGCCTTCAGATTCTGCTGGCGCTTGAGGTTATCGACTCGAACGGTGAGCGCGGGCTGTTGGCCACCGCCGGTTTGCATAGGCGATTTGTAAATTGTAACTAGAGAGGGAATGGTTTTCGGAGCTTCGCTCTGCACCCAGGCGGTGCCGCCGCCATCCATCCGGAATCCCTTGGGATGAAAAAACTGCCCCGGTTTTTCGCTGATCAATTGCGAACTGCTAGTTCCTGGCATTGGGGCGGCGAGGACGAGCGACGGCATTGCGAGAAGAAACATCCATGTCCACTTCATGCCTTAGAGTTTAGACCTTAGTCGTCCTGCGAACAAGGTCCAGTTGGTGGAACGAAGGGCAGGTTTACAATACTGGACCTTTCGCCCTTCAGCATGGTGTAGGTGAGCGTTTTCATATCGGGGGCAAACACCGGATTACGCCGGTCGGCCGCATCGGCGCCCACCATCATGTAGGGGCACTGAGTTTCGATATCATAAATCCAAATCTCAAAATTTTCGCCCAGCGCATTGAGCTGCGACCATGCCAGGTATTTGCCATCCGGCG
Organism: Bdellovibrionales bacterium; assembly: GCA_022842925.1. Lineage (GTDB taxonomy): Bacteria > Bdellovibrionota > Bdellovibrionia > Bdellovibrionales > UBA1609 > JALHOQ01. The sequence goes on from JALHOQ010000094.1 coordinate 2,981, forward strand.
CGAGCTCGAGATCGGTCTTGGTCACTTGGTGCTCACCGTTGATCTCGATGGCCGACGCTTTCGCTTTTTTGATTTTAATTTTGGCGACTTTAAAATTCTTGTCCCATTCGATCCACGCGAAGGTTTTTCGATCTTTGGAGAGAACATAGTGGGTGGGATTGAAGCCTAGATTGGAGAGAACCGCCACGGCGCGGGATTGATGATTCAGAAGCGCGATGCTGGAGCGATTTCCCGCCACGCGGGTCCAAATCAGCTGCTTACCGTCACCCGTGAACCGAGCCTGTCCATCAAAGCCATGACGGTTGGTCAAACGTGTAATCTCAAGTCCGTTGAGTCCATGCGTGTAGATTTCAGTTGGCTGCAGATAGTCTTTCGGCAACGCCGCGGGCGCCGTTTCCGGGTAGAGAAGGGGGTTGTTTTCCTTTAGTTCATCCGTGGTGCTGGCGTAGACAATCAAGTCCTCCGTAGGATGATAGCGCGGGAGGAATGTGCTTCCAATCTGATACGTCAGGCGGCGTTCGGTTCCGGTCTCGAGATTTTTCTCATAAACCTGGGGCTGGGCATGGTTGGGGCGTTTCCACGCCACGTAAAGCATCTTTTTTCCGTCGATGGAATAGGATGCCTGACCGCTCTCGCCGTCATCGCTCCGGTTGACGTTTTCTTCGTCGCGGGTCGACGCGACTGCGGGGATGGCGGACACGATTTTCTTTTTGCTGGCGCAGGCTCCGAGGTTGAGGAACACCGTCAGTCCGGCGAGCCAAATCGATAGCTTTGTGAACGAAGGATGTGGGAACATGCTGTTGAATCTCCCGAAGTGAAACCCACCGGTACTCATGGTTTTTTAGAATAGAATTCTTGGGCGAGAGGGTCACGAAAATATCATATTTGGTGATGCTGTGCCGGTAATGAAAGCGGGCGGGAGGCACCTGGACTTTTTTTCCTGCAGCCGGGAGCAACCATTGGTTTTTGAGGAAGGGCAGGGAGTGATTTTTCATCAGTCGTAAGCGCCCGCCTTCGATCTGGACTTGCAACTCGCAGATCCAGATTTCTTTCGCAGGCCTCGGTCTGGGTCGCGGAATTTTCGCCGTGAGATTTTTTTTAAGTGCGACGCAGTCGGTGCGGAGCGGGCACAGAGGACAAGAAGGCGATTTGGGCGTGCACACCGTGCGCCCGAGTTCCATCAACGCCTGGTTGAGTTCGTGACTTGGGAGGCGCGTGGCCCAAGCGTCCGCGTGCTCTTGGATTCGGTCCCGCACGGAGGGCTTCCACCAATCCCAGTTTTCACCGAGGAAGCGCGAAAAAATGCGGATCACATTTCCATCGACCACCCCTACGGGCTCGCCAAAGGCGATGCTGGCCACCGCGCGCGCGGTGTAGGGTCCGAAGCCGGGCAGCTCGAGCAAGTTTTTATACGAGCGGGGAAACTCCGTCAGCGAGTGAAGCGCCTTTGCGGCCTTATGAAGATTGCGGGCCCGCGAATAGTAGCCGAGACCGGCCCATTGCCCGAGCACTTCCGGCTCGCGGGCCGTCGCCAGCGACTCGAGGGTTGGAAAGCGGGAGAGGAATCGTTCGAAGAACGGGATCACGGCGGTGGTCGTGGTTTGTTGCAGCATGGTTTCTGAAATCCAAATGCGATAGGGCTCGCGGTTGGCCCGCCAAGGTAAGTCGCGTTTATGGACGCGAAACCATTCGACCAGTTGTTGCGGGTGGGATTCGGGCTGCATCGGTGCGGATGACGCTAGCATGGCTTGTTTGCCCCCGCAATTGCGTTTACACTCGTTGGCATGTGCCGAAGACTCGCTCTTTTTTTATTATCCGGGCTGATGATTCACATTCCGGCGTGGGCGGCCGTGAAGGGCAAAACAAATTGTTCGGTGAAAGAATTGGCGCGGCAGGATTGCCGCCTGACCGTCGGTGCTTATAATTTACGCCTGTTGAAAGACACCGTGGCGTGGGACGACGGCACGTGGAAGACCGTCGACGATATGCCGCTAAAAGACGAGGGCGTGCAGTGGGAGAAGGCGACGTTTAATTTTATAAACGGATGGCCCATTCTTCAGCTTTGGATTTGGGATTCGGGCGTGGGCGAAGCCAAGGTTCAATCCTTGAATTGGTATGTGGCGGATGCGGAAAAACGGCATTTCACCGTTCTTGCACGAGGCGTGGTGCGCAAACGCCGCTTGAATCCGCTGGTGATGGACGCCATGGAACCTCATCAACTGAAACCGACCAAAGACGGCGGTCTCGAGTGGACTTTGAAAAATGAGAAAAAGCTTATACAGAGGGTGCAGTGATGGAATTTAAACCGATGAGCGGCCGCGAGTTTCCCCGGTTTTCAGCGGTGAAAACTTTTTTTCGTCTGCCGCAAGCTCCATTGAGCGAGAACTTTGACGTCGGCATCACCGGAGTCCCCTATGATGGCGGGGTGTCGTACCGGCCCGGTGCGCGCTTTGCGCCGTCGAAGGTCCGGGAAGTGAGCTCGCTCGGCCGCGCCTACCATTGGGGCCGGGGAGTCGATGTTTTCGCCAAATTGAAAGTGGCCGATATCGGAGATTGCCCAACGGTTCCGATCGACATGAAGCAGACGTACGAGAAGATCGAGAAGTATTTTCTGTCGGTGCTGGCCGCGGACAAACGGTTTGTCGCTGTGGGCGGTGACCACTCGACCACGCTGCCGATTTTGCGAGCCGTGCGCAAGCACGTTGGGGAACCGGTGAATCTCATTCACTTTGACGCCCATCTCGATACCTATCCGGCCGCATGGGGCCAGGAGTACCATCATGGCTCCTTCGCGCGGCACGCCGTGGAGGAGGGTTTGGTGAAACCCGCGAGCATGGTGCAAATCGGTTTGCGCGGCCCTCTGGCCAGCGGTGAGGATTTGGATTTTGTAAAGAAAAACAAGATCACCACGGTCACGGTCGATGAGATCCGCGAGAACGGCGTCGGCGCGACTGTGGCGAAATTTCCGAAATTCACAGGCCCGACCTATATCACCTATGACATCGACTGCTTGGACCCGGCGTTCGCTCCCGGCACTGGCACTCCTGTCCCCGGTGGACTCACGACCTATGAGGTGCAAAAGATTTTTCAGGCACTTAAGATCGAGCGCCTGATTGGTGCCGACGTCGTGGAGCTGTCGCCGCCCTATGATCACTCCGATATCAGCGCTCTTGCCGCGCTCGATGCGGTCTTCGAAATCCTGTGCCATTTCTAATCGCCTTTGCAGTTTGCGTTCCGCTTTTGCCGCTACTCGCGCAGTTCGCCCAGTCGCCCGACGGGGCGGAGATGGTCCGCGTGGCGGTGAACGGTGGCGTTTTGCATCCGTCGGGAATTCCATTGCAGTGGTGGATCAATCGTCTTTTTGTTTCTCTTTTGCCGGGCGAGCCGGGCTGGGCGCTGAGCTTGGTCTCGTGGTTGGGTGGCATGGGCACTGTGGCCTGCTTGATTCTGCTTCTGCGCCGCTTGCGAGTGAACATATGGATCGGTGGGCTCGCCGCGACGGCCCTGGTTTATTCGCCGGTGTTCTCGCTGATGAGTCTTACGCCAGAAAAATACACCTGGCTCACCTTTATGCAGATGTTTTTCGTCTATCGTCTGGTGCGGGTGATTTTAGATGAGGACTATTCACTACGTGCTCTGCTGATTTTGGCGTTGGCTTTGGGCCTCGCGCTCGCGCAGCACTCGGCCAATGTGATTCTTTTGCCCCCTTTCTTGTATGTGGTGCTTCGTCCGCTTTGGGTGGGCGGGCGTAAACGACACGCGCGCGGGCCGGCGGTGGGGCGAGCGCTTGCGGCTGTAGTCGGCGCCGGCGGAGTCACCGTCGTTTTTTACATCAGTCTGCTGTGGCAGCGGTCATCGTTGCCGTGGCCGGATTGGGGTCAGCTCGAAAATTTGGTGGATGTGTGGAATCACGTTGTCCGCCAGGATTACGGCGTCGTTTCGCTCTACAACAATCCGGGCGTGGGTGAGAATTCGATTTCGGCTCCGGGTTTGCTTTTTAAAAACGGACTTGGTTGGCATCTTGCTTTTTTGTTTGTGCCGATAGGAGTTTGGGCCGCTTGGCTCGGGCGCGAGGCGCGGTCGGTGATGGGTTATCTGTGGATGGTTGTTCTTCCGGGTTTGGCCGTTCTGGCGTCAACCAAAATGCCGAGCGGGGACTTCAATACGGTGATGGGATATCAAGAACGGTATCCGATTTTGCTTTTGCCGTTATTGTCCGTTTTTTGGGCGTGGGGACTGGGCTTTGTGTTGGAGAAAGGTCGAAAGTGGCGACGGTCACTTATTGCCTGCGTGGGTTTGTTCGTAGCGGTTCATGCGGTCCTCGGGTTTCGCCTGCACCTAAAAACGAATAACAATATTGTCGAGATTTACCGCGAACAGGCGCGGTCGGAATTGGAATCGGGCTCGGTGTTCTGGACGGGCAGTGACTTCACCGGCTTCTACGGGATTTCAGACACGATTTATCCGCTCAAGGCCATGTTTGGAATGGAGTGGTATCGTGAGAAAACTTTGCCGCGGCTTGCACCTTCGATTGACCGGCTTTTACGAGGTGGACCGCCGCCAACGTCGTTGGAGGATCTTTTTCGTCGCGCTTTGAATGAAGGTGTGGTTTTCACGCTGACCGAGCCCTCGCGCTTTCTTCCGCAGGCCGATATTATGGCCCGGGCCGAGCAGATCGGGGTGCTATGGACTTTTAGTGCGACCAATCGGTCTCTCTACACTTCGAAAATTGTGCACAATACGGTGCAACTCTGTGACCGGTTTCCGGGAGTGTGGAAAGGCTTGCCTACGCAAGGGCTGTGGTTTGTGCGGGAGTATCTGGAGGCGTTCCGGTTTGCATTTTTAAGTGCCGGCGACTATTTGCAGACCGTGCAGAAGCCGGAACCGGCGGCGGCGGCGCGCTTTGTGGCGGAAGCTCTGGTGCCCGGCCGTGAGCCTGCGCAGTGGATTGAGAAGTGTGAGGCGTATAAGGCACTGGTTACGAACTAATATGAGTGTGAATGTATGAATACAAGATGCCCGAAATGCGGGTCCGAGAACATCTATCAAGACCAAAATTTATGGGTCTGTCCGGAATGCGCCCATGAGTGGACGGGGAGTGAGAACGCAAAGTCCGCAGTCGAAGACGTGCCGGACGATCTCTCTGTACGCGACGCCAACGGTCAGGTGCTGATGGACGGCGACGCGGTGGTCGTGTTGAAAGATCTGAAGATCAAAGGCTCATCGAGCTCGGTGAAGAGCGGAACCAAAGTGCGCAACATAAGACTTTATGACGCCGGCGATGGGCACAATATCTCATGCAAAATCGACGGCGTGGGGTCGGTTAACCTAAAGTCGGAATTCGTGCGCAAAGCCTAGCCGCTGACGATTTGTACGGCTTTCGCCTGCGCTTGCTCGAGATTCTGTCGACTGGGAACCGCGCCTTGCGCGAAATCCGGTCGGCCGCCACCTTTACCGCCGAGTGTGCTGGCGACTTCGTTCAGAATCTTGCCGGCATTGAGTTTGCCTGCCAACGATTTGCTTACGCTCACGATCAACGGATGCGAACCCTCGCCCTGACCGACGAGTACGATCACCGCGTCTTTCAGCTTGTCTTGCAAACGATCCGAAAGATCCGACAGGACTTTGCGATCGTCCATCGGAATATCGGCAAACACCAAGCGGCCATTTACACCGCCAGCCGTAAACGACTTGGCCGCTCCCGCGAGCAAATCGACGTCCACATTTTGGCCTTTCAGCTGCTGGACCTCGCGCTGCAGAGCTTTCACTCGATCCAAAGCCTGCTCAACCCATTCGGGGACCGTGATGCCCTCTTTGCTGGCGTTCATCTGCGAAAAAATGCTGGGCGAACCAATGGCTTGGCGTGAACGTTCGGCTTCACGGGTTCCTGTCACAAGATAGTTGAATGCGCGTTCGCCGGTGATGGCCTCGATCCTCCGCACGCCCGAGCTCACGCCGCCTTCCGACACCACTTTAAACAAGCGAATTTGGCTGAGTGACGACACATGCGTGCCTCCGCACAATTCCATTGAGAAATCGCCGATCCGAATCACCCGAACCTCGTCGCCGTACTTTTCGCCGAACAGGGCCAAGGCCCCGCGCTCGAGCGCCTGCTTATGAGTCATAACGTCGTCTTGTACCGTCGCACCTCGACCGATTTCATGGTTAACGAGCGCTTCGATCTGCTCGATTTCCTTTTGTGTCAGCGGCTGATTGTGAGTGAAGTCGAAGCGCAAGCGCTCCGGTTCCACTAGTGATCCCGCCTGTTGTACGTGCGAACCGAGAGCTTTGCGCAGCGCCGAGTGTAAGAGGTGAGTGGCCGAGTGATTGTTGGCCGTGGACTGGCGGTCCCGGGCATTCACTAGAAGTTGCACCGGATCGCCTTTTTTCAACACACCATCGGTCACCTTCACATGGTGAAGGAACACCCCATTCATTTTGGTGCAGTCGACCACTTCGGCTTCGCCCGCGGGCGAACGCAAGATTCCGCGATCACCGACCTGGCCGCCGCCCTCGGCATAAAAACAAGTCTTATCGCAAACCAGGACACCGGTCTGATCGGCTGTCAGCTCAATGACCTCGCGGCTGCCGTCGCTCAGGGCAATCAGCTGCGCGTCCTTCTCTTCAACCGACTTGTAACCTGTGAATACGGTCTCGCCCTTGGCGGCCTTCGAAACCTTCTGCGTGAACGTCACCATAAAAGCCTGGTCGCCGCTCATGGCCTTGCCCTTCCATGAGGCGCGGGCTTTTTCTTTTGAAGCTTCGAGGTGTTGCTGAAATCCCAGTTCGTCGACCTTGAAGCTTTTTTCTTCGGCCATGATGCGGGTGAGGTCGGGTGGGAAGCCGTAGGTATCGTAAAGTTTGAAAACGGCGTCGCCACTTAAAGTGCCACCGCTCTTCATTTTGCTCAGCTCCTGCATCAAAACATGCGTGCCCTGATCGAGCGTGGCCAGAAAGCGCTTTTCTTCGTCGTGCACGGTTCGTTCGATAAGCGTTTTTTGTTGGGTGAGTTCACTGTAAACCGGGCTCATTTTCTGGATCGCGGCCGACACTACGGCGGGGAGGAGGGAGTCGGATTCGCTCAACTGGCGACCGTAACGAATACCTCGTCGCATGATTCGTCTTAAGACATAGCCGCGGCCTTCATTCGAAGGCAGTACTCCGTCGGCGATCAAAAAGGCTGAGGCGCGGGCGTGGTCAGCCAACACTCGTAAGGCCACATTCGTCTTTTCTTGTTCTGCGTTGGCTTTGCCGCCGAGAATGTACTCCCGGCCCGAAATTTTCGAGGCCACCGCGATCAAATCTTGAAACAAATCCGTGTCGTAGTTGTTGATCTTGCCCTGCATAATTTTGGTCATGCGCTCGAGACCCATGCCCGTGTCGACCGAGGGCTTGGGCAGGGCGACTCGGCCGCCTTTGCCGTCCTCTTCGTACTGCATAAAAACCAGATTCCAAAATTCCATAAAACGGTCGCCGCTGCCGCCCATCACGTTGTCTTTGGGATTGCCCGGCGTTTCGGGGCCGAGATCATAAAAAATCTCAGAGCACGGGCCGCAGGGGCCGGAGTCGCCCATGCGCCAGAAATTGTCGGCCTCGCCAAAGCGAAAAATTCGGTCCTTGGGCACGCCCTCTTGTTTGTGCCAGATATCGGCGGCTTCATCGTCGTCTAAGAAAACCGTCACGTACAAGCGCTTCGGGTCGAGGCCAAAGTCCTTCGTGATCAGCTCCCAGGCGAAATGAATCGCCTCTTTCTTAAAGTAGTCGCCGAATGAGAAATTGCCCAACATTTCAAAAAACGTGTGATGCCGGTAGGTGTAGCCGACATTGTCGAGATCGTTGTGTTTGCCACCCGCGCGCACACACTTCTGCGAAGAGGCCGCCCGCTTGTAATCCCTTTGTTCGAGCCCCACGAATACGTTTTTGAACTGGTTCATTCCCGCATTGGTGAAGAGGAGGGTCGGATCGCCCTCTGGAATCAGTCGGGAGCTTTCGACCGGCGTGTGGCCGTTGCGTTTGAAGTAGTCGATAAATGTGGATCGAACTTTTTCACTTTTCATCTTTTAACACCTGACGGATCGAGCGGTCGTCAAAACCGCGGTTACGTAAAAATCGAAAGGCTTTGGCCTTGTCTTCAAAACTTAATTTTTCTTCGCCAAATTTGCGCACTAGAAGTTCTCGCGCCTTTTCCAGTTCCGCATCGCTTTCGAGGCTCACGGCTGGAAGGCGGCGCTTTTTGAGCTGCGCTTCTATATAGCGGCGGCTCTTGTTTTTGCGGGCGAGCGCGCCGGACAGGCGTTCGGCCACGGCCTGTTCATCGCACAGCCAGCCGCGGGATTCAGCCTCGCCGAGGGCTTGTTGGATAATCTCGGCATCGTAACGGCGGCTTAATTTTTGTTTGAGTTCGTGCAGGGAGTGGTCGCGGAGAGCCAAGTAGCGCGCGATGCTGTCGAGCGCTTTTAAAAACTCAGCTTTTGTCTCCGGTACTGCCATTTTTCTTCTTCTTCAGCCCCAGCTTCCGAATCTCGGTGGGCATGATAATCTCAACTTCGGTGATATTGTGCCACTTATCATCCACCTTTTTGTCATAGACGCCGCCGTCTGACCATTTTTTTCCGTCCATGGCGGTGAATCCCTCGTACTTGATCCGGAATTCCTCGGGGCGGGAGCAGTGCAGCAGGGCTTCCTCATAGGAGATCAGTTCACGGTTCATCAGGTCGAACAGGCTTTGATCGAAGGATTGCATACCGTAGGCGGCGGCCCCCTCTTCAATGGCTTGGCGGATTTCGGAGGTCAGCTTCGGGTCTTCAATCAGCTCGCGCACGCGGGGGGTGTTGATCAGCACCTCGACGGCGGGAACCATGCCGTTGCCGTCTTTTTTCTTGGCCAGGCGTTGGGAGACCACGCCTTTGAGAGTGGCAGCCAACTGGAGACGGATTTGATGTTGTTGGCCCGATTCGAAGGTGGCCAGGATGCGGTTGATGGTTTCGACGGCGTCGAGCGTGTGCAGGGTCGAGAGCACCAGGTGGCCGGTCTCGGCGGCGAGGAGTGCGGCCTCAACGGTTTCGCGATCGCGCATCTCGCCGATCAGGATGACGTCGGGATCCTGGCGCAGGCCCGCTCGGAGCGCGCTGTGGAAGTTCTCGGAGTCGATGCCGATTTCTCTTTGCGTGATCAGGGATTTTCTGTCGCGAATCAGAAATTCGATCGGATCTTCGATGGTGAGAATGTGCTTGTTTTCGCGCTGATTGATGTCGTCGAGAATGGCGGCGATGGTGGAGGATTTGCCGGAGCCGGCGACGCCGGTGATCAGGATCAGGCCGCGTTCATAGGTGGCGATGTTCGATAGAATCGAGGGGAGATTGAGTTCGGTGAAAGTGGGGACTTTGTAGGGAATGTTTCTTATCACCATTCGGATCGTGCCACGTTGTCGGAAGATACTGACGCGGAAACGGCCGAGGCCGGAGATGCCGAAGCCGAGATCGATTTCGCGGCGGCGTTGGAATTCTTCTCTCTGTTTGTCGTCGAGGATGGAGAGTGCCATTTGTTCGATTTGCTGGGCGGTGAGCGGCGGCGTGTTGCTCGATAGGGGTCGGAGTGCGCCATGACGTCGGATCACGGGCATCACGCCGGCTTTTAGGTGCACATCGGTGGCGCCCTTTTGCAGGGCCGCGCGGAGCAATTCCTCAAGGGTCATAGGCTTTTATCATCGGTATTTTCCGCGTTTCGCTTGATTGGACTGGACTGGCCTTAGGCCGAGTAGGTGAGTCGTGACTTTGCCCGGGCCGAGTAGGTGAGTCGTGACTTTGCCCGGGCCGAGTAGGTGAGTCGTGACTTTGCCCGGGCCGAGTAGGTGAGTCGTGACTTTGCCC
>JALHOQ010000095.1 GCA_022842925.1 Bdellovibrionales bacterium
AAACGTTGGCTCGAAAAAGCATATGGATTCCCTTATTTAATTGATGAGTCGCAAGCCACGGCCCGAGCGTTCGGAGCGGTTTGCACGCCGGACTTTTTCGTTTACGACTCCAGTCGCCGCCTAGCCTATCGCGGCCGCCTTGACGACTCTTGGCGCAATCCGGATAAAGTTCAGACACAGGAGCTTAAAGCGGCGGTGGATCAACTGATGGCGGGCCAACGCTTAGATTCCATTCAAAACCCCTCAATGGGCTGTTCAATCAAATGGAAATCTGTTAACCGCTGAACCATGTGGAAACTCTGGACTTTTCTTATGACCCTGGCGGTCGCCTTGTCGGCCCATGGCTCGCGGCCAGATGTGCGAACCCAGGTCGAATACGAGGCCGTCTCTTGGTGGTGCACCATTGCCACGCCGGTGGATGGCGACCCCCAGTATTTCTTAGTGAACGGTCGCGATGCCTGGGAACTTAAGGCCACCATGACCTGCTCGACCCCCACCATGGAGTTCACCCAGACCGTTAAGGTACGCTTTCAGTCTTTTAACGAAGGTTACGGTGCTGGCCACAAAGCCAAACTTTCGTTCAATCTCACCTTATGGACCAAGCGAGCGCCCTTTCGCTTTTACTCCCTGGTGAGCGGACTTATCGACAACAGCTTGGTCCACTGGCAGTTCCGCAATGAGTCCTATGAGTTGATGGGCACGGTGTGGATGGCGGGCCAATACAACGCGCGCAACTCCTTGACCCTAGGCTCCCTGCGTATTGAGCCAGAAGAGAAGCCCTGATGTGGAAGTGGCTGCTGCTTTTTGCCGTCACCGGAGTGCTCGCCTTCGTCGTTCATCTGTATTCGCATTTGGGCTTGAGCGAACCCGTGGAGATCGCGACCGGTGAGGCCGGCCCGTTTGTTATGCTTTATAAAGAACATCGCGGTCCTTATTATTTGATTGCACCGATCATTGCGGAAGTCGAAAAATGGGCGCTTCAGCAAAATCTGGGCTGTTCGCGCACATTCGGCCACTACCTCGATGACCCCGAAAGTTCCGACGAAGATCGCTTGCGTTCGGAGGGCGGCTGCCTTTTGGCCACGCCTCCCGCCCAACCCCTGCCTGAAGGGTATCAGGTCAAAGAAATCCCTCTGAAAAAATATGTCATGGCCCGATACAAGGGTTCTCCGGGGTTCAGTCCTTTTACCGTGTATCCAAAGGTGAAAACCTTCGTTTACGACAACCGGATTAAAATCGGCGTCGGCGCGATTGAGATCTATGAGATACACGGTAGTCGAGTCACGACCCAATATCTATTTGAAATTCCCTAGAGGCTCTGGGACGATTCCTTAATTAGGAGGTCGTTATGAAGGGATTTTTCACCAAACTCATTTTAACCGTGGCTGCGCTGGCGTTTACGACAAATGCATATGCGGATCTTTTGCTTGAGCCATATTTGGGCTTCCATACCGGAAACTGGAAACAAAGTACGACTGAGAAGGATTTGAGTGGTCCCTCGTTCGGAGCGCGAGTCGGCTACCAAACGATGGGGTTCATGGTCGGGGCGGATTACATGACGGGCCTGTGGAAGGATAAATCGAATCCTGCGAATGACGTCACCCCCGCCGATCTCGGCCTATTCGTTGGTTACAATTTTCCCATTATGCTTCGAGCCTATTTGACCTATACTCCCAGCGCTTTAACTCACTCCTTGAAATTTAAAAATAGCTCGGGCAGTAGCACTTATGAAGAAGGGTCTACGATGAAGCTCGGAGTCGGCTTTACGGCGCTTCCACTTGTGAGTATCAATCTTGAGTACATCATGGGAAAATATAGTGAAGTGAACGGCGTGAATTTAACTACGGATCGCGAGACCACACTTTACGGACTGACCGTCAGCGCACCGTTGACTTTCTAATAGTATGGTTTTTTGAGTATATACTCACGGCAGTTTTTACCTCTCGTAAAAGACAATTGAATCTTCACGAGAAGTAAAAACCGCCGCTAAACGTAAGACTTTCGCTTAATTTTATCGACGATTACTTTTTCTAGGATCAACGGATCTTTTGGATCCACGCTGAACACGGCCTGCTGTTCACAACGTTTTTTCTCTTTCACCAGCCAATGTAGAATATCGGCAAGGTCCGAGTTCTTTTTGTCGCGAAAGAACGGGTCGTTCTCCAAAGCGTCTTTGGCTTTCTTCAACGAACGGGCTTCCGCCACGTCTCTCTCGTTGACCGAGTAGCAGAGCAAGTCATACCTCTTCACATCGTCGGGCAAAACGCCCAAGAATTTAACGTCTGGAGCCGAGAAGTCGGAATTTCGGATTAAGCTCGCGGCCGAGCCGGCCTTTAGGGTGCGAAAAATATTCTGCAGAGTGTACGCATCCAGGTCTCCGTAAAAAAACATCGGGACTTTAAGCTGATCTTCGATGGTCTTACACCAGCCGCGCACGCCGTTCGATGGGACGCCTTGCGCACCGATGATAATGCAGTTGTGGCGCCGGTGCATACCGTTGGTGACGAGCGTGTTCGCCGTACCTTCCGACTCCACCACCAAACAGAAATCGACTTTGCCTTTTTTCGGTTTCAGGCGAAACGTCTGCGGCTTGTTCTTGGGCTGAAACGGTGTCGTTCCAAGTGAGCCAACATCCACCACGGCGGTGGTGCCGTCCGATAAAGTTTCCGTTACCACTAGGTTCTTCGAATAGGTCTGACCACCGCGATCATTCGCGAAGCAGTTCATTTCCTCACGATAAACTTCGAGCATATCGCAGATAAAATCGATAACCGCGTCACTCTCGGGCTGGTCGTCGAAGTCGAGCGCCTTATAGGTCGGATTCGACTTCATCAAACCTTTCGAGATGTAATAAATCTCACGCTTCGTATTGACCGCTCCGCTCTTCAGGTTTCCGAGTAGCACTTCCAACAGAAAAATTGTGCGCGCCATTTTCTGCACCGAGGACACGTTCAGTTCCGTCTTCACCACTTTGTCGCCGGGCGTGAGGTAGCCGACCTTGGGTGAATAAAACGAGTTGTCGAGCGCGCACTTTACGGCCTCAAGAACGGGCCGCTTGGCCTTTTCAAGGTCGGCCAACATGGTGTCGCACAGGATTTTTGCTTCTTTTGGAATGTCTTTCGTCAATTCACGGATGCGGGCCTTAGCCATGGGCTATCTCCTCTACTTTTTTTTTCTGGTCCCAGCGGATTTCTTCGTTCCTTTAGCCGGGGTCTCATCATCGGGGGTGTCGGCCGCGGCATTCTCATGCTCTTCGACCACCGCCTCAGACGGCAGCTCCTCATCGTCGGGTAGGCCCAGCTTCTTCGCCTCGCGCGCCTTTAAGATTTGCAGTTTCGACGTGGCCTCTTCGAGATCCTTCTCGGCGTGGCTGGCGTCGCGACCCAGGAGCTTGCGCAATCCCTCTTGGGCCTTTTCTATGCGAGACTTAGGCGCGCCGACTATGCGGGCCAGGCCCTCCACCAGAATCGGTCCAAATTTTTCGATATGCGAAATCTTGCGCTCGAGATCGGCGGCCTTGCCTTCGGCCCGAATATGGCGTGAAAGCTTTTGTCCCGCTTGCATTAGCGCTCGCCGGATTTCCTCGATCAAATCGTCGCCGCCGTCGATCGTTTCTTTCGACGCGTTTTTAAATTTGATAAACGGCGAAGTAACCGAAATGGCGAATACGAACGGTCCCGTCGGGACGGAATCCTTGGGCTGATTCAATCCGTAGGTCCGCCAGTTCACGGTTTCCACCGCGCGTGTAATGGCGCATGCGCCTTTGTCGAACTGCAGCGGCACCCGATTGGCGAAGCGCAAGAGCTGCGCCGGCTGCTCGTGACCGTCCGGACCATTGCCTCGGTCTTTGAAGCGCGCGATGGCCACTTCCACCACCACGGGTTTGAAATCACAAATCGTCGGCTTACGCGTGACCACGCTAAAAAAGTCGACTTCACCCAGGCGCTGAATGCTTTTCGACAAGCCCTCTTCGCCCACCGTTAACACGGAACGCGTGCTCGGTGCGACAAGCTCGACTTCGTGCATAGCCGTGTAGATTTTTTTGAACTCGTCTTCCTTAACCGTCATCAGGTTCTTGACCATCAAACCTTTGGGCAACTTTTTCGCGATCTCCTTGATCGACGTGTCGGACACGCGCGAAAAGCCCTTCTTAAAGAAATTTTCCAGGCTGATTTTGCCGTAAAGTCCGGCGTGGGTCATAAACTCGCCGAGCTTCATCGTGTGCGGATGCGGAAGCGTGGCCGCGGGAATGTCGGGCACTTCGTTCGCCACCCGCTCGATGTTGACGGGCTCTTGATCGATGAGCTTGTACCTCATCGACAGATGCGGATTCACCAGCGTCGTGCCTTCGAGGTAGGTCAAAAGTCCGCCGTCGCCGTTCAAAACAATTCGGCCATCAATCCGGAACTCGACGCGCAAACCATGCGACTTATCCCAGTCCACGGTCTCTTTCTTTTTCACCAGGCCGCGATTGCCTTTGATATCGACATCAATCACGGCGGAAACAGCCTTGCGCATGTTTTTCGTTTTCGAAATGACCTTCACGCCCGAGGCGTTGGTCAGTTGGGCCCAAGTGGTGGCGGCCGAAATTCCAATTCCTTGCTGTCCCCGCGAGCAGCGCCCGCGACCGAACTTGCTGGAGGCTAGGTACTCGCCGAAAACTTTGGCGAGTTCCTCGGGGTCGAGGCCGGGCCCATTGTCTTCTACCGCGATCTGTACCAGGTCTGTATTGCGGGTATGGCCGGGACCGAGTTTCGTAATTTCCACTTCCAGCTCGGGAAGAATGCCCGCGTCCTCACAGGCGTCGAGCGAGTTGTCGACGGCTTCTTTCAAAGTGGTCAACACGGCTTTTGACGGAGACGAAAAACCCACTTGCTGTAGGTTCTTAGCAAAGTACTCCGCCGTGCTACTGGATGTAATCTTAGACACGAAGTTGGCTCCTCAAGTTTTATCAGGGCTGATGCCGGAAAACTACTTCAGCTCGCTCAATCGAATTTCAGCGACTGTTCGATTTTTCTTGAGAGAATTACACTGTTTGCAAGAGACGACAATATTTTTCTTGGTGCTCTTGCCTCCGCGGGACAACGGTATCAGATGGTCCATTGTGAGATCCGCGGGCGAAAATTTATTTTCGCAGTGGTAACAAAAGCCTCGCCCCACCTGCTGCTTCCACCAGCTGCCGTTCCGAAATTCACGAGCCTTGGCGCGCTCGCGCTTCACCACTACGGGATCGACGGTTTCAATATAATCGTAAGGGCCTAAATCCATCCGGGCCTTTTAACGCATTTCGTCAGTCGGCGTCAATGGCCGATCACTGAAACAAATAGAGCCACTTCGGCATAAAAA
The DNA here is from genome assembly GCA_022842925.1 of Bdellovibrionales bacterium. Lineage (GTDB taxonomy): Bacteria > Bdellovibrionota > Bdellovibrionia > Bdellovibrionales > UBA1609 > JALHOQ01. The sequence goes on from JALHOQ010000095.1 coordinate 5,347, forward strand.
ACAGAGCCTTAGTGTAATCCGTCGGAATCTGCATAAAGCGCACGATCGGAAAATATATGGCAAACACGATGGCCACCGATCCCAAGGCAGTGACACCCAGCCACACCCGGTGCTTGTAGAGCTGCCAGAGCATGGCCAAAGCCCCCAAATAGATGAAGGGCGAACACATCAAATAATAATAAAAGTAAGTGCGCCGGCCGGCCACCGACCAAAAAATCAAAGTCGAAGCATAACCGGCGAAAAGCAATAAACTCGGCCATCCCGGGCGACGTATGTTGAGCCACAGCAGTCCCAACGGACCCAGAATATAGGTGATGAGATTGCCCAGCAAAAACAGTCCCTGAAGTTTTTGTTCGCTGGTTTCGGCCATCAACCAGATCGGCTTCAGCTGAAGTGGCCAACTCCACCACGGCGACTGGTGCGGATAATCAAAATTAAAATTCCGGTGAAACTGAAACATGGATTTATGTAGACCAAGCAAATCTCCCCACCCGAGGGTTTGCCCGTGCAGCATCAAATAAGGAACGAAGCTGCCGATATAAACCGCGACGGCGGTCAGTATTCCCCATAGCGCGGCTTCTTTTTCTCGCCAAAAGACGAAAGCAAAAAATACGGCGTAAACGGGAACGGCCGACCACTTTGTGGCCACTGCGAGCCCCGCCGCCAGACCCATAAACAGAATGTCCGAACGGCGGCCCTCCTGCAGAAATCGAATCAAAAAGTACATCCCGGCCAGCGTGAACGCCAGGACGAAGACTTCCAGCATCGCGACTTTAGATAAGTTCAGCAAAAACGGATCCGTCATGGCTAAGAAAATAGCCGCGGCACCTGGCAGCCCGGGAGCGGTCCGCCCAGCGAACAGGCGTTCGGCCACCAGCCCGAGGAAGGCCAGCGCCACCAGCAGCGCGGCAATCGAGGGCAAGCGACTTCCAGCAACTTTGTCCGTACTCAGACTGCGCCCGGCTTGAATAAAATATTTGCCGAGTGGTGGATGCTCCCAATTGCGCACCTCTTCGCCGTCAGCCAAAGCTTGGGCGGCGTCGATGTAAACGGGTTCGTCAAAAAAATAGTAGCGGACGTCGTAAACTCCCACCAAGGTGAGAGCGAACAAAACACCGCTCACGGCCATTAACACCCAGCGCAGTTTAGTTCCCATGCTTCGCCTCCGTTTTTTTTCGGTCAAACGGCCAAGGCGGCAAAAGCTGATCGGCCAGGCCCGGCGAAAGAAAGACCGTCCCCTCTTTGCCGACCGCCCAGCGATGATCCACAAAGCGGCGGAGCTGAGCCCGCATTTCGCGACGTTCGTGGTCCGTCTTTAACTCTTGATCCTTCACCAACATGTCGGAGAGCTGGCGGATCGTGGGTTCGGAGATCCGGCTCAATCCCAAACCTTGCAGCAGGTGCAGTCCCATATGAACGAGCATTTCGACTTGTTTTTTCGGTTTAAGACCGTAGAACCCCGGGTAGATCGTAATCGCGCCGCTCCCGAGGTCGACATGGCCATAAACTCGTCTTGTTTTGGGGTCGATGTGCCAATCGACCGGCTGGTCGGTGCCGCCGAAGTCGAAGTCCACCCCGGCTTGAAAAAACTGGCCCTTCAACAAAATGTTCTCCAGTACATCCTTCAGGTGCGCGGGCAGCTGCGAGCGCTGCAAAAAACTCCGCACTCCTTCGAACTGTGGCATCGGGGCCGGCTGCAGCAGGAAGGCCGGTGGTTGAGCTGCCTGTGCCAACTGAGGTAGCAGAACGATAATGCACCACATTATATGGTGGTATTTCTTCAGCCATTTAGTTATCTGTAGCTCCATGTCGCCTCATCAAATCAAAAGTCGTTTGGAACAGTCGTTTCCCAATTCCCAAATCGAGGTCACCGACCTGACGGGAACTGAGGACCATTATGAAGTGTATGTGAAGTCGGCCGCCTTTCAAGGGCTGAGCCGCATGGATCAGCATAAAAAAGTGATGGCGGCATTTCAAGCGGAGCTGAAAACGGGCGAGGTACATGCTTTGTCGATTCGAACTCAAATGGCGTAAGGAGTGGATATGCAAGAAGATACCAAAGAGAAAATTGAGACTTTACTGAGTGAAAAACGAGTGGTGCTTTTTATGAAGGGTTCGCCGGAATTTCCGCAGTGCGGGTTTTCCGCGCGCGCCGTGGCGATCCTGCGCGAAGTCGGCACTGACTTTGCGTCCTGCGACGTGTTGGCCAACGATGACATTCGCAACGGGATCAAAGAGTACGGCAACTGGCCGACCATTCCCCAGCTCTACATCGATAAGCAGCTGGTCGGCGGCAGCGATATTATGATGGAAATGTTTGAAGCGGGTGAATTACAAGCCATGCTGAAGACGTGATGAAGGTCCTCAGCCCGACTTTCGACGTCAGCGCGGTTTTAGTATGAACAAACAAAAACTAATTCAAGTTTTGATCGACCGACTCGAAGCCAACTTGCAGATGACTAAGGAAGCGGCCATGGCCACATACGAGGCCGCGACAAACGAGGAAAGCAAACCCGAAAACGAGTACGACACCCGGGCGCTCGAGGCTTCTTATTTGGCGGGCGCACAGGCCCAGCGCGCCGTAGAGATTGACCGGGCCCTAGCGGTTTTGCGCGGCATGGAAGTGCGGAACTTCGGGTCGGGGGATTCCATCGCTTCCGGCGCACTAATCGAGCTGGATCGCGACGGAAAAAACAGCCTGGTTTTTCTGCTCCCCCAGGGCGGCGGTACGACCGTCGAGCTGGAGGGTCGCACGGTTAAGGTTGTCACTCCGGTTTCGAACTTAGGGGGGGCGCTCCTCGGCCTAAAAACAGGCGACGTGGCCGATGTGAAGGTGGGGCCGGAGCTTCTGGAATATGAAATTCTGGCGGTAAAGTAACGCATAACAGTTTTTGCAATTCAGGCTCTTTTTCGGCACCGAAATTCACCTTTAAGTGTCTGAAACCAGCCTAATTCCCCCCTAATGGTGGCGTGATTATTGTATCCCTGCAGATCGAGTTAAATCTAAAGGGATCAGGGATGTTGAGAACGTTATCTGCCGTTACATTCATAAGCCTTCTACCGTTTATGGCCTTTGGCCATCAGGGTGGTGAGCCCTGCCTGGCGGAGCTGACCATTCCCGCGGGCCAAAGCTTCAAACCGACCGCGATCGCGCAGGCCCGTATGCCCGAAAAAAATGGCTGGTCGATTCAATGGCATAAAAACGCCAAAGGCGACTATGAACTTCTGGCGGTGAACCAGGCGGCTCTAATCGTTCGCCGTATTCAACCCATGACCGGACAAATTCTTAGCGAAGTAAAATATCTCGGCGGCGCCCGACACACTGGACCGTCCGTCATTCACTCCGCTAAAAACGGCGAGCTCATCGTGGCCCGGGCCGTTGAAGACACAGTTGAGGTTTTTAATGAACGCGGTGGACAACCCGTCATCGCCATCAGCAAAGAGTCCGTAAAATCCCTTCAGATCGTCAGTCTGAAAAACGGCGAAGTTTTTGCCGTGGCCGCTGGCAACTCCTCTGTGCAAATCTTTAAGCGCGACGGCGCCCGCTTGGAACAAGTGGCAATCGTAACGTCGGAAGCGCCCATTCGCCAGGTCTTCGCCGCCGCCGGAAACAGCGGTGACATCGAAATCGCATTGTTCAATCTCGATCACAAGGTCAAGGCATACAATTACGACGCCGACGTTGAGGCACTCGAACCGGGTTCCGCCGTTGTCCAACTCGGGGGCAAGTTGAGTGCGACGTCCGTCGACGGGCGTCTTATGTTATTCTCCTCAGAGAATCGGCGCGAGGGCGCAACCATTCGAGTGTTCTCGATGGACGATCGCTCCGTCTCTCGCACGTTGGACCTTCAGCCCCTTGCCGGCGAACTGATGTGGGGTGATAAAGCCGCGAACATGGTCGTTCCGCTGCAACTCCCCGACAAACTAGTGCTTCGCCGGATCGACATCGCCACCGGCAAAGCGATCGGCGAAGACCTGGCGATTGGTGATGGTCGCATAGTTTCGGATCTCTCGCAGTTCCGCATTGGCAATAAGGTTTTTTACGTATTTAGCAAGGACGGCTCACTGGCCTACATCCAGAATGAAAACGAAGTGTCTGTTATAGCCGCCCCGGAGCGAAGCCTGATCCGCCAGATCACTCCCGCGGTTATGCTGGCCAACGGTACTCCCGTGCTGGGCGTCCTCGGCTATGGCCCGTCCGGCTCAGTGGTCAATATCATCAGTTTAACAGGATCGAAAATTCTGCCGGTCAAATTGCAATCGACCGCGACTGCGGAGTAGATGTACGCCGTTCCGGCGTACCTCAATCTTCCTCGAACGGTTGGTAGTTCAGAAGCGAATAGATTCCGCAAAATCCCCATGCACCCGTGGCCAATACATATAGCCCGACATAAGCCCACGCCGGCCCTCCGGCAATGGCCCATGCGACCATAAAGGCTCCCAGAAAAAAGCGGATCAAGCGATCCCACCACAAAACGTTCTTTTTCATTTCTATTCTGCGCAGTCGTATTGATATTCGCGCATGACGAAGTGGTCACTCTTTTTCATGACCATATAGCAGCCACTTCGGCGAGCATGGACCTTGCCTGATTTATAAATATCCATGTGGACCTCAAACATTTCCTCTTCGGGTGCGTCCTCTTCGTCCTCGTCATACTCTTTGATTTTAACAGGAGTGCGGAGGACCGGTTTACAGGAGCTTTTGGCGCATTCGGCGAGCTCGTGGCTGTCGTCTTCGAGTGCCGACTTGAATTTCTCATCCACAGCGATTTGACTGAGGTCATTCTTCACGACGCCGTTGACGTAAGAGCGTACGAAATCTTCCACGTCTGCTTTCGACGTCTTTTTGGCCGCTAAGGCGGGCCCGGTACTTCCGAGTACCAAAATGAGAACCGTCACTAATAAATATTGGACCCGTTCCATGGTCACCCCCATCTATCTTGGACAAATCTTATTCGCTTTTTGTGGGATTTGCCAAGCTTTGGTCCAGGGCACCCTGAGGATCGGGCCCTATTTTAGTCCGTCGCGAAGGCCGCTGCTTTCACCGATACATATATAGAACGAGGAGACTCAGTGGCCCGTATTCTAGTCGTCGATGACGACCTGGACATTTTAAGGATGGCGGAAAGCGTGCTTGGCAGCGCCGGCCATACCGTTTTCGTGGCCGAAGACGCCATGCGGGCCATCGATTGGCTGAACCATATCGATTTCGATCTTCTTTTAAGCGATGCCAACATGCCCCACTACTCGGGCTTTGAGTTGATTACGACTATTAAAAAAGACCAGAAATTCAAAGACCTCTCGATCGCCATGCTAACGGGCCTGCGCGACCGCAAGGATGTTGAACGAGCTGTTAAAATCGGGGTCGACGATTATATCGTTAAACCTCTCGACCCAATGTTGCTCGTGCAAAAGGTGAACTCGCTGTTCGAAAAAAAGCCGCCGCATAAGTATCCCGAAATCCAGCTTCACGGTTCCAATATGCAAGCGGGTACCCTGAAACGCTCGATCGCCGTGGAAAGCGTATCCGAACTCGGCATGCGCATCGTGACCGAAATGCCCCTTCGACCGGGAATGATGATTGATATTACAGCTGAATTTTTCAACCAGCTCGACGTGCAGCCGCCGCCGATGAAAGTGTTGAATGTCGAACTAGATGCCAAAACTGGAAATTACCGCGCCCACTTGATTTTCTTGGGCGCTCGCGAGGCTTTTTTGCAGAAAATTCGCCGCTGGCTCTTCTCGCACGGAGCCAGCAATAAAGGCGCAGCTTAGGGGTTGCAACGATGAAAGTGCTGTTGGCGGAAGACGATCCCAATATTTCAGTCATCGCCCGAATCTCTTTAGAGAAAATTGGTGGCCATAACGTCACCATCGTCTCCGACGGTGAATCGGCCCTCCGCGAGGCTCTCACGCAACAGTACGACGTGATCCTGCTCGACGAAATGATGCCGAAGATGAATGGCATCACCGTCTGCCGGCAGTATAGGAGCCTATGCCCCCAACCCAAGCCGGTGATTTTCTTAAGCGCAAAGTCGCAGGACTCCGATATCCGCGAGTTTATCGAGAATGGCACCGGGTTTATTCCGAAGCCCTTTGACCCGATGAAGCTCGCCAACCAGATCCGTGAGATCCTGGAGCAGGCCGCATGAGCAGCATTCGCTTTCGACTGTTCTTTTTACTGAGTCTGTTTACGGCCACCACGCTGACCCTGGCCTATGTTTCGTACAATACTTTTAAAGTCTATCGCGACACCCGCCGCCAGCTCGAGCTCTCCTACGGCATGCGCGACGAAGTGCAAGCGCTGAACGAGACGCGGCCCTCAGCCGATCAGTTGCGCCGCCTGCAAGCCTACCGCGCACGCCTCAGCCCTCCCCGCCGAATGGAGCAGTTTTCGAGTCTGATTCAAACGTACAATGAGGGTCATACCGCCACCATCCGTGACCGTTACGCGTTGTTTATCCGCAACGAGGCCGAGTTCCAGCGCTTCACGCGTGAGCAGCTCAATTACCTTGAAAATCGATTGCTCTACTTCGCCGGTCTCACCATGTTGACATTGGTTCTGACCTTTTTGGGATTGCAGATGTTCGTTCACCGCTCCGTAATCCGACCGATCCAATCGCTCTCGCGCAAAATGGTCGACTTTCTAAATGACCGCTACACCTATCAATTCAGCGTCCCCAGCATGGACGAAATCGGCCATATGCAACAGACCTTCAACTCGCTCGCGCAACGGGTGATTCAAAACATGGAGCAGCTTAAAACGCTGGATCAGGCCAAATCCGAATTCCTCAGCATCGCCTCGCATGAACTGCGCACCCCGCTCACTTCGATCAAGGGCTCCTTAAGCTTGATGCGCTCAGGTGTGGTCGGCCACATGAATGAAATGGCCGATAACCTACTGACCATTGCCGAGAATGAAACCGATCGACTGATCCGACTGATCAACGACATTTTGGATTTAGCCAAAATCGAGGCGCGCAAGCTCCCCCTGACGCAAGATTGGCACTCGCTTAACAAGCTGGTGGAAACGTCTTTGCAATCGCTGCAGGGCTTGGCCCAGCAGGCCGACGTCACCTTGGTGGCGGATGCCATGCCGGTGGTCGACGCTTATATGGATGAAGACCGGATTCAACAGGTTCTGACTAACCTGATGTCCAATGCCATCAAATTTTCTCCCAAGGGTAAACAAGTGATCGTGCGTTGCGAGATCAATGATGATGGCGAGCTAGTGATTGAAGTCTGCGATCAAGGACGGGGGATTGACCCGCAAGATCAGGAAGCGATTTTCCAAAAATTCCGCCAGGCCACCAACGCCAAAAACCCACTGGTCAAAGGCACCGGCCTCGGCCTAGCCATTGCCCGCGCTCTGGT
>JALHOQ010000096.1 GCA_022842925.1 Bdellovibrionales bacterium
CTGGCAACGTTCTGCGCGCCGTACCCGGAATGCCCACCAAGGAACCCGCCTTTGGCTTGGATGCACTCTGGATTGGGAAGGCGCAGAAGGAAGAAGCCGAAATGGCGGGCTATACGGTTGTCGACTTGCCGACTGTGATGGCAACGCATCTCACAGAAATTATCCGCACGCACGCCTTCGAACTCTTCGGCCGTCAAGAAGCCGACAATTTGATCGAGAACCTAAAAAAGAATTATCCGAAAGTCGTCACGGAACTGATTCCGGAGGTTCTGCCGCTCGGCACGGTTGTGAAGGTCTTGCAGAATCTGCTTAAAGAGCAAGTTTCGATTCGCGACCTTCTCACCATTTTCGAGACTCTGGCGGACGAGGGACATAAAAATAAAGATCCGGAAGTTTTGACCGAGGCCACACGTAAGGCCCTGTCACGCGCGATCACGCACAAGTACATGAATGACCGCGGAGAAATTTCGGTCATGACCCTCGCGCCGAAAGTGGAGGAGTTGATCGCCAACTCGCTTCTGCAAACGGAGCAGGGCGTACAGCTCGTGATGGATCCCCGGGCCGCGCAGGGCATACTGACTCAGATTTCGCGCACGATCGAAATGCATCCTGAGATTGCGGGTCAGCCAATTCTCCTGACCAGCCCCACCTCGCGCCGGCATTTGTTCAAATTGACCCACCGGTTCCTGCCGCAAGTGGTGGTGCTGTCACACAACGAAATTTCAGCCGATGCGCAGATTCAAGCGGTCGGCCTAGTGGAGCAAAGCCATGCAAGTTAAAAAGTTTGAAGCCAAATCCATGAAGGAAGCGCTCGAACTGGTCAAAATCCATTTGGGGCCCGAGGCGATTATTTTGTCGGCCAAAGACACGCATAGGGGGTTCGGCTTAATGGGAGAAAAATCGGTGGAAGTGACGGCCGCCGTGAGCGAAGAAACTTTGCGAAAAAAGAAGGTGGCGGAAAGCAAGCTGCGCGAGGATTTACGGGAGAAATTCCATCAAATCCCCGCGACTCGCCAAAAGCAGTTTATTAACCGGGTCCATGATCGCGGGGTTGAGGAGCAGAGAGAAATGGCAATGGCCGGAGGGGGTGGTCCCTCCTACGGCGGTTCGAACCGCAGAGGATCTTCGCAAGGTCCGCCCGTAACTCAAGAAGTCCGCGCTCAGGTCGCCGGTCTTCGTTACATTGATATTGAAGACGATGGTGGCTCCAGTCTTTCTCCCCATCGGGGCACAACGCCCGCGCATACGAACATCACGGCCGCAGCCGTAGGGCGAGAGCGTGTTCGCAAAGCCGCGGAACGGGCCCGGATGGCCAGCGCGGAAATTCTTCAGGAGAAAGCTCAGCCCAAGTCGATGCCGCAGACCTCTATGAAAGCACCCGACATGGCCGCGTTGGAGTTTCAGCTGCGCGAACTGAAGGCCATAGTCGAAAAATTCCAGCATATGCCGCAGATTCCGTTAAGCCAGCATCCGGGCGCCGAACAAGGCCTTTCGTACGAGATGAGTGCCGTTTACCAACGTCTGACTGGCCAAGGCCTGAGCGTGCCCTATGTGACCAATCTCTTAAAACAAGCGCAGCGGGAGATGGACCCCGAGGCGGCAAAGAAGCCGGCTCTAGTCGACGCTTGGGTCGTGCGCCAGCTTTTACACACAGTCGAAACTAGCCCGAACCCGTTGCAGGGTCGTTACCATGTTTTTATGGGATCGGCCGGACAAGGCAAAACCTCGGCGCTGGTGAAATTCGCATCTCATCTTGTGCTCAAAGAGCGGCGCAAGATCGCGATCATCTCGCTCGACACGATGAAACTGGGCGCCGCCGATCAACTGCGAATCTTTGCGCAGATTATGAACGTGCCATTTGCGATCGTGCGCAACCCTGGTGAATGGGCTGTCGCCGAGCAAAAGTTGCGATCGGTTCAGCATATCCTAGTCGACTGTCCCGGACTGAATCTAAAGACGATGGAGGAAGCCGACTGGCTCAAGCGCATGCTTCCGCCTGCGGATTTCAATCGCACTCTGCACTACGTTCAGTCCGTCACGGCTCGCGATGAAGAGGCCATCGATCAGGCCAGCCGGTATCAAATGATCGGAATTCACGATGTGATTTTCACCCGGATCGACGAGTCGGCCCGGCACGGTTTGTTAATCAACTTCCAGAATCGCTTTCAAACTCCAATTCATTCCTTCGGTACGGGCTCGCGCATTCCCGAAGATTTTGAAATGGCGAGCAAAGAGCGGATCGTGGATTTTATTTTTAAGCTCAGCCGAATGACAAGAGAGGAAAAGCAATGAACAGAACCATAAGCTTCACTTCCGGCAAGGGCGGTGTAGGCAAAACCACCCTCGTCTGCAACGTGGCCGCCGAACTGGGTCGCCAAGGTAAGCGCGTTTTGATTTTGGACGGCGATTTAGGAATGGCCAACGTCGATATTCTCTTTGGCGTCCGCGCCCAGGGCAATATCGGCCAAGTACTAAATGGCCAGGCCACGATTGAAGAGGTGATCACTGAGGTGGCGCCGGGCGTGGATCTGATTCCGGGCGGCTCGGGAATTTACGGCTTGAGCCGGTTGGAGCCGCTGCAGAAACATGTGCTCCTCGATCAAGTAAGTCGGCTCAATCGAAATTACGACTACATGCTGATCGATACGGCTCCCGGCATCGACGATCATGTGCTCTACCTGAATTCAGCGGCTCAAGAAATTCTCGTGGTCGTCACGCCGGACCCGACCTCCCTGACGGACGCCTATGCCTTGATCAAGGTCCTGAATCAGCGGCACCGGGAGAACCGTTTCTCCGTGGTAACCAATATGGTGAAGGATGAGATCGAGGGGCGCCAGGTTTTCCATAAGCTGAGCGACGTGGCCAATCGCTTTTTGTGCGTGAGCTTAAACTACCGGGGTTGCATTCCCGCTGATCTCATTTTGAGACAGTCAGTTCGAAGCCAGCAGCTCGTGGTCCAGATGCAAAGTCGGAGCCCAGCGGCCACGGCCATCCGCGCGTTGGCCGATAACCTAAGGGATTCGCAGCGCTTTTCAGAAATTAAGGGCGGGATTCAGTTCTTTTGGAATCAGTTATCGGGCGTGGCCTAGACGTTGCCGATTTTGATTCGGCGGAGAGATTTGTTAAACTAAAAGCATAACCCCGAGCGGAGACTGAATGGCGGCTGGCAATAACGGCAATAATGTAAATGCATTATTGAAGAAGTATAAAGAAGAGCCAAGCAAGATGAAAGCGGCGGACAAGGACAAATTAATCCTTGAGTACGCCCCGCTAATCAAATTTATCGCGCAAAAGATCGCCGTGCGCCTCCCGTCAAATATCGAGTTGGACGATTTGATTTCAAGTGGCGTCATCGGTCTGATGGATGCTATCGAGAAGTACGATCCGACCCGAGATAATAAATTTAAAACCTACGCGGAATTTCGAATTCGCGGCGCCATTCTCGACGAACTCCGCGCTCAGGACTGGGTGCCGCGTTCGGTTCGCGACAAGGCCAAGATGCTCGACCGCGCCCAGTTGGAGCTCGAATCCCAGCTCGGTCGCACCGCCAATGAAGAAGAAGTGGCAGGAAAGCTCGGCATGAATATGGAGGAGTACTTCGATCTCCTCAATCAGGTGCGCCCGATCTCCGTGCTTTCGATCGACGACGCGGCTACGTTCAGCAACGTCGATAAAAAGTCGATTCTGAATATCCTTGAGGGTTGCAAGCTCAACAACCCCCTGACCCAGTTGAACCTGAAGTCGGTCAAGGAAGTGGTGGCGAAGGCCATCGAAGACCTGCCCGAGCGCCAGCGTCTGGTGTTGTCGCTTTATTATTACGAAGACCTCAACTTAAAAGAGATCGGGAAGATCCTTAGGGTGACGGAGAGTCGCGTGTCGCAGCTCCATGCTCAGGCCATCTCGCGCCTGCGCGCCAAACTAGCGCAGTTTTTTGAGGATCAAGAAGTCGAGTCGGCTTAACCGCCGGTTTTGGAAATGATCTCTTCCTCGCTTAGCGGAAAATTTTCCGTATCGAGTTCGTGGCCCGCGCGTTCCATGGGGTCCTTGCTACCGAACAAATAGAGATTCAGTGAATCTAAGAACTGAACGGAACGAAGAGCCAGCTCGCGGACGCGAGCCAATGTCGCCGCGTCCTTGGGCGGGGGGCGGTTTTTATTCCTCTTCAACCGCGCATTTACGCTTTCCGCTAGGGAATTATACCCTGCGCCGATTTGGCCAATTTCACGGTAGAGTTTCTCAAACTTTTCCGGCGAGTGTTCAGGTAGGGAACCGACCGAGTAGGGCTCCGGAAGACTGTCTTGAATCGCTCGCATTTCGCTCGCGAGGCGCTGCAGGCCTCGCACATAGTTTGCGTCCAATTTGTAAATGTAAAGGAATTCGCGGATGCCTCGAATTTTAAAGTCGGCCTGAGCGGATATTTTCGATTTTTTTTGTTCATCACGATAACCCATAATAGCCGGCATATTGCGGAGGAAAAAATCTTGAATAAGCGCTGAGCGGGTTTCATCGTGACCGTGGAGGTGGGCGATTTCGTGAATGAGGAGAGCGATTAGGGGCGTGGACGTAACTCCGGAATACGGCATTTTCTGCACTTCGCGAATACTGACGCAAACTTCTCCGGTAAAATCCAATTTCGAAACGGAAGCGATATGTCCGCTGTGGCTGGGACCTTTGCAAAGTCCAGCCTCGATCAGTTTCAATTTTTTGTCCTTCAAGTTTTTAGACAATTTGGTGTCCACATAGCGCCCGAAGGCCTGTTCGGCGGGTCGGTTTCCTCCCGATCCCAGCATCTCGATCAGCATGTCCCTAATCTGAGATTCTTGATCGGTCAGCGGTTCGCCCCGGTTCCAAGTCGCTCGAGCCGCATATATCCGCCAATTTAAGAATCCCGCCGCCACCTGAATAGGGTTGTCCGGTCGGGTGGTCACCAGCAAGGACCAAGCGTTTTGGATTTCTTTGATGGCCTCTTCCCGGCTGTGCAGGCGTAAGTCGCCCCCGCCGCCGCCATCCACGACGCCGCCGCTTTTGCCTTTTTTTGCAGAGCAGGCCGTAGACGCCAATAGGACCAGGACCAACGCTAAAATGAAGTGATCTAAACGGAGCATGCGGATGGCCCTGATGCATAGGACGGACCAGCTCCAAAGGCAAGCTGTTGGCTTATCCCCGCGAATCGAGCGCCGTTTTTGCGCTTATGAGGGCGGAATTCGGGCCCTACAAAACTACTTTTTTGATTTTATCGATCAAGCGCGCTTCCATTTGGCGAACGGCTTCGCGAGTGGTTCCGTACTTGTCGCCGATTTCTTGAAGGGTCATTGGCTCGTCCGCGAGCAAACGCGCTTCAAGTAGAAAGAGCTCTTTCTCATTCAATGAAGGCCGTAATTTTTCGATGCCGCCAAGAAGCCGTGTCACTTCCTCACGCGTGCCGATCTGTTCCGTGAGATCCGAAGGATCTGCCTCAGTTTGAAAGTCCAGTAAGCGAGCCGAACCCTCGCCGTCGCCAACGGGAGCATCTAAGCTGAGATCGCGGCCGCTGAGCCGCGAGTGCATCTCCTGCACCTCTTCTTGCGGGATACCAAGCTTACCCGAAATCTGAGCGATTCCCTGCGCGGCACCCATTCTCTCCAGGGCCTCGCGCTCACGCTGCAGCTGATAAAACAATTTTCGTTGGGTCGCGGTCGTGCCGATGCGAACCATCGAATACTGCCGCATCAGATGTTCTTGAATATACCCACGAATCCACCAAACGGCGTAGGTGATCAAGCGCACGCCTTTATACGGATTGAACTCCCGCACCGCGTGCATCAGTCCGACATTGCCCTCCTGCACGAGGTCGATCAGCTTGGCCCCGAACTTGGTGTACTCCGCGGCCACCTTGACCACAAACCGCAGATTCGAAGTCACCAGCATTTCGGCCGCCTTGGGGTCCTTCTTCTCAAACAGACGTACCGCCAAGGCGTGCTCCTGCTCGCGGGTCAGCAAAGGGTAGCGCGCGAGTTCGGCCATGTAACGCGAAACGGGGTCGCTGGTGGTCAGGGCCCTGCTGCTGTCTAGAGGCGCGGGTTCGGGCAGCTCGAGATCCACATCGAGGTCCACGCCCTCATCGATCACCGGCTCGGGTGCGGTCGGAGCGTCGGAGGGCTCAATCACTTCGGCCGCGACGCTTTTAAAACCCTTAAGGGATTTCGGGGCGGCTTTTTTCGAATTGGTCTTTTTAGGTTTCACCGGCTTGGATTTTTTAACCGGCGGTTTTTTCTTGGGGGCCATGAGGCTAGCTCCTAAGCCAGAACTTCCTCGAGCTTTTTCGACAAGGTCTTCTCAACCATCCCTTTGACCAAGGCCAAGTGAAACGGCAAGTCGACCACGATTTCCACCTTGGAACCACCATTGGATTCTTGCACGTTCAATTTGGCTTTAAACATCGACCCGTCGGCGGACCCGCTGCGGGTTGAGGCATTGAAGTCGGCCTTGTACTTGGGGTCCAGTTTACGCAGATCCGTATCGTTCGACAGCATTTCGGAAATCCGCTTGAAACTGTCATCGGCGCTCAGATTACACTGTTTTTCGATTTTAACTGATGGCATATGAAGGCAAGATAGAGCATTGTCGGAGCTCTGTCACCAGCCATAATTCGGAGGCAAGGATGGCGTTTTTAAAGACCTTAAAGCGGACTCACTATTGCGGAGGCTTGCGTAAAGAGCATGTCGGAAAGACCGTGGTTTTAATGGGCTGGGTGGACACCCGCCGTGACCATGGTGGCTTAGTATTCGTCGATTTGCGCGATCGCGAAGGCATTGTGCAGATCGTAATGAATCCGGCCGATCCTCAAATCGCATCCGCCCATAGCGTACGTGGTGAATTTGTTGTCGCCGTTCAGGGCTCGGTCCGGTCGCGTCCGCAGGGCATGACCAATACTAAAATCCCGACTGGTGAAGTTGAGGTGGAGGTCAGCCAGCTTCAAGTTTTATCCGAGGCCAATACACCTCCATTTGTTGTCGACGATCCGAAGGTGTCGGAGTTGCTGCGTTTAAAATATCGCTATCTCGATATCCGCAGCCCGCGTCTGCAGAACAACCTAACCCTGCGCCATAAGGCGTGCAAAATCGTGCGAGACTTTCTCTCGAACGAAGGCTTTATCGAAGTTGAAACTCCGATTTTATACAAAAGCACCCCCGAGGGCGCACGTGATTATCTCGTGCCCTCGCGCGTGAACCAAGGAACCTTCTACGCTCTTCCCCAAAGCCCGCAGACTTTGAAGCAGCTTTTAATGGTGGGCGGAATGGACAAATATTTTCAGATCGCCCGTTGCTTCCGCGACGAGGACTTGCGCGCCGACCGCCAGCCTGAGTTCACCCAGATCGATATTGAGATGAGCTTTATCGACCAAGACGACATCATGGATCTGAATGAGCGTATGGTGAAAACGATCTGGAAAGACACCATCGGTTACGACGTAAAAGAAATTCCCCGTATGACGTATTTCGACACCATGAACACCTATGGCTCGGACAAACCCGACCTGCGCAATCCCTTAAAACTGCGGGATGTGGCCAAGGTCGTGAGCGGACACGGATTCAAGGTCTTTGACGACGTAGTTGCGCGCGGAGGTGCGGTAAAGGCGTTGGCCGTGCCCAAGGGCGGGAACTACTCGCGCTCGTACATCGACAAACTGACGGGCGTCGCAAAGCAAATGGGCGCGAAAGGCCTGGTGTGGTTGAAAGAAGAGAATGGAGCGATCAGCTCGTCGGTCTCTAAATTCTTTCCGCCCGAACAGCTGAAAAAAATCTATGACGAAGCGGGTGGGCAAGCGGGCGGCGCGGTCTTTATTGTTGCCGATGACTTCGATGTGACGTGCGCGTCTCTCTCCGCTCTTCGCAACGAACTGGGACATGAACTGAAGCTAATTGACGAATCCGTGTTCAAGTTTCTCTGGGTTGTGGACTTTCCGCTTCTCGAGTACGACGCCGAAAACAAGCGCTGGGCCGCACGCCACCATCCCTTCACGTCACCGAAGGATGAACAGCTCGAGATCATGCTCAATCGCGACGAAAGCAAGTACCCGACGCTGCTGGCGAAGGCCTATGACTTGGTTTGCAATGGCTACGAACTCGGCGGCGGATCTTTAAGAATTTATCGCCAACAGGTGCAGGCGGCGATGTTCGAGGCGCTCGGATTGAGTGAAGAAGAAACCCGGTTGAAATTCGGTTTCTTTATTGAGGCTCTATCCTACGGTACTCCACCCCATGGCGGTATTGCTTGGGGCGTGGATCGGATGGCTATGCTTTTGTGTCGGACAGACGCTATTCGCGATGTGATCGCGTTTCCGAAAACGGCCAAAGCCACTGATTTGATGGCTGAAGCGCCGAGTCCGGTGGCGAAGGAGCAATTACTCGAACTCGGGATCCGGCTCGCCACTCCGGCCGATGCGGGTAAGTCCAAGCAGGTCTGATTTTACGGAGCGGCGTGGACCACGGTAATCACAATAAACGGCGCTGCAATCAGCAGAAAGAAATAAATAATCTTGGTCATATGGCTTGGGGACTATCCGAGACTTGGGTTGATTTCAAGCCCCTTTGAAAAATCTCGTGGACTGTCCATTTTGGGTATAGGCAGGCACCGCAGCGCTAGGGCTTCGATTTAAACAATTCGGTTTCCGGAATTATAAACTGGGTGGACGACGGGTTTTCAGGTTCAGGAGAGGGTTCCGGAAGCTCAGGTTCGACTTCCACATGATCGTCATCCCGGCAGGGCTGTGGAAAAGGGTCCATGTCAAAAGCCACCTGCTCCTGCATTGTAGAGGGCGAGTCCCTATGGTCGCAGATTAACGCAGGACGAGCGTCGGCATCGTTTAATAGCTTCTCTTCCACGGCAGCGTCGATCTCATACAGATCGTCTTCCATTTGCTGACGAGACCGTTTGGTTGAAAATATGTTTGAGAACTCGTGTTCTCCGAAAAGCCAGTGGTGATGCAGAATCTCAAAGTCGACCATCTGTTTGGCCAGCTTTCCCATTCGGCGTAAGTGTCGAGGTAGCACCCGAGTCTGGTTGCTCGCCAATTCGTCTTCCAGGTCCCGCGCGAAGTCCTCTATATCTGAAACTAGCTCGGTGCGAGAGGTGCTCACTTCCTTGCGCAGCTCGGGATGTTTTTCGCCCAAGTCGTCATGCAGCTCGGGCGGTGGGACGAACGGTTTGAATCGATGGGCAAGTCGGTAAAGGGATTTTACGTACTGTTCCGTTAATGGCTCGTATCGGATTACGGTCGCCCAATATGAGGTTGCGCTCGTATAAAGGTTAGTTTTTCTGTTGAACCGGGCATACTCTCCGGCCTGCCGTACGATAAAGCGATAGTGCTTCAAAAAATACCGCTGAATATGTCGCGCATCTTCCTCATTATATCCATTCAAATGTGCGGCTTCGTGAATCAAAAGTCCCATCAAATCCGCCTTTAAAGATCCGGATGGCAGCCGCATCAACCCGTAAACACTAATGCATATTCGGCCTCGCCGGTCGAGTCGATCCACGGCGCCCAAATACTTCCGTTCGTCTTGGGCAGCGCAATAGCCGTCTTCTTCACGGCGAATTTTCTGGTTTCTGATGTAGGTCGTATTCTGTTTGATTTCGTCGGTGGCAAAATTCACATCCTTACCCGGTTGCCAATTTTCATGGGAGACGATCTTCGAAATAATTTCGGCAACTTTTGGATCTCCCCCGCGAGCCGGGTCCGTTTCTCGCGCATAAGAATAGGCGAGACCAACGGGATTGCCAGGCTTAACAGAGACCATGTCGGCCCACACTTCCTCGATGGCCTCGATCACTTCTTCCCGAGTGTGATAGTGAAAATTTCCGCCCCCTCCACCATCGACGACGCCGCCGCTCCGCGCGCCCGCGGGAAGTGTGAGAAAAGCCAAAATCGAGTAAAAACAGCTAAATAAGAAAGTGCGAGTCATGGGCGATTTAACTACCCGAATTCCAGTCTGAGGCAACCGGATTTCAAAATTGAAAAAAAGCCCTTGAAGTAATTATCCACAAGCCGCCCGGCCAAGGTCCTGTGTCAGAATTAGACGTTCGGCCCGTTCGAAAGTCCAAGGTTTTGGCCGATCAGCAAATGAGGGAAAAGGATTTCCCTTTTAAAAAGCCACGACCACAGGAGGTGACAGTGGAAAAAATCAGCCGCGTCGTTCGAGGCAGCGCTCGCGTTGCATCGACCGACCTCAAAAACGCGGCTCCCGTCAGGCCCGGAGCCCCTAGCTTCGGCCGCCCGATCGGCGAGTCGACGGCGGCCAATCCCAGCGCGACCAGCACCGCGGCGAAAGCCGTGGCCATCCATAAAGAAATGGAAGAGGCCAAGAAGGCGAGAGCCGATGGTGCGATCGTGCAACAGATGGCCGACCAATTCTTTATGAACCGCATGCGCAAAGAGGACGAGGTTCAGGCCGCGCCCGAGGTGAGCACCCCGGTCCACTCCGCTCCGGCGGACGAGGACGGCGGTGAAGTATCGGGCGACCCCACCCTCGGCGATCCACCCAAGGGCTTTAAGCCCCGGGGCTCCTTCGTGGACGTGCGGGCTTAAGCTAGGCGTTCGACTAAAAAACCAAACGATTCCAGAGCGGCCACTTTGTACAGCCCTTCCAGGCGACGGTGGCCGCTCGAATTTCCGCATACCACCAAAGCATCCACACTGAACTGAATCAGCTGCCGAACCGCCTGCACACTCCACTGAGGGGCCCCCATCTGCACCAACATCTCCAGCCGTAACAACGCCTGTCGCGCATCGGCCGCATGGAGAGTCCCGAAGCTTCCGCTATGCCCAGTGGCCAAGGCCAGCAGAAGATCTTTCGCTTCACCCCCACGCACCTCGCCCACCACCAGACGCTGGGGCCGCATGCGCAGCGACTGGCGCACGAGTTCACCCAGGTCCACTCCGCGCAAAGCCGGCGTGGGCGGACGGGCAAGGAGTTTGGTGCTGGCAGCATTGGCGATGGGAAGTTCGTCGGTGTCCTCTATGATCACCGCCCGTTCATCGCACGGCAGAGTTTTCAGTAGGGCTCCCAGCACAGATGTTTTGCCGGAACCGGTGGCCCCGACAACCAGGATGTTTTTTCGTTCACGTATCAAGGTCCGCACACTGTCGAGTTGTGCCGATGAGGCCCAGCCCCGTTGTTCGAGCCGCTCCAGCGTCCAAGGTGTTTCGGCGATCCGGCGTAGGGTCAGATGAAAATCGTGCGAAACCAAAGGTGCGCAGGCCAGATGCACGCGAAATTCTCGCCAGCGACCATCGGCAAAGGGTTGTGACAGATTCAGCGTGAGGCCCGACTCCGAGCAGATCCGGTCTATGGCGTTCTTGAAAGTGGGAGGGGTAAGAAACGCGTCTTCGCATTTCTGAAGTCGGCCCTCGCGTTCCAACCAAATTTCGTCTTTGCCATTCGCGATAATTTCCGTCACCCCGTGGTCTTTCAGCAGAGGTTCGAGGGGACCAAGGTTGAAGAATTCGTTTTGCAAACGGGTCACCATGGCCGGTGCCGATTCACCGATCAGGTTCTCGAGTACTTTTTCGGCCGCCGGACGGCCTAAGTCCGAAGTGTCGAACGTCCACGTCGCCGAAAAGTTTTTTTGAATCGCCAGGGCCCGCTCGGCTAGGTCACCATTCATGCGTCACCCATCCTTTCGGCATTTGAATCGCGGCGTCCTCAGTCGGAGGCTGCACCTCAGGCGTGACGAAGACCACTAGCTCACTCTGTTCGGCCCGGAATTGGCGGCTCGAAAAAAGTGGACCCAGGACGGGCAGGGAGCTGAGTCCGGGCAGGCCGTCGCGCGCGCGGCCCAGTTCCTGTTTGATTAGACCCGAGAGTGCGATCGTGCGCTTGCCGCTGAGGTCGAAGTGACTCTTAACCTTGTTGGATTTGAGCGCGGGTATGCCATCCACCGCGTGGGCCATGTCGAGAAGGGAAACTTCGGTTTCGATCTCAAGCGAGATCGCGCCAGAGAAGTCGGCCTTTGGCCGCACGTTGAGAATAACTCCATGTTGTTTCCAAATCACATCGCGGGTCTGTCTTGATACCAAGCGAATCGGAAACTCGCCGCCGGCGTGAAAGCGGGCCTCTCCTCCGCTCCGGCAGGCGAGAGTGGGAGACGCCAGAATCTGGGCTTCACCCTGGGCTTCGAGAGCTTTAAGCGTAACCATTAGATTGTCGGGAGTGTCGGGCTTGGGCACCAGCTGTGCCCGATAGGCCGAAGGCCACTCGACGCCGAAGGTGCGACTATGCGAGCGGCTCAGTTCCGCCAAAACCACTTGCGTACGCACCAGTGGTTGCACGAGCAGCTGACTCTCGAGGCTCACGACTCGCACCCCGTAGGGAGAGAAGACATCGCTCACAGTTTGCGCCAAACCTTTGGCGCCCTTGGGTACATGAACGGTGAATTGCGGATCGGCCGAGAACCTGAGAATCGGCAGGGCACTTGCCCGGGCCAGATCTTTCAACTTCACCAAGGCTTCCTCGGCCGCATCGGGCAGGGCTTGCGCCTTAAAAGCGTATTCGCCGTCAAATTCCCTCGCGATCTCGGAGATGCGCCGCCAATCGCGGAAACGCAGAAGCGTGCCGTGAATCTCAACCGGTTGCATATCCGTTACCAGTCGCAGCCCTTTCATCTTGGCCATCTCTTTTCTTAACTGATCCAGAAAATCTTTGTCTCC
>JALHOQ010000097.1 GCA_022842925.1 Bdellovibrionales bacterium
GCGCTAGAAGGCGCCGACATGGTTTTTGTAACGGCCGGTATGGGTGGAGGAACTGGAACCGGTGGCGCGCCGGTCGTAGCCAAGATCGCCAAGGAACTTGGAGCTTTGACGATTGGTGTGGTCACCAAGCCGTTTATCTTCGAAGGTAAAAAGCGCAAGAAGCAGGCCGATGAAGGAATTAAAGAGCTGCAAGACAGTGTCGACACATTGATTGTGATCCCCAACCAGAAGCTGTTAACCGTTGCCAGCGAACGCACACCACTTCTGGAAACCTTCCGCAAAGCGGATCAAGTCTTGCTTCACGCGGTAAAGGGAATCTCGGATCTGATCAACATTCGCGGGTTGATCAATCTCGATTTCGCCGATATCCGCACCGTAATGGCCGCCAAGGGCATGGCCATCATGGGGTCGGGTCTCGCATCCGGAGAAAATCGCGCGGTCGAAGCCGCCACTGGTGCGATCTCGTCGCCGCTGCTCGAGAATATCTGCATCGATGGAGCCACGGGTATTATCATCAATGTCACCGGCGGCAGCGATCTCACGCTCTGGGAAGTCAACGAAGCCAGTACCCTTATCACTGAGGCCGCGCATCCGGATGCGGAAATCATCTTCGGTGCCGTTATCGATCCAAATATGGGCGACAATGTCAGCGTGACGGTGATTGCGACCGGCTTTGGCACAATCGTTCCGAAGCAGGCCGGCTCCCAAATCGCAGCCGATCAGCAGCTGATGAATGCCGGTCTCCAGCGTTTGAACCAAGAGCTCAGTGGCGCGCAAACATATGAGAGCCTGAACTTGAGCATGGTGCCGGAGGCTTCGACTCCCGGATCCATGGATGTCCCGATGCAGGCCTCGCAGCAGTCCCAACCGGTCCCGCAACCACAGCCTCAGTTCAGCTTAAAGCCTGAGCCCACACAACCGGCAAAGCCCGCGCTTCCCCGCGATGTGCTTCTGGCTAAGGCCCGCGCTTACCGCGAGAGCCAAATGAAAAGCGAAGGTGGCGGTGCCGATGTGCAACTGTCGATGAATATGGACGATGCCATGCCGCCGCGCCTAAGTCCCGAGCCTGCGCGCTCTCCCTTTGAGAGTGATAGCCTAGAGGTGCCTTCCTACTTGCGCCGCAAGCGGGGATTAGGTACTGAACAGCTGGATGGCGAGTAGAGCTTTTTTTGTATCCGATATTCATATCCAGTCACCGGCGGATGAGAAGTGCATTCTCTTTCGCCGCTTTCTCGATGCTTGCGTAAATCTCAAGCCCAATTTTCTTTTTTTAGTCGGCGATATTTTCGACTTATGGGTCGCCGATCGGGATTATTTTGTTTCGACGTATGCGGACGTGATCGAGTCCATTCGGCGCCTGAAAAGCCTCGGCACTGAGATCTATTATTTCGAAGGCAACCATGACCTGGATCTCAAGCTGTTTTGGCAGGAGCAGCTGGAGGTGAAAGTCTTCGAGAATCCGGCCTACTTCGACCTGCAGGGGAGAACGGTTCGGGTCGAGCACGGCGATCAGATGGATCCCGACGATAAGGGTTATTTGTTCTTGCGGTGGTTGTTGCGCACCCCGCCCGGGCGAGGTTTAGGTCGGCACCTTCCCGACCCAGCGGTCAAGTGGGTGGGAGAGAAGGCGAGTCATGCGAGCCGGGATTATACCTCCTCGGTCAAGACCGTGACGCCCGCACAGGTCAAGGACCGGTTTCTCTCGCATATCGGCCGGGCCTATAGTGATAAAGCTTTCGACGTTTTGGTTGCCGGGCACGTTCATGTGGCCGACGACGTCACTGTGATCCGCGATGAGAAAACCATTCGCGCCTTTAATCTTGGCACTTGGATCAAGGAGCCGCTCGTCCTTGATCTCTCCGAGGCCGAAATGCGGTTGCGTAAGGTGACCGAGCTCCTTTAGTCCTGCTTATTTTCAGGGAAAGAACACGCGCTCCATACCATCCGAGCCTTTGGCAAAGGTGCGGGGAGAGAGCAGGAACTCCCGTTGAATTGCAAACTGCAGGTGCGCGGCCTGGGGATGAGAAAGCCGAGGCGAGGTGCGACCGACGGGGATCTGGGTGAAAAGAATTCGTCCGTCGGCGATGGCGGTGGCAACCGACTGGCCGTTTTCGATTTTCAATTCAAGCACGTACTCTTTGGCGAATTTTTTATTAAGATACCGGCGCACTGTGAGCTGTCCGCCTTTATTTATAAAAAACTCCATCACACTCTGGTCACCGGACCAGCTGACGCCGATATAGTTTTTCTCAGCGTCAAAACAGAAAGCTCGGTTCCACTCCCGCACCAGGCGCTCTGGATTTTTGACGTCGAACCATTGGTACACGGGTCGTAACAGGGTCGTAGCGGAACCTGGCCCGGTTTCAATGCCCCACTGAAAGCGCGGCCACTTGATGCCGGGACGGATTTCTTCGGCAAAGTCGCGTGGCTCGCTCATATTGTCGCGCCAGAAGCGTCGCAAACTCTCTGGCATTTCAGGTTCAAAACGGGTCTTGGCGCGAAAGCCATCGGAAAACCGGTCGAGAAAAAGAGGTAGAAATCGCGGATTGGAGCCGACTGGAATGTCGCGCGCAAGTTCGGACTGCGCCCACGCCGTGTGCGCGTAAAGAAGCAATCCAATGGAGAAGAACAGGATCTTCATTGCAGCGACCCGAAA
The DNA here is from genome assembly GCA_022842925.1 of Bdellovibrionales bacterium. Classification (GTDB taxonomy): domain Bacteria; phylum Bdellovibrionota; class Bdellovibrionia; order Bdellovibrionales; family UBA1609; genus JALHOQ01. Next base: position 2,657 of record JALHOQ010000097.1, read on the forward strand.
TGCACAGGAAAAAGCACGCTATTCACCCGTCCCTCCTCACGCTCCGCGTGTTCTAATTCGCTGGCTCGGCTGATTAAGTTGAGCAACGTTTGGTTGCTCACCTTGGGCACGAGCGTCTCAAAGTCGAAGGCCAGTGGCCGCGAAGCTGCGGCGACAAAGAAATCTTCGGTACCGAATGCGAAAAGGCGTTCGAAGCCCGCGGCCCTTAAGGTATGAACAAGCGTGGGGAGTGGACCGCCGCGATCCGCAGGAAGGGGAAAGTCGACGAGCAGCAAGCCGTCTTCGGCAAGATGGCGTCGAACGAGAGCGTAAAATTCTTTGGTGTAGAGGAGGCTGAGATCATAGCTGTTGGGAAAGGGGAGATCCACCAAGACCAAATCATAATTCTTCTCGGCGCCGCGCACGAACTGAAAAGCATCATCCGTATGGACGTGCACGCGAGCGGCATTCAACGCGCCCGCATTCAGAATCTTAAGATCGTTTTGCGTGCGAGCCATTTGGATAACAGCGGGATCCAACTCCACCAGATCCACGTGCTGGATCTCCGCATAGGTCAAAAGCTCCCGTGCGAGTAGGCCATCGCCGCCGCCCAAGATCAGAACGCGATTGGGCGCGCGACCCAGAAGGTTGATTCCACCATGGACCATGCTCTCGTGATAGCGCTGCGCTGAACCCGCACTGACCTGAAGCTTGCGATCCATGTAGATCTGAAAGTCCTGCTCGCCTTGAACGGTCGAGCTGAACTCGGGGGGCAGAAGATCGATCCATTGGTAGGACGACCGGAGGCGAATCGGCGCCTCTAAAGCGCGCAAGACATTCCATGAGCTCGCGAAGGAGGCTTCATTCGTCAGGCGGGGTGAAAAGTATACCGTCTTCAGATGAACTTCGGAGAGCGCCGGTGCGAGTCGGACCAAGCCGAGAATGGCGACCCCCAAAGACAAGTGGATCGCCGTTCTAAATGCGGTCACGGACGCGGGCGCCAGCAGGAGAGAAGCCGCGACAAAATTTAGAACTCCAAGCACCTGCACGGTTCCAGTCAAATCCAGAAGCGGTAAAAGGTAGATCGGCACTAAAATCGTAGCGGTGAAAGCGCCAAGGTAGTTCGCCGCGAGTACCTGCCCCGGCTTGAACCCCGACTTCACGCCGAGGAGAAGCGGCAACTCGAAGCCCGTCCAATATCCCAACCACAGGGCGTAGGGTAGAGCCATGGCGAAAAGCCCGAACTGTTGGCGCCACCCCAAAAACTGAAGAAGCGTCTCGCCCATCTGCAAGTAGCTGACGGCGAAGAATCCCGCCACCGCCAAGATCCATTCCACCTTCAACAAGTCCCGCCACGGCTCGCGCTTCGAGCGGCCGCAGATAAAGGCGCCCAAGCCCATTCCCAGTAAAAACACGCCGAGCGATAGGGTTTGGCTTAAGACGAAATCCCCGGTCGCATCGCTGAGCGCGAGTGCGAGGACCAGCTGATAGCCGAGACTGCAAAAGCTGAGTAGAAAAGCGAGGGGCGGAATCCCGATCATCCGCCCACCAGTTTCGTGGACATCGCCTCGCGGATGAGAGGCTCGAAGTAGATCAAGAGGGCGAGGACGCCGGCGATAGGAATCGCGAGTGAAATTCGCCGCGGCCAAAGGCAAGCCATCATCGCCGAATTCAAAAGCGCCGTCGCAAAGAGAGTCTTGAGCACGCCGATCTCAGGTAGAAGCCAAAGTGGGAAGAGCACGCAAGCGGCCAACATGCCCAGGTAATCGGCGCCCAGGACCGCGCCCAGGGATGGACCTGCTCGCAGCCGAAGGAGCAACGGCAATTCGGTACCCGTAAGAAAGCCGATCCCGACAATTGCCGAATAGGCCACTACCCGCGCCGCAATCAGGTGACCGGAAACCGCGAGCCACCAGAAAAACACGCAAGCGGCCGGTGCCAAGAGCGACAAGCACAGCTGCGTCCGCCATAGCGCCAGGCGGGGATCGTGAAAGTTCTCAGCGAGGTGAGATCCTAGACCCATAGCGGCGATAAAGAGACCGATGGTCACTGAATATTGCACGACCGAATGGCCAAACAAAATCGAGAGAGATTGGGCCAGAACGAATTCGTAAATCAGTCCGCAATAGCCAAAGATGGCGGACGTGGCCGCTACTGACATAACTCGCAGAGATATTGGTTAGGCAATTCGGGGCTGAAACGTGAGTGCCCTTGCTGCATCAGATTGCCGGCGAACTGGGAATCGAGCCGTTTCGAGCAAGCGGAGGCTTTGGCTTGAAGTCCGGCCACCCGACAAGTTCCGCGCGGCACAAGCCCCGATGCCAATCGCCGCTCGGTCTTAAACGACTGTCGGCAACTCAGATGGTAGGGTTTTGTGTTCGGCATGAAATACCCACCCAGATCGTTGCATAGGACGGCGGCGGAGTTCCGCCCGAAACAGGATAGAATCTGACCATCGAAGGGTTTGGCCCAAACGTAAAACGGAATTCCCGTAGACCGGTTTTGCGCGATCTCGACTCCCGAGTCATCGGTGAACTCGGCCTGCAACTGAGCCGGGTAGCGGACGAGGGGCGTAGCGACGCCGTTGCTATCCAAAATTTCGGTGCGCATGTCTTCGACGGCCGGAACCTCAATCTTAAGCCCCGCTAGCCTCAGCCCAAGGACCACTTTAGAGCCCGCTCCGAGAGCCTTCGCTTTTGGATCCAGGCTCTCGTCGATCACGAACCGAATGGCCACATTCGCCGAGCTTCCGGGTACCACGATTTCGCCGGCGAGAGCATCGGTACAGCTTTCGGGATTCTGCAGGCGCGAGGCAAAATTTTGCATAATAAGGCCGGTGTGTTCGCGTAGGGCGGCTTGCCTTAAGCTTTGTTTTTTCTGCGCCTGGCGATGGCGAACCTCGAGGCCGACGGCGCCGACGACGGCGATTAAGCCTATGATCAACAGGACCGTTTGCCCCTTCTGCGATTTCAGTTCGGGCACAGAAAGCATTGCACCACCGTATCGTAGTTTAAGGTGTCGCAGCCCTTGGCGCAGTTCGTGGAGATATTGACCGAACCGGCCGTGACCGGCGAATAGCCAGCCGGGCAGCTACAAGCCGAAGTGGCCGGATTTTGATCGGCGACTCCGCAGGTTCCGTTGCGGCGAGAAGTGTATGCACCACCGTAGAGACAGGTGTTGGTGGGAATGCATTGCGCTGGTGAAACTGTGGTGTCCCAACGGAAGCCCATCGCTTGGCAGGCGTCGCCGACGTTGACCTCGTTGTTGCACATTTCTATTTTTTTGCTGGCCGTATTATATAGAATGGGAACTTCAAGAAAGCGCGTGCGAACATTGCTGGATCCACTCTTCACGCTCAATCTCACGCGAGCCATATGGCGGCGGACCGTCTGCACGCGCACTTTTCCGCTCGCGTCGCCGACGCCGATTTTAAACTGGGCCGCGGAGTCTTTGGGCGTGCGATCTTCGATCGTCAGTTCGTCCACCTCGAGCTCATCATCGGCAAAGGTGAAACCCTTTTTGATCACAGCGGTCGGTTGATTGCCGTAACCGATTGAGAGTTCGAGATCGGCTGCGCCGCCGACGGGAAATGGCTTCTGGTTCAACACCGCCGTGCAGGTGGAATCGGTATTCAGAACATTTTTAACAAAGGACACGAATTCACTGAGCTCATCGCGATCGGCGACGCTGCGTTGGCCGCGCACGGCCTCATTGATCAAGGTGGCCGTGATCGCGGCGACGATGGCGCCTATGGCGATCGCCACTAAGGTGCCGGCCAGGCTGAATCCGGTCTCGGTCGAAAAAAAAGAACTTCGTTGAATCACCTGTCTAGGATATTCTTATACCGGAGTTCGAGTACAGATGAATTCGCTCAATAAACACGTTCCTACAGTCGTCTTTTGTATCGGGCTTTTTTTGCTCATCTTCTCCATTCGCACTTTCTTTGCCGGCGGCAAAACCAATATGACGCCAATCGTAAACAGAAATCTTCCGGCCGACACCCCAGCCGGTCTTCCCACCACGGTTCAAGACGTAAAACCGAAGGCGCGTCCCACGATTCAGTTTCGCCCGATCAAACCGGCGCAGCCCCTGAGTCGGATTAATCCTCGCGAAGAAACCGAAAAAGCGATGAAGAAGCCGGCGGCGGAATATTTGCAGCGCTTCGGTTTGCGAATGAATATTCCGGAGGGCTACACCTTTTTTGAGGACGAAGATGGGTCAGTTTCGGTTCTAGTCGGCTCGAGCAGCCCCGGTAAACCGGACCTTTTCTTCTTCTCGGTCAAAGGGCGATACAACGCCGAGCGGGCCGTGACGTACTTAAAGGATTACTTCGCCGATGAGATGAAGATCATGCCCAAAGGTGGACCACAGTCCTATTTCAGTCGGGGTGGTTTTTCGGACATGCGGCAGATGAAGGGCGTAACGAACAAGGGCGGCGAGTATCAGGCCTATTTCTTTACCAGCCAGAAGGGTGCGAACAGTCATATGCTCGTACTTATGAATCGCCAGCTGATCCGCTCGCCCGCGCGTCTGCGTGAAATCGTGGACTCGGTCGCTCGCGGCTCTTAGACCTTTTTCTTTAATACGTCCGCTAATTCCTGCAACTCTTCCATAATCGCTTGCAGCTCATCATTCTTACGCAAGCTGCGCTTGACGTCATACTTGCCCGCTTTCAATTCCTGAATATACGAGCAAATCGCCACCACTGGACCGCCGACCCGCTGACCGAGCACGATCATATAAAAAACCGTGGACGCCATAAAACCGGCGAAGCAAATAAAAAACATCAACGCCACAGCGAGAATTCGGTCCTCGACCGTAGCGGTGAGTTGGGGATCGGGCAGAGTTTGAATGACGTCCTGGACCTCGGAGAGCAGTCGCGAAACGTAGAGCATAATGATGCCGAGAAAGGCTACGCCGCCAGCAAAGATATGCAGATAGTAACTGCGGCTCAGACCCGAAACTTTTAGGTAATTGCTTATCTTGCGTTGATCCTTGGCCATATGAACTCCCCCCATTTATTGTGCTTGAGCGCTTGCTTAAAAACAACCGGGCCAGCTTCAAGAGTGAGCAGAACCGAGAACACGGTCGCGGAGAGGGCATGGGGATGAAATGCGAGGCCATAGCGATTGAGAAGCGCAGCCGCCGCGTGCACGAGTGGATAGTGGAGGAAGTAAACGAGAAAAAATCTTTGATTGACGGGTCGGTGAGAGAACCATTGCGGGAGAGCGTGCGCAGCCAAGTTTTGCTGTACGCGGGAGAGGAGACTCAGCCGAACGAGCAGAAGCAGTGGCACATGCTCCGCCCAAAAGTGTGAATGCGGCTGGCGAAAGACAAAGCAGCCAAACTCTTCGCCCAGTGTTGTGACATAATATTTCCCCAGCCACGGGATGGCAGCGAGGAGCGCGACCGCCCAGCCCACGATCTCCCTGCGGGAGATTCGTTTCAGTCGATCGCGATGGGTGGAGGACAATCGGCCCAGACTGAGTGCCAAAACCGGGTAGGCGATCCACGGCAGAATTGGCCAGTCGCCGAGATCGGTGCGGCTTTGGCACACGCCGATAAGAGCGGTCTTGAGTGGTAGCGGAATTTGCAGCACAGGTTCGAGTCGCCAAAATGGAATCGTGAGAAAAGTCGCCGCGCCCACGGCGATATACTCGGGATAGCGCAAGCGCCGTGCGATGGTGACTACGCCCATTGAGAGGATCAAGAACGGATAAATATCCCACCAATCGGGCCAAGTTTGCAGCGAGGCGATCCAGATCACAGTGAAACCCAGAAGCCAGAGCGGTAGGCGCGAAATTTTGCCGGAACCACGGAACCCGTAAAGGAAAAAACTTATAAAGAGAACGGTGAAGCCGCTGAAGGCGAGTGTTCGAGCCGCGACCTCAAGCCCGTGTCCGCTCCAGTGTTGGGGAGGAACGTGGGTCAGTCCGTGAGGTGCCCAAAGTGCGAATGTGGAATGAAAGATTAGAATCGCGAGGAAAGCGAAAAATCTTAAAATATCGAGCCCGATCAACCGATCGTGCGGACCTTTATCAGCGCGACTCGGCGATAAGCTGGCGGGCATGTTCGAGGCTCGTTTGCGAAATCTTTTCGCCGGAGATAAGGCGCGCGATTTCACGGACGCGGTCGTCTTTTTCTAACTCGAGCACCGACATTTTGACGCCGCCTTTGCTCGGCGCTTTTTCAATCAGGAAGTGTTGGTCGGCAAAACTTGCCACCTGCGGAAGATGCGTAACACAAATGAGCTGCTGACCCTTGGCGATGGCCTTCAATTTTTTGCCCACCTTCTCGGCGGTTTGACCGCTGACTCCAGTGTCGACTTCATCGAACAGGTAAGTGCGAGGCCGGTCGCTCGAGCCCACGACCCGCTTTAAGGCGAGAAGAATCCGACTCAACTCGCCGCCACTCGCAATCTTGGCGATGGGCTTGGCTTCATCTTTTTTGGAAGACTGGATCATAAACTCCACGTCGCTCTGGCCCGTGCTGGTCAGCTCCGGCGCCTTAGCGACGTGCACGCTGAAAGTGACGCCCTTCATATTGAGATCGAGCAACTCGTCGTTGACGCCTTTCTCCAGAAGATGAGCGCCGTTGCGCCGGCGCTCATGCAGTTCCGCTGCCAGCTTGGTCAGGGACTTTTGCAGTTTCTGTTTCTCGTCCGCTAGAGCCTTTAGATTCTCATCATGCTTTTCGAGCGAATCGATCTCCGTGACGATTTCGGCGTAGGAATGGAGAATTTCATCCACGCTTTCACCGAACTTCTTTTGTAATTTGCGTAAGGAGCTTAAGCGTTCCTCAAGTTGATTGAGTTGTTCCGGATCTGCGTCAAGACCACGGCCATACTCCCGCAGTTCCAGCGTCGCATCCTCGAGCAGGGCCTTGGCCTCACGCAGAGGTTTGCAGCGTTCTTCGAGCGTGGGGTCAAGCGCGGCGAGTTCGCCGGCCCTTTGCAAAACCTGATGCAGGATCACGAGCGCGGCACTGTCGCTGCTGTAGAGCGACTCCACGCTTTGCGCGGCGAATTCAATCAGACGCGCCGAATGCCGCATGCGCGAGACCTGCGCATCGAGTTCCACGTCTTCGCCCGGCTTCAGGTTGAGAGCGGCGATTTCGTCGCGCTGAAAGGTCAAGAAGTCGAGCCGCTGCTCGCGCGAGCGCGCGGCTTCCGTGAGCCGTTGCATTTCACCGTGGAGTTCGCGCAGCCGTTGATATTGCTTTTCAAACTCCACTCGCAGCGTCCAGGTGCCGGAATAGATGTCGAGAATCTCAAGATGATAGGCTTTCGATTGCAGGTGGCGGTTGTCGTGCTGGCCGGTCATTTCAATAAGCGGTGTTTGTCGGCCGGTGAGAGTGATCAGCGGCGCGACGATGGCGCGGAGAGAGGACAGCGGGCTGAGCGCGCCATTCAGATAGACCTTGCTTTTGCCTTCTTTCGAAATCATGCGCCGGACCACGAGTGTTTCGTCGCTGATATCGAGGCCGAGTTCGTTCAGCGCCGTGAGCACGTCCGGCCGGTGACTTAAATCAAAATACCCTTCGATAACCGCATGATCCACGCCACTGCGGACCACTTCGGCTTCGGCTTTTTCTCCCATGAGTAGGCTTAAGCTCTTGAGGAGAATGGATTTACCGGCTCCAGTCTCGCCGCTGAGGATGTTTAGGCCGGCCTTGAAGGTCAAAGACAGATTGTCGATGATGGCGAAGTTTTTGACTTTAAGCTCGATCAACATGATTCGCCCCCCGGCTTTTCTGCGTTATCGGAGTAGGCCGTCGCGCCGGAGCAAGGCCTCCGGATCGGGTTTGCGGCCACGGAACTTTTCATAAAGTCGCATCGGATGATCGCTCCCGCCCTTGGAAAGAATGCACTCTTCAAAGCGCTTGGCGGTGTCGCGATCAAAAATTCCCTTTTCTTTAAAGTACTCGAAGGCGTCGGCATCCAGGGCTTCAGCCCATTTATAACTGTAGTATCCACAGGCGTAACCGCCGCCGAAGATATGACCGAACGACGACGAAATGCTGGTGCCCATGACACTGGGTAGAATAGCCGTGGCGGAAGTGGCATTGGCCTCGAACTCAGCCATGCTTACGCTATCGGGCGGAGGATTGTTAAACCAGGCCATGTCGAGATAGGCGAAGTTCAGCTGGCGCATGGACATATAACCAGCTTGAAATCTTTGTGAGTCTTTGAGGCGATGGAGCAGATCTTTGGGAAGCGGTTCGCCGGTTTGATAATGAACGGCGTAGAAGCGGAGAAACTCTTCCTCTTCGGCCCAGTTTTCTAAAATCTGCGAGGGCAACTCGACGAAGTCGAGATAAACATTGGTTCCCGCCAGTGAGCGATACTCGACCTTGGAGAGGAGGCTGTGCAGGGAGTGGCCGAATTCATGAAACAGGGTCAGCACTTCGTCGAAGGTGAGGAGAGACGGTTTGCCCGGCGTGGGTTTAGTGAAGTTGCACACGATGCTGACGTGCGGACGGCGCTTTTCGCCGCGAAATTTTCCCTGCTCGAGATAGTTGGTCATCCAGGCGCCGCCGGACTTGCTCGCGCGCGGAAAGAAGTCGGTGTAGAACAGGCCGACGAACTCTTGGTTTGAGGCGCGAGTCACTTCGAATACCTGCACGTCCTCGTGGTAAACAGGAAGCTCTTTGTTCTCGGTGAACTTAAGATCGAAAAGGCGGTGAGCCAGTTCAAACACTCCGTTAAGAACGTTTTCCAGTTTGAAATAGGGCCGCAGCGACTCTTCATCGAAGGCGTATTTCTTCTCCTTGAGGCGTTCTGAATAAAAATTAAAATCCCAGGGTTGAAGTGGGTTGGGGCCGCCCATTTCATTGGCCAGGCTCTGGACCTCTTCAATTTCTCTCTGCGCGGCCGGCTTGGCCACAGTCAGGATTTTAGAGAGAAACTCGTTCACCTGCGCGGGCGTTTCCGCCATGCGGGTTTCGAGGACCCATTGCGAATAGGTGCTGGCGCCGAGAAGTTTTGCCTTTTCGGTCATGAGCTGCACGGTCTCTTTGACGATCGGCTGGTTGTCATAGGGATCGGCATAAGCTCGGCTGTAGTAGGCGCGGTAGAGTTTCTCCCTGAGCTCGCGCTTTTCGGCGAAGCGGAGAAAAGGCATAAAACTCGGCTGATGAAGAGTGACCAACCACTTGTCTGATTCGCCTCGCTCTTTCGCCGCTTCTTTGGCGGCGGCGCGGGCGCTTTCTGGCAAGCCTTCGAGGTCATGCGGATTGTCGATCCAGAGGGTGAACTCATTGGTGGCGGCGAGCACGTTCTCACGGAACTTCGGCGCTAGCTGGGCGAGTCGGCCATCAATGGCGCGCAGTCGTTCCTTCTTGTCGTCAGACAGTTCGGCGCCGCTGCGTTTGAAGTCGCGATATACTTTTTCAGTAAGATATTTTTGCTCGGGAGTGAGAGAGAGCCGATCGCGTTGCTCGTAGACCTGTTTGATATTCTGGAAAATTTTAGGATCTAAAAGGATGTCGTTCGCGAAGGAGGCGATCTTCGGGCCGATTTCTTGACTGAGCTTTTGTAATTCGTCATTGGCGTGGGCGATCAGCAGGTTGCTGAAGAGGAGATTTACATACTCCAATTCTTCGGTGCAGCTGTCGAGCGCGGCGATGGTGTTCTCGAAGCTTGGGGTTTTGGATTTAATGTCTTCGATGGCTTCGCGGCCCTTGTCAATGGCCTCGTTAAGAGCGGGCAAGAAGTGCTCCGGTCGAACGAGGTTGAAGGGGGCGGCGCCGTGCTTTTGTTTTGAGGCAGTGGTGATCGGATTCATGGCTTAAGAAAGTAGCATAGGGGAGGGGGCTTGCCTAGCGGCCGGGAGCGTGGCGGGGCGCGGCTTTGGTGGTTTTTGAGGGGTGGATTTTTTTTGTGGCGGTGGGTTGTCCGGATTTCGGC
>JALHOQ010000098.1 GCA_022842925.1 Bdellovibrionales bacterium
GCCCCGGATTTGAAAATCGCCTGATCTTTCCGCCCCTTACGGAAATTCGATTCGAACATCCGGAGGACCTTTTTGTCCGCGAAGAAGTGTTCGAGGTACCCGAGGCTCCCACCCCCCCGGCACTGGAGCCGGGAGAAGAACGCTTGGTGAATCGAGCGAGTCCTCTTCATCTCGAGTTCGCGGCCACCACCATCGGGACCCACCCACCCTTCGGTCGCATACTCTATCCCACCTTGAGCCATGGCCTTTCAGAAATCTTGGCCTTCGTTCCCGACAATCACTTTCGCGGTCAGTTCCGATTGCATCCGAATATCGATCTAATTCTAACGCCTCTGTTTCGAGCTCAATCGGAGGTTGTGCTCGAAGCCATTGATCTCCGCTCACAGAGTCCATCGCGGCTGCGTACCGACGCGGTAGTTTTTAAACCCTCTCCCTTCGTCTCGGTCACCCTTCCCGCGGGCGTGGCGTTTCGCTTTCAAGGCCGCCAAGAAATGTTTTTCCGCGCGGAGTACAGATTTTACGCGGACTCCGAGAAGAAGTCCTTCACCGATATGGATGTGATTTGGCTTGGCGTGGGTCTCGCTTGGCCTGCGGTACGAGTTCCGACCCTTCGTGTGAGCGACGATTTCGTGCGCGCGCACTTTCAGAACCTTCAGGCGCCAGACTCTAGCCCGAGTTAACTGCGACGGGCCGGTTTAACTCGGCGAAATGCGAACGCCAAGCCGCCGACCAGAAGAACCAGGGCCAGCGTCACATAAATCGCGATGCGAAGCTGCTTCTTGGTTCGGTCCTGGGCCTCTGTGCGGTTCACCCGCTCCTTAATCCAGGGGATCTTTTGCCAAACGCGATCTCCCCGAGTGTTGTCCGTGCCTTGAGAAAGCGTAATAGACCCACTGATACGGTCCTTGATCATGGGCGCCGTGATGACTCGCCCGTCGTAAACAATAGCCAACACCTTATTGATGTTCGCCCCGGTCAGCTCGCCGAAACTCTCGGCCGCTTCCGGCTTCAGGTCCATGCGCAGCTGGATCTGGCCGAATTCGTCGATGGCCTCCCAAACATCGGCCACATTGGCCTCGGTGATTTGGAACCCCGGCTTGGCTTGGACTTGAAAGGCCTCACCGTGATCATCCTTCAATTCCACACAGTCTTGGCCACCGGGTGCGCATTCCAAATGCAAATCGATCGTCTGCGCGTGTAGGCCGACTCCGGTCGCAAGCAGAAGTGTGAGCGTGATCCATTTTATCGTGTGTTTCATTCTTCGTCCTCGTTGTTCTTCCCGTCAGCCACATATTCCAGCAAATCGCCTGGCTGACAGAGATTTTGACCTTAAGATTCTGTAAATCAAGTTCGTGCGATCAGAAAACTCTGTACGTACAGAGTCCAAGCAGTGTCAGTAAACTCAGTCCGGGCCGAGTTTACTTCGCATCGTTAGCACTAGTGCGTTTCAATGCCTTGTCCGGTAAGAGTTGGGGCCCGAGGAATAATCCACATGCGCACCGTGCCGACGGTCGCTAGCGTGGATAGGCGCGGCCGGTCCAGCGACTACCGCTTAGCCGAAGCTGAGCCTAAAACCCAGCCTAACCAATTCTACTAGTACACCACGTGGTGATGCATCGACTCTTGAATCCGTGGATCCTTAAGCGGCACGATCGGATGCTTCGACAAGAAGCGGGTCACCGCGAACATAAACATACCGGCGAAACCCGCCCAGATCACAATTTCCGGAACGCCGAATACGACCTTCTCGGCGCTTAGGTTGGGATAAATCAACCAGTAGAGATCCACATACTGCATGATCAAGATCAACACAGCAATCGCACCTAAGAACGCCGGGTTCCGCTTGGCCCGACGCGAGAGCAGAGCAAAAAATGGAACCACGAACTTGAACAGCAGCAACGCCGCCGAAACATAAACCCAGGAACCGGTTACGCGCGGGATATAGAAAATCGTTTCTTCGGGCAAGTTGGCGTACCAAATCAACATGTACTGAGAGTACGCGATATAGGCCCAGAACACGGTAAAGGCGAACATGAACTTGCCCAGATCGTGCAAATGGTTCTCATCCACGTAACCGGTCAGCAAACCCTGTTTGCGACAGAAGAGGATAAACAAAATCATGGCCGCCATGGTCGACTGGAACAAACCAGCAAAGCAGTACACGCCGAAAATGGTCGAGAACCAATGCGGTTGCAACGCCATGATCAAATCCACGCAAAACAGCGAAAACGAAATCGAGAACACCAGCAAAAAGGCAATCGACCATCCCACCGACTTGTGGGTGATGTTCTCATCGCCGGTTTTGTCCTGCTCAAGCGACCCACCCACGAGCTTTTTAGTAAAAAGAAGCCAGAGCGCAAAGAACACGATCACGCGGACCACAAAGAACGTCGGATTTAAGTAAGACTGCTTATGCTCGAGCAAGTGATCGGCATGAACCTTGGCCGAATCAAACCAATCAAAAAGGCTCTTACCACCCGCGAACAGCACTAAGGCGCCAACAAACGCATAGGGCAGAAACGCCGTGAAGGCCTCGCAGAAGCGACGCACGTTCACACTCCATCCCGCTTTGGTCACATGCTGGATCGAGGAGAAAAACAGACCGCCGATTGCAATCAAGAAAAAATAGAAATATCCCGCTAGATAAGCATGCCAGGCGCGCTCTTTGTCGGTGAACAGCAAGTAGCCAAAGACCGCCGCTCCCAACACCATCAGCACCAGAAAAAACGCCTTGAACGTGCTCGAGACCGGAAGCGGACCCGGAGTGACCCTTTGAACATTATCCGAATGACCGTGACCCATTTGCCTTAACCCTTCACTTTAACGTTGCAGTGTACGTACGTAATTCACTATGGCCCAACGCGCTTTTTCATCGGGAATCTGTCCCGCGTAAGCTCCCATCAAGCCAATACCTGCGGTTATTGCATGATAAATGCGCCCATCGGAGTAGGCCTTCGCATCGGCCATAATCAGGTTCCGAGGCTTGACCAGCATCTTCTCCACCACCGGCGCGATGCTATCACCCTTATCGCCATGGCAAACGGCACAGTAAATTCCGTACTGCTTTCGGCCGAGATCCAGAACTTCTTCGGAAGAGTTGCCCGCGAGTGGGTTCTGTTGTCTCCACGCCGCCGCTGGATCTGTTGCATATTTATAAGGAGTAAATCCGCGCGGAACCGTCCCCGGAGGCGGGGTGCGCATTTGCACCTTATCGCCCTCTTTCGGATCCCAATCCTGCGACTTGATGGTCACTTGATCCATCATGTTCTGAATGACTTCGATATTTGTGTTGTTGCCCTTGGCATTGCAGCCGGCAATTACAAATACGGAAAAGGCGGCGAATAGCTTTTTCATTTAAAACTCCGTCCTCTTCACTTCGACGGCGCCCATATCTTTAAACATCTTCTCGATATTGGCGGCGTTGAATCCGGTGTCGTCTTCCGGCACGAACAATGCGAATTTATGGCTGGTTAAATCGGGATCGATCACCGGCGGATCGATTTTTGGAAGTCCACACAGCCAAATCAGGGCTCCCACGGAGCTCAAGGCGGCAAACAAGATCGTGCACTCGAACATAACCGGTACGAACGCGGGCAAAGACCACATCGGCTTACCGCCGATAATCAACGCCCAATCTTGGGAGGAAGCCCACCACGTGAACCAGGTCCCAAAACCAAAACCGGTCAGGCCCATAATAAATGTAACCCAAGGAATAAATGACATCGGAATTCCCATGGCCGCGTCGATATCGTGCAACGGAAACGGCGAGATCGCCTCAAACTTCGTGAGCCCACTCTTGCGAGCCTCGCGAGCCGCATGAACCAGTTTATGTTCGTCGAGCCAAATGCCGGCGATGCCTTTTTTACCAGGACTACGCAGGCGCTGAATGACCTTCTCAATGATGTCCATGACCCTCTCCCTCGCGGCCCACGCCCAACACCGGCTTCACTTCGGCGATCGAGATCGCCGGTAAAGTGCGGATGTAGAGCAGGAACAGCGTAAAGAACAAACCAAAACTTCCGAACAGCGCTCCCATGTCGTAGGCGGTCGGCACCCACATGCCCCAGTTTGAGGGCAGGAAGTCGCGGTGAAGCGACGTCACGGTGATCACGAAGCGCTCGAACCACATTCCGATATTTACGAAAATAGAGACCACGAACATGGTCGGAATGCTTCGACGGGCCCAGCGGAACCAGAAAATCTGCGGAATAATTACGTTACAAGTCACCATGATCCAGTACGACCAACCATAGGGACCGAACGCGCGGTTTTTAAAGATAAAGACTTCGTACTCGACACCCGAGTACCAGGCGACGAAGAACTCGGATCCATAGGCATAGCCGACCATTAGGCCGGTACACATAATGATCTTGTTCATCGCTTCCATGTGATCGAGCGTGAGGTAATCCTTAAAGACAGGCACAATCTCGCGCAGGACCGACATCAGCGTCACCACCATGGCGAAACCCGAGAAAATAGCGCCCGCAACAAAGTACGGCGGGAAAATCGTCGTGTGCCACCCGGGCAGAACCGCGACCGCGAAGTCGAAGCTCACGATCGAGTGAACGGAGAGAACCAGCGGCGTCGAGAGACCGGCGAGCAACATGTACACCATTTCATAATGGTTCCAGTTGCGAGCGGTGCCGCGCCAGCCCAGCGAGAGAGCTCCATAAATGCGCTTACGCCACACATTCTGAGCGCGATCGCGAACCGTAGCCAAATCCGGCACCATTCCGATGTACCAGAACACCATGGACACGGTGGCATAGGTCGAAACCGCGAACACGTCCCACACGAGAGGCGATCGGAAATTCACCCATAAAGGACCTCGCTGGTTCGGATAAGGTAAGAGCCAGTAGGCCAGCCACGGACGACCGGTGTGCAGCAGCGGAAAAACTCCGGCCGTCATCACCGCAAAGACGGTCATGGCTTCGGCAGTGCGGGCAATCGACGTCCGCCACTTCTGCCGGAACAAGAACAGAACCGCCGAAATCAGCGTTCCCGCATGACCGATACCGATCCAGAATACGAAGGTGATAATGTCCACGCCCCAGCCGACCGGATGGTTCGTTCCCATCAACCCCATACCGAAAGTAGAGATCATGCCTTGAGCGAACAAGAAGATGAAGAGTAAGAACAACGCCCCCGCCAGGCCGACATAATAGGTAGGTCCGGGGAAGCGCTCGAGCAAACTCGAAATATCTTCAGTGACGTTTGCGTAAGTCTTATTGCCTAAAACGAGAGGATTACGCCGAATCATGCGTGCGACCCTTTGCCGTGTTTTTTGTGCTCACCCTTGAGCTTTTCTGTGTTGCGGACTTTCACTTGATACTTCAGTGCCGGCTTGGTGTTGAGTTCCTCAAGAAGCGAATAGGACGCCTCTTTATTAAACTCAGCCCGAACCGCGCTATGAGTGTTGTTCAAATCACCAAAAGTGATCGCTTTGGTCGGACACGACTGCGCACAGGCCACATTGATCTCATTCGGACGCAACTCGCGGCCTTCGATCTTGGCGTTCTGTTTGCCCGAGCGGATACGATGAATACAGAAAGTGCACTTTTCCATCACGCCCCGATGGCGCACAGTCACTTCGGGATTCAAAGCGAGATGCCGCGGCGACTGAATTTCGGTGTAATCAAACCAATTGAATCGGCGAACTTTGTACGGGCAGTTATTCGCGCAGTAACGAGTCCCCACACAGCGGTTGTAAATCATGTCATTGGTGCCTTCGTCGCTATGGACCGTCGCCGCCACCGGACAAACCGTCTCGCAAGGAGCGTTGTCACAGTGTTGACAGGTCAGCGGCTGGTGCACGACACCCGGATCTTCGGGCGATCCCGTGTAATATCGATCCACACGGATCCAGTGCATCTCGCGACCGCGCAAAATGTACTTCTTGCCGACGACTGGAATGTTGTTTTCGCTCTGACACGCTATTACGCAGGAACCACAGCCCGTACAAGAATTCAGGTCAATGACCATCGCCCACTTATTGCCCTTGTACTGATGCTCGCTCCACATGGAAGCCACATGGTGGCGGTGGACATTGCCGCCGGGTTTTTTAAGATGGTCGGCTAGAGTTTCCTCCACCACGATTTGGCGACCTTCCATAGTATGATGGTCCTGCACGCAGGCGATTTCCGTCATGCCTTTGGCCACTGCCACTTTGACTTCCATACCCAAACTCGCGGCTCGGCCACTATTCCACCCCGCCAACGCATAGGCACTCACGCCGACGCCGTCCGCGACTTGGCCCGCGCCCTGACGACCGTATCCGATCGCTAGTCCGACCACGCCATCGGCTTGACCCGGCTGCACATGAGCGGGCACGGTCACGCTTCCATTGTCCGTCGTCACGGTTACATGCTGGCCTTCGCGGATGTTCCATTGCTTGGCATCGCGAAGCGAGAAGCAGGCGTAATTATCCCAAACGATTTTGGTCACGGGATCAGGGAATTCCTGAAGCCACGGCACGTTGGCCAGCTGGCCATCACCGAGCCCAACAGTTTCATAAAGGGCGAGTTCAAATCCGGTCGGCTTTTGAGTCGGCTTCACATTCTGCAACGACGAGGTGTTAAAGGACCGACCGCCGCCGCCCGAACCACTCCCCTTTACGACCCCAAGCTGAAGCAGCTCGACCCACTGATCTTCAGACCCACGGAGTACGTTCTGCATCCAATGATTTTTCAAATATTCGTACCAAGTTTTTGCGCCACGAAGACCGCCGGTTTTTCCGGCGCCGCTCATCCAGCTCATTAAGCTATCTTGAAAGGCGCGAGTATCACCCATCGGTTGAATGGTCGGCTGCTGAATACTGAGAACACCTTCAATCGAGCGCACATCGCCCCAGTTTTCAAGCTGGTGGTTGTCGCAGGCCAAGTAGTCGCACAGGCGGCCCGTTTCATCGTTGCGATCACCGGTGTAGATGGCCATTTCCACGTTGCGGATCGCCTCTGAAAATCCGGCTCCGCTCGGCAGCGAATAGCCCGGATTGCAGCCGTGAATGATCAACGTAGAGACTTCTTTTTTCTTTAAAGCCGTCAAGAGTTCGTCGACCCCGCGGGTGCCCGGCGTGTGAACCGCCGCCGCGGCCGGAAGAACCGTCTTGCCATCGTTCTCAAGCACGGCATTGAGGAAGTTCGTGGCGACTTGTAGAGCCAGCGCTCCCTCGCCTTCCGTTTGTGGACCACCGGTCACAACTAGCGAAGCGCCGCGATTCTGAATGAGTCCGTCCGCGATTCCGCTGACATCCAGACCGAGCTCACCGCGCGATTTTGCAAAGTTCGAGAGGATCGATTGTACACCGCCATCGCCCGCATAGCGGGAGGCCTTCTTGACCACGATGATCTCGTGGAGCAGCGCCATCACCACATCCAGAGACTGGGACGGACGAATGCGGAAGCGCTCATCGGCATTGGTGCCGGTCAAGCTCAGCAGTGACTCGAACACTACGAGCTTGTTCATATTGGCTGTATTTCGGCGCCCCTGGGCGAACTGCTTGCTGAAATGGGTCGGGGTCAGCCAAGTCCCCAAGAAGTCATTGTTCACGGCCACAATGTAGCGGGCCTGATCGAAGCGATAGCGCGGGAAAGCTCTCTGGCCGTAGCACTCCTGCTGCCCATCCAGAAGGGTGGCATAGGAGATATCATCATGGCTGTATAGCTTGGCGCCAAAAGCATCCGCAAACTGCCCGACCAACATCTGCGAGGTCGGCGAAAGTTGAGTGCCCATCAATACAGCGACTTTGCCTTTCTTCAGCTGCTCAACGACCGCAGTGTCCAGCGCATCCCATTTGACGTTGATCGTTTCACGATTCGTGCGATTTTCGTTTTGCAGGTTCCGCTTAGCATTGGTGAAACGATCGGGATCATAGAGCTTCAGAATATGGGCATGGGCCCGGGCCGACATACCGCCACCGGTGCCGGGATGATCGGGATTGCCTTCGATCTTAATCGGGCGACCGTCGCGCGTGGTGACCAAAGTGCCAAAACCTTCAAGACCGTCGTAGTAGCTGGAGGCGTAGATATTGGGCAGGCCGTGAATGATCTCCGCCGGCATTTTGGCGTAGGGAATGATCTTTTGAGCGGGCCGGCGCACACAACCGAATGTCGTCAATGCGAGCGAAGCGCCCATCAGTTTTAAAAACTCGCGGCGGGCCCAACCCTCCTTGCCTTCATCCGACTGCAAGGGCGAAGTCAAAAATTCCTTCTCCGCCATTTCCGCAAACTGTGGGTCTTTGCGCCACTGTTCGAGGCTCATCCAATACTTTGTTGTCTTGCTCGAGTCTTGAGTTTCCATCATGGCCTCTAAATTAGTAGTGACATGTACTGCAGTTGAGCGGGGCTTTGTTTTCGGGTTGACGATGACATTGCACACACCAGCCCATCGACAACGGAGACACCTGCTCCACCTTTTCCATCTCGGCGACTTGCCCATGGCAAGTGGTGCAGTCTTTTCCGGCTTTGATGTGGGAGGCGTGATTGAACTTCACGTGGTCTGGAAGCAAATGAACTTTGTTCCAGGCGACCGATTTGCCGCTGCTGTAGGCGTCCGCCAGCTGTTTGATCCAGGGGCTGTCGGTTTTCACTGTCATATGACAGTTCATGCACACGTTGAGCGCGGGCACCGAAGCATGGCGCGAAACTTCCGTACCGACATGACAGTACTTGCAATCGATCTTGTACTGACCGGCATGAAGCTTGTGTGAAAACGGAATGGGTTGGTCCGGTTGATAACCCTTATTGTAGCCAATCACGACTTTGTTGTTCGAGATGGCCCAGATAAAAGCGCTTAAACCGCCGCCTATGACTCCCAAGACGACAAGAGCGCCTACGATCTTTTTCATAGTGAGATCCTAAACATGGCTGAATATTCTCAGTTAGTTGTTGATTAGAATTAAGCTATCCCGGCCAGACCTGTCATTATCTAGTTTGGCTTTTTTAAACGCCCATAACGCACTGTTGATACGTAGGCCACGTACAAAATATGAGCAATCACGAAGCCTGACACATACTCCACACCTCCCGCACCAAAGCCGTAAGTGTGAAGTCCCGCTCCCAGCGCGAAGTTCACCCCATACCAAGCCATCACTACGAGAGAAAATGCGATGACTGAGCCCGCCGCGAGCTCAAAATTTTTGACCCAACCGACCAAGCGCCCATGCAGCAGCGCAAGATAGCCGAGAATGCAGATCAGGGCCCAAGTCTCTTTCGGATCCCAACCCCAGAAGCGGCCCCATGAGTAGTCGGCCCAGACTCCTCCTAATATAGTACCGGCAGTCAGCAGCACCACGCCGATCTGCAAAGACCGGTAAATTGAGTTGCTGCCCTGCTGGATCTGCTGGGCGTACTTCTGCTCATCCTTTAAGTACATATACAAAAGCACATCTCCCAAAGCGAGCGCGAGAAAGAACGCTGAATAGCCCAGAAGAATAATCAAAACGTGGGTGGTCAGCCAAAACGTGGATCGAAGAACCGGCTCGAGTGGATGAATACTCGCGTCAAGAACGGTGGGCGCCATGTCCGCTAAGATAAGGCAGAACACAGCGACCCCGGCTGCGGCCATAAGAACAAGCCGATTGCCCTGCAAGCGCTCCATCATCACGCCAAACAGTACGCAGGCCCACGGAACCCAAATCACAGTCTCATACATGTTCGATACGGGCGGTCGCCCCGTCAGATAAACGCGAATGCCCATTCCGTAAGCCTGTAGGAGAATTCCGACAATCAAAAACACATAAGCTGAAGAGTAAGTCCAAGACCGGCCGGAAACTTGAAACGAGATCAAAAGAATCAAACCGATAAGGTAAGCGTAGGCCGCGACTTTAAAAGGATGAAAGGAGTTGAGGTGCAGCTCCCATTTGATTTTGCCGTCTTCCGCGTACTTCTCGGGCGCCTGCTGGCGCGCGACTTCAACAAACTCTTGAACGGCCGCCGTGAGTTCGGGTCGGGCCTTAAGGGTCCCACTCTTGTTGTCCGCGAGTGCAATCGAATCCACAAAGGCCTTCGTCACTTTAGCGAAAGCCGCTTGCGGTTCGCCTTCCAGTTCATTCACACCTTTCCAAGTATCCGAGTCCTGGACCGGCAAAATGCGAATCGCCATTCCCGCGCGTACGGCCTGAAACATGGCCAGCTGGTTCTCGAGGCGAGATACGGCTTGAAAATAGGGATTGAGCTTTTCCTGGCGATTCCGGATCGTGCTCAATTCTTGGATCACAAGTGGAATACGTTCATTGGTCAAAAGACTTTGCGGCGAAAAGCGCTTCTCCGTCGAGCTGATTTTCAGTGCCTCTTTTAGGCCCCCGTGGCGCAGCTCCACCAGCGGCATATTGAGCCACTGATCGGGAATCAGCATCCAGGTAAAGATTACCTCGGAGGCGCTCTTCCCTTCGAAATCTTGACGCCCGTAGATCAGCTGCAGCGTTTCGCGAGCGAAAGTGCCAAAGGGTTTCACCCGCCCCGCGTCCTGCACCGGAATTTTATCGAGAGCCTGACTCAGCGTCTCGGCCTGAACGGCTGGGGAGAGAGTCAGAAGAAGAATTACGACGGAAAACAAGGCCTTGATCATTTGGGGTTCCCCTTTGTGAGGAGGTCAAGAAAGCGGACGCGTCTGAAATAGAATAAGAGAATCGAGCCCAGAACAATTAATAGAGAACCGAGGTACTTGAGCCAACGACCCGGATCATGGTTCACCGACAACACCGAGACCACTGCCTCGCCCTTTTCGTTACGCTCAAACGACGCTTGATAGAACGTGAACCCCTCATGATAAAGGGGTTCGTTCATCGAAATCAGCACATTCCCTCGACCCGGCACATCCACTTCACTTTCATAACTCGCCGCTTTCATGGTGCCCTGGTAAGTGCCGACTGTGAACTTGTTGAGCTTAAGAGGGAAACTGAGTTCAATGCGGCGGTTGCCATAACTAATAAAATAAACTTTGTCTTCGAGATAGAGGCGCTGGGCCGAGTTCAGTCCGAGCCAGTATTCCTTGTCGCGAAAGCGGAACTTGAGCGCACTGGATGCCGCGGGCGTGGCCGCTTGAGTTTTCACGTAGCTCACATTCTCGCGCGCGTGAGGCAAGAACCGCAAGATACGGAACTTTAAACCCATCCATCCGGTCTCGATGGTGTCACTCTCTTTGACCGTGCCTCTCTTTCGCACAGTGCGGTCTTTATTAAATATGACATACGTCATTTTTTTCGCGCCGTCGGGAACGATTAAAAAAATCTCATTCATTCCCGTCGGCTGCGGCTCACTGCGGGCGAAAACCACCCGGGCCGGCCCCAAATTCACTTGCGCCTCGGCTTTAGTGCGATCGCGTCGAAGCCATTCCGTCATATTCACATTTGGATTTTCGAGTTGAAAGCGGACCGCGGGCCCATCTCCCTCGACGTCGCTCGGCCGGATCTCCGTCTCACGAAAGGCGAAGTGATAGTAATCGATCACCTCCAGGCGCTCGGAACCCAGGTTCACGACATACGGTTTTTTCTCAGTCGGCGAGTTGACGAGAAACTCGACTTGATCATCAAAGATCGTGTTGAAGGTCGTGCCATCAAGTGAGGCGATAACGGAAAATTCACGCTCATTGACGGTCACATGCTTACCCGTCTCGCCGATCTCAAAGGCCATCGAGCCATCGATCCCATATTGCTTTGTCACCCAGCTGCCGAACAAAAGGATGATGATACCGATGTGGGCTGAGATGAATGCCGTATGATGCTGGCGCCACGGCCAGCGGTCGATCATGACAGCGACTAGGTTCACGATTAGGGAGCCGAGGATCAGATACATCCACACGGAATGGTAAACGAGCCTCTGCGCCACCATGGCATCGTTGAAGCGGGCTTCGGTAAAGGTCCCGACCGCCGAAATTACGCCCAAGGCCACAATTGTAAACACAGCAAGTTTAAGAGAGGCGAAAAATCGCCAACGCCCCCGAATCATGAGATGTCCGGAAGTTGATGGTGAATCTGAGTGACCGCGGCGGTCAGCTTTTGCATAAGAACCTTCGCTTTGTCGGGTAAAAACTTTTTGCTTTCTTCGTCCATATACAACGCCCGGCTAATCTCGACTTGAATTGCGTCCTGTCCCTCTTGCGGCTTACCGTAGGTCTGCGTCACCCGGCCTCCGCGATAGGGCCAGTTATAGGCGACTCCGAGCCCGGCCTTTTTATAGGCTTCAATAACCAAGTCTTTATATTCAGGCGAGCAACTCGTGCCTTCGCAATCCGAGACCACGATATCGGCGCGCGTTTCTCCGGGATCGCGGTGTGAGGCCGTGCCTTTCGACGGCATGGAGTGCGCATCGAGGTGATAGACTCGCTTCGCACCCTGGGCCCGAAAGTCAGCGTAGATCTTGAGAACTCGGTCGTGAAACGGCTGAAAGTAATCGGCTACAAGTTTGCGATGCAGCTCTTGAGAAATGGGTTTCGGGAGAAGCGCGTGGCCGCGGGTAGTTCGCACCA
>JALHOQ010000099.1:0-11789 GCA_022842925.1 Bdellovibrionales bacterium
TGGCCCGTCCAAGGCTAAAACATCGGTTTTAAGAGAGAAGAGCATGATTTCAGAAGACGAAGTCGCACGAGTAGCCTTTCTAGCCCGCTTAAGTTTAACGGCCGCCGAGACCAAATCCTTGGCCGAAAAACTATCCTCGATTCTGGGCGCCTTTGAACATGTTTCGAAGGTCGACACGCAAAACGTTGAACCACTTGTCACTCCGACGGATATGGTCGCCGTGTGGCGCGAAGACCGGGTGCAGACTTGGGACTCGAGCTCCGAACAGGCCATGCAGAATGCTCCCGAAAGCGTCGGCAACCTGTTTAAGGTGCCGCCGGTGGTGGGCTAATGAATCTCCTTACCGCAAGTCTCAAGGATCTGGCGCAGGCCGTACAAAGTAAAAAGGTTTCGGCCCGCGAGGTGACTGAAAAGTTTTTGGGCCAGAGCGAAAAATGGAACAAACAGCTGAACGCCTACATCACCATGAACGATAAGGCTCTGGAGGCGGCTTCAGCCGTCGATCAAAAGCTGGCCAAGGGTGAAAAGGTCGGCCCCTTAGCCGGCGTGCCCATGGCAATCAAGGATATGCTCTGCACTAAGGGGTTGCGCACGACCGCGGGCTCTAAAATCCTGCATAATTTTATTCCTCCCTATTCTTCAACTGTTGTGAACCGTCTTGAAGGCGCGGGCGCTATTACCCTAGGGAAAGCGAACCAAGATGAGTTCGCGATGGGTTCGAGCAATGAAACGTCGTTTTTCGGAATCGCCCGCAACCCGTGGAATCTGGATTACGTCCCGGGTGGATCGAGTGGCGGCTCAGCCGCGGCTGTTGCAGCAGGAATGGCTACGGCCTCGATCGGCACGGACACTGGCGGCTCGATTCGCCAGCCGGCGAGTTTCTGCGGTGTCGTGGGGGTAAAGCCCACTTATGGCCGCGTCAGCCGCTATGGAATCGTGTCGTTTGCCTCGAGTCTCGATCAGGCCGGTCCTTTTAGCCGAACCGTTGCCGACTCCGCTCTGATTCTTGAGACGATTTGCGGACGCGATGAGCGCGATATGACCACGGCCAGCGAACCGGTTCCGGCGTGGAGCTCTTCCATTCGCAAAGATCTAAAAGGATTAAAGGCGGGAATGCCGAAGGAGTATTTCTCCGACAAGCTTGAGCCCGAAACGCGGAAGGCTGTGGAAAAAGCGGTGGATGCCGTGAAAAAGGCGGGAGCCGAGGTAGTGGAAGTTTCCATTCCCCTCACCGAGATGGCTGTGCCGATTTACTATCTTGTGGCCACCTCGGAGGCTTCGAGCAACCTTGCCCGTTACGACGGCGTGCGCTTCGGTCACCGAGCGGACTTCTCTAAGAATCCGGCGGAAAGCCTGGCCGAATTCTATTGCCGTACGCGTGGAGAAGGATTTGGCAGCGAAGTTAAGCGGCGGATTATTCTCGGCACCTATGCGCTGTCGAGCGGATACTACGACGCCTACTACAAAAAAGCGTGTCAGGTTCGGCGTCTCCTACGTCAGCAGTTTTTGGACGCCTTCGCCAAGTGCGACGTGCTCATCAGCCCTGTCACCACGTCGCCCGCCTTTAAAATCGGCGATCGGATCTCTGATCCGTTGCAGATGTATCTGAATGATATTTATACGACGTCAGCGAACCTAGTCGGCATTCCCGGCATGAGTGTTCCCGCCGGGCTCTCATCGAGTGGCCTGCCTATCGGCGTGCAACTTCTGGCGGCTCACTTTCAAGAGCAGCACCTGTTCAACGTGGGATCGGTGATTGAAGAAGCCATGAATATCAAGGAGCTACCCAGTGTCTTACAATAATTGGGAAGCCGTAATCGGCCTAGAAATTCACGCTCAACTCCTGACCGAGAGCAAAATGTTTTCGCCCGATTCGACCGCTTTCGGCGGCTCGGACAATGAGAACACCGATCCGGTCAGCCTCGGACTGCCCGGCGCTTTGCCGGTGTTGAACAAGCGGGCCGTTGAGTTCGCCGTTCGCACCGGATTGTCTTTGAACTGCGCGATCCGCGAGAAATCCGTATTCGCGCGTAAAAACTATTTTTATCCGGACTTGCCGAAGGGGTATCAGATTTCCCAGTTCGATGAGCCCATTTGTGAAAAAGGCTATGTCGAGTACTTTCTCGACGGTGAGATCCGCCGGGTCAGTATTGAGCGGGCGCATCTCGAAGAGGACGCGGGAAAATCCCTACACACCGGCGACTTCACGCTCATCAACTTGAATCGGGCTGGGGTCCCATTGCTCGAAATCGTATCGGGGCCGGATATGCGAACGCCTGCCGAAGCCGCCGAGTACGCCCGCACGGTCCGCAGGATTCTTCGCTATCTCGAAGTTTGCGACGGCAATCTTGAAGAGGGTTCCCTGCGCTGCGACTGTAACGTCAGCGTCCGCAAGAAGGGTGAGAACAAATTAGGCACCAAGGTGGAGTTGAAAAACATCAACTCGTTCCGTTTTGTCGAAAAGGCGATTGAGTACGAAATCCAGCGCCAGATTGAATGCAAAGAAAGTGGTGAGCCGATCGTTCAAGAGACGCGCCTCTACGACTCAACTAAGAATCGAACTTTTTCGATGCGCTCGAAAGAAGAAGCGCATGACTATCGTTACTTCCCCGATCCGGATTTGCTTCCACTCAAAGTCGAGGCGGAGTTTTTGCAAAAGGTGCGATCGGAATTGCCTGAGCTGCCACTGACGCGAGCCCAGCGTTTCCAAACCGCGTTCGGCCTTCCCGCATATGACTCGTTTGTACTTACGGCCGAGAAAGATCTGGCCGAGTATTTTGAGCAAGTCGCCGAGGTTTCTAAAAACGCTAAAGCGGCTTCAAACTGGGTCATGACCGATTTGCTGCGCGAGCTGAACGAGGCGAAACTCGATGTTGCCAAGAGCCCAATTGCGGCCGCCCAGTTGGGTGAGCTGATCGCCATGATCGATTCGAAAGAAATTTCGGGGAAGATGGCCAAAGACGTTTTTATGGAGATGTGGAAGACATCCAAACCTCCGAAAGAAATCGTCAAGACCAAAGGAATGGCGCAAATCACCGACAGTTCGGCGATTGAAAAAATCGTCAACGACGTCCTGGCGCAGAACGGCCAGGCGGTTGCGGACTATCGCGGCGGCAAGACCAAGCTGTTCGGATTCTTCGTCGGCCAGGTGATGAAGGCTTCAAAAGGTCAGGCCAATCCGGAAACAGTGAACCAGATTCTGACTGATAAGTTGAAGGGCTAGATGCGCGTCGCCGCTTTAGACCTCGGCTCAAACACGTCACTGCTGCTTATAGCGGAAGTCGAGGACGGAGCCTTGAAGCGGGTTTTAGTCGACGAGACGACCATCACCAAGCTCGGTCAAGGGGTGCACGCCAATCGCCGCTTTCACCCCGAGGCGTTGAATCGCATGCGTGAGTGTCTCGGCCGTTACCAAAACATAATTCGTGAGCAAGGGTGCGAAAAAGTTATCGCTGTCGCGACGAGCGCGGCTCGCGATGTGAGTAACGGTCATGAGCTGATCGATATCGCCCGAGGCTTTGACATCCCCGTACACATCATTGCCGGTGCACGTGAGGCTGAGCTGACTTTTCGCGGAGCCTTAAGCGATCGCGCCAAGACGGATGGGATCGCCGTTATTGACGTGGGCGGGGGTTCAACCGAAATCATAGCGAGTCAGGCCGGAAATATTTCGGGGCAAAGCATAGACGTGGGCAGCGTGCGCTTAACGGAGATGTTTATCACGGGCCACCCCATTTCAGCGCAGGAGCTGAAGGCCACAGCGGAATTTATCAGCCAGCAGTTCGCCCACCTTAAAGTCGGCACAGAAGTCAAAGAGACGGTCGCGGTCGCGGGCACGCCCACCACGCTCGCGGCGCTGGAGCAGAGAATTCCGTTCGACGAAAAAAAGATCAACGGCTTCGTCTTGTCTCTGGGCACGATTCGGCAGTGGATCGAAAAACTTGCGGCCCTGCCAGTGGAGGCGCGCGAAAAGCTTCCCGGAATGCAGCCGAAGAGATCGGATGTCATTGTCGCCGGTTCGCAGATTTTGGCGGGCGCGGTGGAGGCACTCGGTC
This sequence comes from Bdellovibrionales bacterium, assembly GCA_022842925.1. Taxonomy (GTDB): domain Bacteria; phylum Bdellovibrionota; class Bdellovibrionia; order Bdellovibrionales; family UBA1609; genus JALHOQ01. The sequence continues at coordinate 4,056 of JALHOQ010000099.1, forward strand.
AATCCAAGATTACCGTTTCCACTCGCGGCGTTCGTTATGGAGTGGCTCTATCATGGCAAAATTTTTAGCTGCTTCGGCCCTGCTCTTGTACTCCATTGGCGGTCAGGCCCGCGATCTCGACAAACTTTACAGCAAAGCCAAATTTAAAATCGGCACGCGCACAATCGAGGTCTATGTGGCCGACACCGAGTCCCGACGCTCGGACGGCTTAATGTTCATCACCCGGCTGCCCGAGAACACGGGTATGCTGTTCGTGTTCGAACGCGACCAGGTCCTTTCGTTCTGGATGAAAAACACCATGATTCCACTCGCGATTGGCTTTATCGACGCCAAAGGTGTGCTGGTCGACGTCCAGGAGATGGAGCCGGCCAGGTCCATGGTCACATTGGATGTGCCGACATACCAAAGCCGAAAACCCGCACGTTTCGCTCTGGAAATGAGCAAGGGCTGGTTCGCGAAAAACGGAATTAAAAACGGCGCTAAACTCCGTCCGTTTTCTAAAGCACTCGCCGATAGTCTAGGATTACCAACGTCTGGCTCGTCCAAATAATCTTTTATCTACATTTGATCGTGTGCTGTAATTGAACCTGGTTCACGACAACACCCGAGGTATACGTCATGTTCAGGAAGTATGTGATTATCGCCCTCGCAATGCTGATGAGCTTAGGCTTCACGGCATGCACGTCCAAAAAGGCCGAAGAAGGCTCAGACGTCGAGGTTGCATCCACGAGCGACGACGCTCTTGAAGAAGCGGACGCAACAGGAAACAATGACGATTTAGAAGGTGATTCCGGTTCGGGCGGTGAGGATCTCGCCTCCGATCTTGATGCGGGGGATACGGATGATCTCGGGGGCGACCTCGAAAGCCAATCCGCCGCTGCGGATTCCGGCTCCGGAGAAGTCACACCAAATGACTTAAGTGAGGCTCCGGCGGACGCGCCACCGGCCATGGACGCTCCTCCCTCGGATATGGCAGCAAGCGAACCTCCCGCCGATACGGGTGGCGATTTTGGCAGCGACACGGGTGGCGACATGGCCGCGAGCGACCCTGCGCCTCCTCCTGAACCCGAATCCGCGCCCGCGGCGCCGCCCATCATTTCAGAACCGGGTGGATCAGAAGAGGCATCGACGCCGGTCGTCGGCGGTCTGAAGAAGATCAACACCCAGCCCTACAAGCAGGGCAAGTCGATCGTAAACGCAGTTTATATTGCCCGCGATGGCGATACGGTTGAATCGATCGCGCAGAAAGTCGGCAGTGACGTTAAGGCGATCTGTAAAATTAATGCCTACAATTGCGGCCGCGGAATCAAAGTCGGCGACAAATATTACTATAATTCTCCCCAGCGTCCGACCGACGACACGGTCGTAAAGACGTATTATGAAGACAATGGAATCCCGCCTGAAATCTATACTTCTAAAGCGGGCGACAATATTCGCGCGGTTTCAAAGGAACTATTGGGTCACGATCGCAGTTGGATGGAAATCTGGGCGACGAACGACGTCGAGTCTAAACAAGCATTAGACGAAGGCACTCAGCTCAAATACTGGCCCGCCACATCGGCACCGCCGGCGCAAACTCTGGCAGGCAACGAGACCGCTGCTCCACCGGAAGGTGGCGGGGAACCACCACCTCCGCCCGATATGGGAATGCCAGCGGATGACGGAGCTCCTCCCCCGCCGGATGCCGGCGCTCCACCCATGGGAGATATGGCTGCGGCTCCACCACCACCTCCGCCTCCGCCCGATGCTCCGAGCGATTTACCGCCGAGCCCGGATCCCGCAATGGCGGGCATGGTTGAACCGCCGCCACCACCACCGCCTCCTCCGCCCACAGATATGTCGGCTCCAGGTGGCGATATGGCCATGGATGCGGCTCAAGATCCTGATCAGACGATGATGTTGGGAGTGGGTGCGGTTTTGTTGTTAGCTGCCGCAGCCTTGTTCATCTCAATCCGTAAAAAGAGACAGCGTCGGCAAATCGACTTCAATACCACGACGCAAACTCAGATCGAGTAAGGGTTGAAAGGCCGGCTTAGCCGGCCTGTTTGAAAATGTCGTCCAAAATGCCGCGGCGAAATTCGCGGCGGTTCTGCACGAAGTACATGAGATCATCCACAATCTGAACGTCGCGACGGTTAAACGGATGAAACTGCACTCCGCAGCCGTACGCGTTTTTCCAAATTATCGTCGCTGGCATTTTACGACGGCGTTCCGAAACGATGATTTCCAATACCACTTTGTCCGAAGGTGCGAGTTCCAAGGTGGCGGTCTCTAAAAAGGCGCCCGTGAGGCTGATATTTTTCAATGTGCCTTTTGCGTTTTGGCGACCGTAGCTCTTGCGGAATTCGACACCCATTTGGAGAGGGATTCGTGGTGATGGTACTTTGTTTGATTTCTCTTCCATTGCGTCCTCCAAGCCCACACTAATAGATCGGTTGGTTTCTTAAAAAGTTGAGAGATCTAGCTGATTTAGGCCGCGGGATGTCGAAATTATTGTCGTTTTTTTGAAGATTCTGTTTCACTTCGAGCAAATCTCATTATGCGACGCGAAATGTTTCGCTTCGGGACGCCCGGTTGACAAATGAGGTGCTTACTTCATAAATAGAAGGAGTTCACAACGACAACTCCAGCCAAAAGTCTAGCTGATTGCCTCTTAATTAAAACAGGCACCATTCAAATAACAATAACCCTTTCAAATGAGTTCTCTTGGATAACCCAAAATCAAAAGACGAAGTGGAACCGAAAACTGAAACTCCTGCCGCGACGCCAGAAGCACGTGCTGAAAATGAGGGCAGCTCCGAACGCCCAAGCGGTGGTGGTGGAGCCGGCGGTGGCGGTGGCGGTAGTGGCGGCGGTGGTGGACGAACCTTCCGTCCGCGCCATCGAGAGCACCGGGACCGTAATGGTGGCGGCGGACAAGGTAAACGCGGGTTCCAAGGTGGTCACCGCGGCGGCCGAAACGACCGTGATCGCGGTGACCGTGGCGAGAGAGGTGGCAGCCAGTACCACCACCATGCCCATCAGAATGGACCAGACCATCGTCCCGAAATGCACGTCGATGACGTTCCTCCTGAGGAACAAGCCCCGGTCGACTTAAGCGAAATCAATCTAACGGACGAGGAACGCAAAGACCTCAACTCCAAGAACCTTCGATCCAAAGACATTCGCGAAGTGACTCAGCTGGCCCTGAAACTGAAAATTGAAAACGCGGCCGGTCTGCGCCGCCAAGATATGGTTTTCGAAATTCTTAAGCGCGCCGCCCAGTTAGGCGATATTTTCGGAAACGGTGTTTTAGAAATCCTGCCAGACGGCTACGGTTTCTTACGCTCTCCCGATTACAATTACTTGCCTGGACCCGATGACATTTACGTTTCGCCTTCGCAAATCCGCAGATTCGGCCTGCGGACTGGTGATACGGTTAGTGGAACAGTGCGTCCGCCCAAAGAGGGTGAGCGTTACTTCGCATTACTTAAAGTCGACACCCTGAACCATGAGCCCCTTGAAAAGGCTCGCGATAAAATTCTCTTCGACAACTTAACCCCGCTTTATCCCGACGAACGGTTGAAGCTGGAATTTGAGACGAAGGAATATACCACTCGTGTGGTGGACTTGATGTCTCCACTGGGCAAGGGTCAACGCGGACTGATCGTGGCGCCACCCAGAACCGGTAAGACGGTTTTGATGCAGAACATTGCCAATGCCATCGCCCGCAACCATCCCGAAGTAATTTTGATCGTGCTTCTAATCGATGAACGCCCCGAAGAAGTGACGGACATGATGCGGACGGTAAAGGGAGAAGTGATTTCTTCGACCTTCGACGAACCACCCACTCGTCACGTGCAAGTGGCGGAGATGGTGATCGAAAAAGCCAAGCGTCTGGTGGAGCACAAGCACGACGTGGTCATTCTGCTCGACTCGATTACTCGTCTCGCGCGCGCGTACAACACGGTTGTTCCGCCCTCGGGTAAAATTCTCTCCGGTGGTGTGGACTCCAATGCTCTTCACAAACCGAAACGCTTTTTTGGAGCTGCCCGCAACATCGAAGAAGGTGGTAGCTTGACGATTATCGCGACGGCGTTGATCGACACGGGCTCGAGAATGGACGAAGTGATTTTTGAGGAATTCAAGGGAACCGGTAACTCCGAAATCCACTTGGATCGGAAGCTGATGGAAAAGCGGATCTTCCCGTGTATGGACATCAACAAGTCTGGAACGCGCAAAGAGGATCTTCTGATCGACAAAGGCGAGTTAAACCGCCTGTGGATTTTGCGCAAGGTTCTCGCGCCAATGAATGTGGTCGATAGCATGGAGTTTTTGCTGGATAAGCTCCAACACTCGAAGACCAACTCGGATTTCTTATCGTCCATGGGCGGGTAGCGGCCGCCCGAGCATGTTCGATAAATTAATAGAAGTCGAAAAGCGTTTTGAACAAATCCAGCAATCCCTGATGGAACCGGGGATCGCCAATGATCAAAAACGCTATCGCTCCATGATGAAAGAAATGTCAGACCTCAAAGTGGTCGTGGACGCCTTTCGCGAATACAAAAAAGCGAAGTCGGATCTGGATGGCAACAAGCAGATTCTTTCTTCCGAGAGTGATCCCGATCTGCGTGAGATGGCCAAAGACGAGCTTTCGGGCCTCGAAAAACAGGTCACGACTCTCGAAGAGCAGTTGAAAATTCTCCTTCTCCCTAAAGATCCGAATGACGACAAAAACATCATTCTCGAGATCCGCGCCGGCGCCGGTGGCGACGAAGCCAGTCTTTTTGCCTATGAATTGTTTCGAGCATACAGCTATTTTGCAACGACCCTGGGCTGGCGGGTGGAGACGATGTCGATTTCCGAAGGCAATGTGGGCGGCTATAAGGAAGTGATTGCCACCATCACAGGAGACAAAGTGTATTCGAAACTAAAGTATGAAAGCGGAGTCCATCGCGTTCAACGCGTGCCGAAGACCGAAGCTTCGGGCCGGATTCATACCTCCACCATTACGGTCGCCGTTATTCCAGAAGCCGAGGAAGCCGAAGTCAAAATCAACCCCACCGATCTTAGGATCGACGTGATGCGGGCGAGCGGAGCGGGTGGACAGTCGGTTAACAAAACTGAATCCGCGGTGCGCTTGACTCATCTTCCGAGCGGGTTAGTCGTCTACTGCCAAGAGGGAAAGTCTCAAACATCGAATCGCGATAAGGCGATGAAGATTCTTTTTTCCCGCTTGAAGCAGGCCGAAGAGGAAAAAGTTCTGAAAGAGGCTTCGGACGCCCGCCTGGCGCAAATCGGAACGGGCGATCGCTCGGAGCGCATACGCACTTACAATTTTCCGCAATCCAGAGTGACGGATCACAGAATTGGAGTGACCATTCATTCGCTGACCGAAGTCATGAATGGGGCGCTCAATCCATTAATCGAACCTTTGATCACGCATTATCAAGCTGAAGCTTTAAAGCGAACCACGGAGCAACGCCATTGACTATTGCCGATGCTCTCACCTTCGCTCAGACGCAACTTTCTCGGTTCGAACAGCCGCAATACGAAGCGCGTGAACTGGTCGGATCTCTTTTGGGGCTCACGGCCAGCGACCTGATGGTTAAGGAAGGGATTTTGCTCACTCCTCAACAGGATCGGGAGCTGAAGGAATGGCTCAATCAGCGCGCGAATGGTGTGCCGCTGGCTTATCTTTCCGGCGTTAAAGGTTTTTATAAACACGAGTTCATCGTTGAGAGGGGCGTTCTCGTGCCTCGACCTGAAACGGAGTTGGTGGTGGAGACGGCCCTGGCCCGGTCGCGCGAAAAGCGCCTGCGCAAGATCGCGGATCTTGGGTGTGGCACAGGCTGCATAGGACTCTCGATTTTGTCCGAAGTTCCTGAGGCTGACCTCTGGTGCCTTGATATTTCAATTCAGGCCTGCGGAGTCGCCGCCAAAAATGCCACCAAACTAAATTTAGATGAGCACGTTTTCGTATTGAATGTTGCAGTTGAGCGCTGGAAACCTAAGCACGCACTTGATTTGATCGTGGCCAATCCACCTTACATTCCGCTTGGTGATACGAGAGTGCAAAAGTCCGTGCATCTGTATGAGCCGCATGAGGCCCTGTACTCGGGAGCCGACGGTTTAGATGCCTTGCGCGTTTGGACCCAGAAAAGCGCCGAATGGCTGACGAAAGGTGGGCTATTTGTCTGCGAAATCGGCGCTGGTCAAAGTTTGCAAGTCGGCGCCATAATGGCGGAAGCGGGTTTTACAAAAATAGAAACCGCTCGCGACTTAGCGGGAATTGAACGGGTTTTATCGGGGGTGATGACGCATGGATAAGATGGCCGTTAAAGGTGGAAATAGGTTAAATGGCGAAGTCGCCGCCAGTGGCGCAAAGAATTCCACTCTCCCGCTTATGTTTGCAACTCTGCTGGCCGAAGGCGAGCACGTTTTTACCAATGTGCCGGATTTGCTCGATGTGACGTCGTCGCGACAGCTGCTCGAACATCTTGGCTGTGAAACTTCATACAAAGACCACACACTGCGCATCTTTGTGAGAGGCGGGAAAACTTTCGAAGCACCCTACGACATCGTCAGAAAAATGCGCGCGTCGATTCTGGTTTTGGGGCCGTTGCTCGCTCGCTTTCGAGAGGCCAAGGTCAGCTTGCCGGGCGGTTGTGCGATTGGCACCCGTCCGATCGATTTGCACTTAGAAGGGATGAAAGCGCTTGGCGCTGATATCAATGTCGAGGCCGGGTATGTCTTGGCCAAAACCAGCCGCTTGCAGGGTGCAAAAATTCTGTTTGAATCGCCCACCGTCGGCGGCACCGAGAATATTATGATGGCCGCGGCGTTAGCCGAGGGCGAGACTTTTATTGAAAACGCCGCGAAGGAACCCGAGATCGTAGACCTTGCGAATTACATCAACAAGATGGGCGGTAAGGTTGAAGGTGCGGGCTCCAGCATTATTCGCATCCAGGGTGTCGATCGGCTGCGGGCGGCGGAGCACAAGGTGATACCGGACCGTATCGAAGCGGGAACCTTGTTAATCGCAGGTGGAATCACCGGCGGCGAAGTGACGGTGACCGATTGCCATCCGGCGGACCTAGAAGCGCTGATCGGAAAAATGCGAGAAGCGGGTTTTAAAATTACAACAGACGGTGATTCTGTGACCGTTCACTCCTGCTCGGGATGGAAGGGCGTCGACATCACAACCACTCCGCATCCGGGCTTCCCAACGGATTTGCAGGCCCAATTCATGGCCTTAATGTGCCAATCGCAAGGAACCAGTGTCATTACAGAGGCCGTTTTCGAAAATCGCTTTATGCATGTGCAAGAGTTAGTGCGACTGAACGCGGACATCACTCCCAAGACCCGCGTAGCGGTCGTACGCGGCACGCGCGGCAAACTAACAGGCGCGCCCGTTATGGCCACCGATCTGCGCGCCAGCGCGTGTCTAGTCTTGGCTGGACTAGTAGCCGAGGGCGAAACAGTCGTGAGTCGGATTTATCACCTCGATCGCGGTTACGAAAATATGGAGCGCAAGCTCACAGGTCTCGGCGCGCAGGTTCGTAGGCTAAAGGATTGATTCTTACTTTGCCCGGGCAATGTGCCCCCTAAATAAAAAACCCGATGCGGAGGGGACCGACATCGGGTTCAAAACAACAACTGACTCTTTGATCAAAGCCTAGCGCTGTAAATCCTGTCCGGAGACTTCGAGGGAGAAGTCGTAACCTTCAGTCCGAATGATATACAAAGCCTTAT
>JALHOQ010000099.1:11799-12436 GCA_022842925.1 Bdellovibrionales bacterium
AGCTCAGAAGCCTGAGCGAGCAGCGGGAGATGAACTTCGGTCTCAAACGGTTTGATTCGCGCCATGCAATCAACTGTGGGGGTGGGCGAGATAAGGCGAAGGATCAGAGTGTTGGGATTGTTCCGATCCAAAACCAAAACAGCGGTCGGGTCCTGAAAGCAGGGGTTGGGCAAACGTCCACCAATGGCCACCGACATGTTTTGCTGGTTAAAGCCCACTTCGGTGATCGCGACGGGGGAGCGGAATTTCTGTCCGTCGGTTTTTCCATTTACAACATTCATCAGAGTTTCAGCGCGGGCAAAGCCAGCGAAGAGAAGTACGGTCAGCGCGAAGATGGTATAGATCAGAGTTTTCATGATTCCCCCAGGAAACTTCAAGTGAACTCTTACTAGAGCAAGGTGGGTGCCAGCGCTCAGTTCGCTTGGGTTCGATAATCAGGCGTTACGCGGTTCCATCTTGCATCGACTAAAGGTCGAGGTTTCCGCGAAAGGTTTTGAACTTTCAACAATTTACACGATCAGGTCCAATCTGAGACCGAATCCCAAAACAGAACCACCCAGACCGGGTTTAAATTTTCGAAGCGGCGTGTAGAATTGAATATAAGGATGGAACAAGGCAATAGGAAGTGGATCATCCG
>JALHOQ010000100.1 GCA_022842925.1 Bdellovibrionales bacterium
CATCGTCGGCGCCTTCAATGTGCTTCACGATATCGGAGTCTTCTTGGAAGGTGTCCTGCAACTGTTTGCGGGCCTCTTCGGCTTTGAAGTTCTCGATGTACTTCTCGAGCTGCTTACCCAGGCCGTGGGCGGCCCAGCCTAAATGCACTTCTAGAATCTGACCAATGTTCATACGCGAGGGAACGCCGAGGGGGTTCAGAACCATGTCGACCGACGTACCGTCGGCGAGATAGGGCATGTCTTCCGTCGGCAGAACCTTCGAAATCACACCTTTGTTACCATGGCGTCCGGCGAACTTGTCACCCACCTGCAGCTTGCGCTTGATGGCGATGTAGACTTTCACCATTTTGATCACGCCCGGGGGTAACTCATCACCCTTGGTCAAGCGGTCGATCTTTTCATTGAACACCATTTTCACGGCGTCGAGTTGGTTACGGGCTCCGTCGACCACGCGCTGGATCTGGAATTCCAGTTCGGATTCCAAGGGCACGTAGCTCAGCAGTTCGAACGGGATCGTCTCCAAGTCCTCACCTTTGATGGTTTGGCCTTTAGAAAGAAGCTTCTCCGAACCGTCTTCGCTGAGGAGAACGCCCGTCGTGACTTTACCGATCAGCATTTCCTTCAGCTTATCGAGAGCATTGTTCTTGATGACGTTCTGTTCAACGCCGTAATCCTTCTCGAGCTTCTTGCGCTTGGCTTCAATAATCGACTGCAGACGCTCATCACGGTCCGCGCTCTCGCGCGAGTAAACTTGCGCGTCGATCACGGTTCCGTACACACCTGATGGCACACGCAGCGAAGTGTCGCGAACATCGCCTGCCTTTTCTCCAAAAATCGCACGAAGCAGTTTCTCTTCAGGTGAAAGCTGAGTTTCGCCTTTGGGAGTGACTTTACCGACGAGAATGTCGCCCGGCTTCACTTCGGCCCCGATGCGGATAATACCGGAGTTATCGAGGTCCTTAAGGGCCTCTTCGCCGACATTCGCAATATCGCGTGAGATTTCTTCTTTACCGAGCTTGGTGTCGCGCGCGACGCACTCGAACTCTTCGATATGAACCGAAGTGTAAACGTCTTCGCGGATCAGTCGCTCGTTGATTAGAATCGAGTCTTCGAAGTTGTAGCCCATCCAGGGTGTGAACGCGACCACGATGTTCTGACCGAGAGCCAACTCGCCCAGTTCCGTCGACGGACCGTCGGCGATCACATCCCCCTTCTTAACCCGGTCGCCGACATTCACGATCGGCTTCTGGTTGAAGCAGGTGTTCTGGTTGGTGCGCTGGTATTTGATCAAGTTGTAAATGTCGACGTTGGCGCCCAATTCGCCACCTTTGGCAAATCGACGAACGACCACGCGGGCCGCATCGACTTCTTCCACTACGCCCTCGTTTTGACAAACGACGGAGGTTCCGGAGTCGCGAGCCACCAGGCGTTCCACACCTGTACCGATCAACGGAGCGCGAGACTTGAGCAGCGGCACTGCCTGCCGTTGCATGTTCGAGCCCATCAAAGCGCGGTTGGCGTCATCGTGTTCGAGGAACGGAATCAGCGAGGCCGCGATCGACACCAGCTGCGAAGGCGAAACGTCCATCAAAGACACTTTGTCTTTTTCGACAATTTCGTATTCGCCGTTGAAACGCGAAGTCATGTTGTCGTGAGCGAGCTTATTGCCTTCCACGTCTTTGCCGGCCTGAGCGATATAGTGACCGCTTTCTTCGAGGGCCGAAAGATAGAGAATATCATCACGCACACTACCCGACTCCACCTTACGGTACGGAGTTTCGATAAATCCGTACTGATTAATGCGGGCGAAGGTGGCGAGAGATGCGATCAGACCAATGTTCGGACCTTCCGGCGTTTCGATCGGACAGATCCGACCATAGTGAGTCGGATGCACGTCGCGGACCTCGAAACCCGCGCGATCCCGAGTTAAACCGCCCGGTCCAAGGGCCGAGAGACGACGCTTGTGGGTGATTTCGGACAGCGGGTTGGTCTGATCCATAAACTGCGAAAGCTGCGAAGAACCGAAGAACTCCTTCACAACGGCGTTCACTGGCTTCGCATTGACCAAGTCGTGCGGCATCATGGTTTCGACATCTTGCAAGCTCATGCGCTCGCGGATGGCGCGCTCCATTCGAACCAAGCCGATGCGGTACTGATTCTCCAGCAATTCACCGACCGAGCGAACGCGACGGTTACCCAGGTGGTCAATGTCGTCGATCTGGCCTTGGCCGTTTTTGAGTTCAATCAATGTTTTGACGACGCTCAAGATGTCTTTTTGCGTCAGTGTTCTGTGTTCAACCGGCGTTTCTTCGAAGGGGATAGAAAAGCGGTGGTTGATCTTCAACCGGCCGACTTCTGACAGATCATAAGTTTCAGGATCGAAGAACAGCCGCTGGAAGAAATTGACCGACGCTTCGAGAGTCGGCGGTTCACCGGGGCGCAGGCGCTTATAGATTTCAACCAGGGACTCATCTTTAGTGGTGACCTTGTCGACCAGCAAAGTGTTGCGGAGGAAGGGGCCAACCGCAAGACCATCGAAGAAGATCACGGAGATTTCATTCAGACCGGCTTCACGGGCTTTGTCGACAATGGCTGGGCTAAGCTCCGAATTCACGTCGGCAATGATTTCACCGGTGGTCTCATCGATGACCGGCCTAGCGATCACCTTGCCCTCGAGGTCATCACGGGAGATTTCAATCTCCGTCAGATTCATTTGCTTCACGCGCTTTACAGCGGCGCGAGTGATCCGGCGGCCGGCTTTGACAATCGCCTCACCGCTCTTCGGATCGATAATGTCGCTCATGGCGCGCTGACCGGCCATGCGTTCAATATCCAGCGAGCGAGTCACTTTGCCGTCTTTTTGCAGGCGCACTACATCTAAATGGTAAAACTGTTCCAGCAACTGCTCAGTGGTAAATCCCAGGGCTTTGAGGAGAATGGTGACCGGGAACTTACGGCGGCGGTCGATGCGAACATAGATCAAATCTTTTTGGTCAAATTCAAAATCAAGCCACGAACCGCGGTACGGAATCACGCGGGCGGAATAAATCAGTTTTCCGCTGGCATTGTTCTTTCCACCATCATGATCGAAGAACACACCGGGAGACCGGTGCAACTGCGAAACCACGACCCGCTCAGTGCCGTTAATGATAAAGGAACCGTTTGAAGTCATCAACGGGATTTCGCCCAGATAAACTTCCTGCTCCTTCACGTCGCGAATGGACCGGGCTTCGGTCTCTTCGTCCACGTCAAAAACGATCAAACGCAGCGTGACCTTGATCGGAGCCGCAAACGTCATACCGCGCTGGCGGCACTCGTCCACGTCGTACTTAGCTGGCTCCAAAGTGTAGCTGACGAACTCCAGGCTGGCGGTGTTATTGAAGTCCGAAATCGGAAACACGGACTTAAATACGCCTTGCAGACCCACATCGCCGCGGCGATCAGGATCCACGTCCTTCTGCAAGAAGGCCTCATAGGATTTCTTCTGCAGTTCAATCAGGTTTGGAATGTCGATCAGATGCTTGGTTTTCGCAAAGCTCCTGCGCACACGCAGGTTGGAAGCTGTTACCGGATTTGTCTTCACACTCTCTCCTCTAACGTCCAAGTTCGTGTCCTCACGAACTTGCTATATCCGAGCCCGCGTCTTCGCGGGTTCGCTATCAATCATCGAGTTTTCACTCTCATTTAATTCTTAAACAGGCGAAGGCTGTGACGCCTTCGCCCTATATCAACTTTTACGCGGCCAGATTACTTAACGTCGACTTTCGCACCGGCTTTGGTGAGAACGTCTTTGATTTTGGCGGCTTCGTCTTTGCTCACGCCTTCTTTAACAGGCTTCGGAGCGCCTTCAACGAGGTCTTTGGCTTCTTTAAGGCCCAGGCCGGTCAAAGCGCGGACTTCTTTAATGACGTTAATCTTGTTCGCGCCACCATCGGTCAAAATCACGTCAAAAGTGGTCTTCTCTTCGACCGGAGCAGCAGCAGCACCGGCACCGGCAGCGGCGATGGCCACGGGAGCAGCGGCACTGACGCCCCACTCGGTCTCGAGTTCCTTGATCAATTTGGCCAGTTCCATAACCGGCAAAGCGCTCAAAGTTTGCTTAATTTGATTCAGATCTGCAGACATTTTAAACTCCTAATATTCAATTTGTTACGAGCCGGACATCCGGACTCGGAAAATACGTTAACCTTTTTCTAGTTTTTCTTTTTGCGCGTTCAGTACTCGTACGAATCCGGCCGGAGCGGCTTGCAAAGTTCCAAGGAACTTTGTCATCGGAGCCGAGAGAACACCCAACATCATCGCGCGTAGCTCATTCTTACCAGGCAATGCGGCGAGAGCCTGAATGCCGTTGGCATCCAAAGCTGCACCGTCCATTACGCCGGACTTGAGCTGGAAAGCTTCGACGTCCTTACCAAAGGTCGCCAGGGCTTTCGCAGTCGCGCTCGGCTCTTCAAAAGCAAAAATGACGGCGTTGGTGCCGACAAATTTGTCTTCGAGAGCCGGTTTCATTGTGGGGTGATCGCTTAGCGCCCGGATGGCGAGAGTATTGCGCACCACTTTCATTTCCGCTTGTATAGGTTTGAGCGTCTTACGCAGCTTCGTGACACTTTCCACGTCCATGCCTTTAAAATCGACAAGGAAGGCTGCTTTTGAACGGCCAAACTTTTCGGAAAGTAAAGTGATCTCTGCGTGCTTATCCTCGCGTGTAATCAAGGGCAAGAGAACCTCCTCTTCTTTCTTGTTTGGACCGCGATGGATCTACATAGGGAATTAAGCCGTTAAGCACCTATGGTCTTCGATCGCGATACGTTATTCAGAGCGCCGCCCATCGGCGCTCAAAAATTCAAATTCGAATACAATCAAGCTTCTTCGCTTGTGCCCATTAGCTCGTTGAGATCCATCTTCACGCCCGGACCCATCGTCGACGACACCGTCACCGAGCGCAGGTAATTTCCCTTGCTAGTGGCGGGCTTTGCTTTCATCAAAGCACCAACGAACGTGTTGAAGTTGTCGCGCAGTTTGTCGGCGCCCATGCTCTTGCGGCCGATCATGGCGTGGACGATCGCGGCCTTGTCGACGCGGAAGTCGAGTTTCCCCTTCTTCTCCGCCGAAACGGCTGCGCCCACGTTCATGGTGACCGTTCCCACTTTCGGGTTCGGCATCAAGCCACGAGGACCAAGGATCTTGGCGACTTTCGACACGGTGGCCATCATATCGGGAGTTGCGATGGCCTTATCAAAGTCCAACCAACCACCGGTGATCTTCTCCACCAGGTCGTCCGCACCCACATAGTCGGCACCGGCTGTTTTCGCCTCTTCTTCTTTGGGACCTTTAGCGAAAACCACCACGCGCACCGTTTTGCCCAACCCGTGGGGTAGGCTTACTGCGCCGCGAACCTGTTGATCCGACTGCTTCGGATCGACGCCCAGGAGCACAGCCACGTCAACGGCTTCATCAAACTTGGCGGTTGCAGTGTCGACGACCAGCTGAATGCCGTCTTTCACTTTATAGCGGGTATTGCGATCCACCTTTTGCAAGGCGTTTTCAAAACGTTTTCCCATGATCTACACCTTACCCTTTAATTTCTAAGCCCATGCTTTTGCTGGTGCCAACCACCTGAGCAACCGCACTTTCGACTTCGGTGCAATTTAAGTCGGGCATCTTCAATTTGGCGATTTCAGTGATTTGCGCCATCGAAACCTTGCCGACCTTCTCTTTTTGCGGAGTCTTTGATCCGCTTTCAATTTTCGCAGCCTTCTTCAGAAGAATCGACACGGGAGGCGTTTTGGTGATGAAGGCAAACGAACGGTCCGAATAAACAGTAATGATCACCGGAATGATCATGTCGCCCTCTTTTTGAGTGCGAGCATTAAACTGCTTACAGAACTCCATTATGTTTACCCCATGCTGCCCGAGCGCCGGTCCAACGGGAGGTGCCGGATTGGCCTTCCCTGCCGGTATCTGAAGCTTGATAAGGCCTGTTACCTTACGAGCCATGTTTTCCCACTCCTACTTAGGGGTTGAGTTTGCAAATTGAGCCCATCTCAATTTGCGGTTTCCCGGGGTCGGCCTAAGACGACCCCGAATATCAAATCAGGCCTTGTCGACCTGAACAAAATCCAATTCCACAGGCGTCGGGCGGCCGAAAATGCTGACCAGCACCTTCACTTTGCCTTTCTCCTGATTGATCTCTTCCACGGTGCCATTGAAATTGCTGAAAGGACCATCGACTACGACCACATTCTCACCAATCGAGAATTTAACCTTGGCCTGTACCTTTTCAGCGCCCAATTCCATCTGGCGAGTGACACGCAGAACTTCTTCTTCCGGAACTTCAGGCGGCTTAGTCTTGCTGCCCACGAAACCGGTCACCTTCGAACAGTTCTTCACCATGTGCCAGGTCTCATCGCTGAGGACCATCTGCACGAATATGTACCCGGGAAAGAACTTACGTGAGCGGGTCGCTTTTTTGCCTTTAACCAGCTCCACCACGTTCTCCGAAGGAATCAAAATCTGGCCAAATTTATCGTCCATCTTTAAAGAGCGAACCCGCTCTTCAATGGACTTCTTGGCCACGGCCTCACAGCTGGTCTGGGTATTGACGATATACCACTTCAACTTGGGGTTCGGCGGCTTAGCCGTCGTCGTCTCACTTGTATTTGTGCTGTCGTTACTCACCGTTCACCTTCCTTAGTTGACGAAAAATTTAATCAACTGACTGGCGACAAAATCAAAAATTCCGAAAGCGATTCCGGCCAGGACAACCATTACACAACAAACAATGGTCATGGCGGTGGTGTCTTTGCGCGACGGCCATACGACCTTGCGCAGCTCCACAACCGCTTCATCCAGAAACAAATGCACCTTCGCACTCAAAAACAAAATCAGGAACGTGCCGAAACCGATCGCGACCGGAATTCCGTGCTTGATCGCATCCTGGCTGTAAACGCGCGCCACAGGACCGAAGGCGGAAGCCAGTGTTTCGAACAAAGTCGAAGCCACGAAATAGGCAATAAATCCGCAAGCCACGAGGGCGGCATTCACTATACTTTGGTTATCTTTACTGTCGTCCATCACGTATCCATTCAAAATTGGCAGGGCAGGAGGGATTCGAACCCACAACCTAACGATTTGGAGTCGTTCGCTCTACCATTAGAGCTACTGCCCTCTACTACTCTCGTTAAAACGGAGAAAGGGACCTTTACTCAGAAGGTCCCTCCCTACGCATTTAATTAGTCCCTGCGACTATTCAACAATTGCTGTTACCACGCCTGCACCAACGGTACGGCCCCCTTCGCGAACGGCGAAACGAAGCTCTTTTTCCATGGCGATCGGCGCGATCAGTTCAACGTCCATCTCAACGCGGTCACCAGGCATAACCATCTCAGTGCCTTCTTTCAGCGTCACCACACCCGTTACATCCGTTGTGCGGAAGTAAAACTGGGGGCGGTATCCGTTAAAGAACGGAGTGTGACGTCCGCCTTCTTCCTTGGTGAGAATGTACGCTTCGCACTTAAATTTCTTGTGCGGCTTAATGGAGTTCATTGCCGCGATGACCTGACCGCGCTCAACTTCCTCTTTTTTAGTACCGCGAAGAAGGATGCCGGCGTTATCGCCTGCACGGCCTTCATCGAGAAGCTTACGGAACATTTCAATGCCTGTAACTGTGGTCTTTTGGGTCGGGCGAATTCCGACGATTTCGATTTCGCCGCCGACCTTGATGATGCCACGCTCGATACGGCCTGTGACCACAGTTCCACGACCCGAGATCGAGAACACGTCTTCGATCGGCATCAAGAACGGCTTGTCAATGGCACGCTGGGGTTCCGGGATGTAGGTGTCGCAAGCTTCCATCAGTTTCATGATGGCGAGTTCACCCATTTCGCCGGTGTCACCTTCCAAAGCCTTCAGAGCCGAACCTTTTACGATCGGAATGACGTCACCGGGGAATTCGTACTTGCTCAGCAATTCGCGAACTTCAAGTTCCACGAGGTCGAGCAGTTCTTTATCGTCGACCATGTCGACTTTGTTCATGAACACGACAATCGCGGGAACGCCCACCTGACGAGCGAGGAGGATGTGCTCACGAGTTTGCGGCATCGGACCGTCTGCGGCCGACACGACGAGGATGGCGCCGTCCATTTGTGCCGCGCCAGTGATCATGTTTTTCACATAATCGGCGTGACCAGGGCAATCCACGTGCGCGTAGTGGCGGTTCACGGTTTCGTATTCAACGTGCGAAGTGGAGATCGTAATACCGCGCTCTTTTTCTTCCGGCGCTTTATCGATCATGTCGTACGCGAGAGCTTGGGCTCCGCCTTTTTTAGCAAGGACGGTCGTGATGGCCGCGGTCAATGTCGTTTTGCCGTGGTCCACGTGTCCGATGGTACCGATGTTAACGTGCGGCTTGTCCCGCTTAAACGTCTCTTTTGCCATTATGAATCTCCTCCTGATTCCGTTTTAAAAACTAAACTCATTTACCAAATCAAAAACATCTCAAAACCGTGGAGCCCATGGTGAGACTCGAACTCACGACCTCACCCTTACCAAGGGTGTGCTCTACCCCTGAGCCACATGGGCAAACTCTCCTTAAAGAGAGCTCAGTTGGAGCGGGAGACGGGTCTCGAACCCGCAACCCTCAGCTTGGAAGGCTGATACTCTAGCCAATTGAGCTACTCCCGCTCAGTCAAAAACCCTATGCATCCAAGTTGGTGGAGAGGGTAGGATTCGAACCTACGTAGGCGTGAGCCAACGGATTTACAGTCCGTCCCCTTTAGCCACTCGGGCACCTCTCCGAAATCTGGAGCTGGCTATGGGACTCGAACCCGCAACCTGCTGATTACAAATCAGCTGCTCTACCAATTGAGCTAAGCCAGCAACTCGCAAAAGCAAAAAAAATCCCAGCCATCTAAAAAATTCGTGTAAGCGAATTTTGGATTTTGAATGGCAAGGATAATATGATCCCGCGATATGCAAGCACACCTTGTACTGAGCATCGACTTTGCAGTCAAAATCTATTTCGAAGGATTTTGCGGGTTTATGCCGGTTCGCATGATCAAAAAAATGACCCATGGCCCGCCGCACAATCAACCTGGTACAGCAGTTGCTTAAGGACTCACTGTATCGATGAAAGCACAATCCGGTTCAAACCTATTCGATTTGAGGTCGTTTTGGCGTCTTTTGGCGGCCGTGAGCGTGGCTTTGGTAGGCCTCTATCCCGCCTCGAGCGCGTTGGCCAGCTGGGAGTCGCACTGTGACTTCCCCCTCCTTTCACCAAGAGTGCAAGCGGCAGCTCGAATATTGAATCGGGCCTTGGGTCAGGGGCATCTCTCCCGAAATGATCTGATCCTGCTGACGCAGGAGCAGACAGCGGACCCTTTCGCGCGCCGGACTCAAGTCACCGAAACCCTAGCACTGAAGCAGGGATACCTTCGAGCCGCAGCTCAGTTGGACCATGACGCAAAAAAAAGCCTCCGCCAATTTTTAGAGAAAATAGTGGAGCGCCTGGAAGCCGAGAGCAACGTCCGCGACCAGTCTAAAACAGAAACCGAAACCATCGTTCAACTGCGGTTAATCCATAAATCCCCATGGTACGCCAACGGCGGGGGGACCTACGAAATTATTGAAGCCAACGGGCGCCCCTACATCCTTGGACATTTTTCTAAGGTGAAAACCCTCGACCCAGAACGAGATGCGGTCTGGGATCCTTTTGGCGGAAATCAAGTAACCTATGCGGATCCCAAAGCTCGTGATAGGAGCACACCATTTTCGCCGGCCATCTTTAAAGATGCCAATCGAACTTTGGCCGTGAATCTTCGAGAAAAAGCAATTTATGAAATACCATCGGGCGTAAATCTTTGGGAGAGTCTCGGCGCTCCTCTTTTAACGGCGCACCATTCTCGATGGGTCGGATCGCCACAGGTCGTAGACGAAGCCGGGGAGAACGTCATCTACACCCTTGTGCACGGACGGAACCAAAATGGTCATTACTCGATTCTTAAATTCCCCCTGCCTTTTATAGAAGACCAAGGGATTCAGATCCCGTTAGAAGATATGGATAGTCCTTCCATCTACCGCTTGGGTAACGAGGTCCTCGCGGCCGGGCGCGATCAATCTCGAACGAAGCTCAAGGTGAAAAATCTGAGTCGCGGAAAGGATTATCCCGACATCCCCTGGCATAAAGACAACGCCCTGTTTTACGGCAGAGTGCGATTTTTTGGAGACCCCGAAACTCCAAAAATTCTCTTTTACGATTATTGGAGCCCAAACCCAAACCTCAAAGTATGGGATTTGCGCGCCGGCAAGGTCGTCGTCAGTTTTCCGGTCGGTCAATCGTTAAAGCACAATTCGGTATATGTGCATCCGGGACAATTCCTTCTTGTCTCCGGATCTGATCTCTTTTTATTCACTCCCGATGGAAAATCAACGCATCTGTCTTTGGGGGGAGATATCGGGAGCCTGTACCATATCCATTACCAAAAGAGGGATTTAGTTCTTGCCAATGTCTCACCTGGGAAACTTGTGGTTGTGGACCCTATCACCGGCGTGGTCATCGGCCGCGTCAGTGTGAACGAGAATTTTTATGCTGCAGATTCGTTCGTCTACCAGGGCCAACCCTATTTGATTGGGTTCACGGCCGATCGCCATGCCGGAATTTTCTCACTTTTTGGACGGGTTCAAAGCGGATTATGATTCAATGTGTTGCCGTGAAGCCAGGCGACTTGCCGTAGCCGTCAGATTCAACCTAGGTTTATAGCTCTAAATGGGCAAAATCAAATCCTGGGCGCTCGTCGGTGGCGGCCTTTTCAATTGTCTAATGGCCCTCCGCCTATCGCAAAAAGGCTATCCCTTTCAAGTTTTCGAAAGAGCGCGGGAGTTGGCTGGCGATCACACATGGTCATTCCACCAATCCGACCTCTCGGCCGAAAACTTAGCCTTTATCCGTCCTGCGATCACCCGTGAGTGGTCGGGTTACAGCGTTGAGTTTCCCGGCTACCAAAGACAGATGAGCGGCGGATACTTGACCATCCGCTCGAGCGATTTACGCCACGAGGTCCTTCGCCATGTTCCCGCTGAAAATATTCATTGCGGTGTGGAATGGAAAGGCTCTTCAAGTAACGAAATCGTGATTCGAGCCGATGGTGTTAGTGCGCTGCCCGAAAGCTGCGGTTGGCAAAAATTCGTCGGCTGGGATGTGGTTTTTGAAAATCCTCATGGCCTGACCGCGCCGGTATTAATGGATGTTACGGTCGAGCAAAAAGACGGATTTAGATTTCTTTACATCCTCCCCTTCGATACGCACCGGGCGTTGATTGAAGATACGCGCTACAGCAATTCCTCGCACATCAATGCCGCGGAATTTCATGCGGACCTCATTCAATACATCAACGGCCGATGGCCCGGATCGAAATGGCGAAGCGAGCGCGAGGAAATGGCGGCGCTGCCGATTCCAACCGAGGCCACCGGTGAACGCGGGCGATTCGGCATGGCTGGTGGATTCTTTCAGCCCACCACCGGCTACTCTCTCCCTTATGCTGTGCGTATTTCGGCGGATTTGATTCACTGGATCGAGAGCGGATTAAATGTAAATGAGGCGTGGGATAGAATTGACTCTCAGATCAAAGCCAACCAACACTTTTACCTAATGCTCAACCGCATGATGTTCTTCGCTGCACGACCGACAGAGCGCTGGCGCATTTTCAGCCGCTTCTACAAACTTTCACCCGGGTTGATCGAGCGCTTTTACGCCGGCCGCTCCAACGGTTTTGATAAAATCCGCATTCTGGCTGGACGCCCACCGGTACCGGTGTGGTCAGCCGTTCGGGTGTTGCTGAGCCCGGAAAGAGTGCCCGTGTGGAACTGAACCTCTCGGCCCACGGGCTGCCCGACCATTTAAATCGGCAACTCGAACAGGATCTGCTGTATCCCGCACGTGAGTTTCTTGGCCGCTCGGGTAAAGGTATCCGCCGCAAGCTGGTGTGCTCCGGATGGTGTTGGCAAAAGGGCGAGCATCCGGATACGACCGCCCAGGATCTCTGTGAGCAGCTCGGCCATGCCATGGAACTGGTCCATTCCGCATCCTTGATTATTGACGACATCCAAGATGCCAGTTCCGAGCGCCGCGGTGGCAAGGCCATGCATTTGCAAATCGGAATGCCCAAGGCGATCAACCTCGGCAACTGGCTTTATTTTCAAGGCTTCGAGCGGCTCGATTCACTGAATGTTTCGGCGGAAAAGCGTATGCAGCTGTCGCGCTTGTTTCGGCGCGCGCTGCTGAATGGTCATGTCGGCCAGGCCCTCGATCTGGGTGTACCCATGGCGGCCACGCCGCGCACCTTGGTATTTGAAACTTCGGAAACCAGTATTCGCCTAAAGACGGGTGCGCTGACCGGCCTGGCCTTTGCCGGCGGAGCC
>JALHOQ010000101.1:0-1428 GCA_022842925.1 Bdellovibrionales bacterium
TGCAGTCGTTGGTGGATCCGGGTGATGAAGTCTTGGTGCTGGCGCCGGATTGGGTTTCGTATCCGACGATGGTGGAGCTAGCCGACGGCGTGCCGGTGATTGTCGGCAGTGATGAGTCGGTGGGTTTTAAGCCGAATGCGTTTCAGATTGAAAAGTGTATCACGCCGAAGACGAAGGTTTTGCTTTTGAATTCGCCGAACAATCCGACGGGTGCGATGTATTCGCGATCCGAGATGGCGGAGATTGGGCGGATGCTGGAGCGGCACCCGCAGGTGGTGGTGATTAGCGATGATATTTACAATGAGCTGGTGTTTGGTGGCGAGAAAGTGGCGCCGCACTTGCTGCATGTGGCGCCGGGGTTGAAGTCGCGGACGGTGGTTGTGAATGGGGCTTCGAAGTCCTATTCGATGACGGGTTGGCGCGTGGGTTGGGCTCTGGGGCCAGAGAATGTGATGGCGGCGATGACCAACTTTCAGAGCCAGAGCGTGAGTTGCGTGGCGCCCTTTACGCAGGCGGCGGCGTTGGCGGCGCTGCAAGGGCCGCGGGCGGAGCTGGAAGAGAATTTGCTGCGGTTGCGGGAGCGGCGGGATTTGTTTGTTGAGGCCTTGAATGGGATTCCGGGTTGGCGTGCGGCGCTGCCGGAGGGGGCTTTTTATGTGTGGGCGGATGTGCGCGGGTTGATCGGGAAGATTCACCGCGGGAGGGCGCTTGGGGGGTCGGCGGCGGTGGCGTCGGCGTTGTTGGATGACCAGAAGGTGGCCGTGGTTCCGGGAGTGGAGAGCGGGGTGGAGGGTTATCTGCGCTTGAGCTTTGCGGTGAGTGAGCGCGATTTGAATGAAGCGGTGAAGCGCTTGCGGGCGTTTACTGAGGGGTTGTTGAGTAAGTAGAGTGGGTCGGCCGGCACATTAAAATAGTACCAACCACCAGCACGATCTCTTGCCTCGCCCTTTTAATTTTTAAATGTACCAGTTTGCATTCTTGTTCGTTCCCGTGTCCATCCGGATTCCGAACGCGTCGTACGGAAAACGAATTTTGTTTAATCGTATAAATTTTGATAGGTGTGGGTCTCTTTGAAGGGAGGCCTTTGTGACGAATTCCGAACTTGAGGTTCGCTTGCACGCTTTGGTGAAAGAAGAGCGGCGAGTGGGGCAGGAGATCTTAGTGCTGGTGCGGGAGGGTGAGCGCCGCAGGCTTTTTATCGATAAGGGGTATCCGAGTGCGTTCGAGTGGCTGGTGAAGGGGTATGGGTATTCGCATTCGGCGGCGTACCGGCGGATTCAGGCGGCGCGCGCGCTGAGGGATGTGCCGGAGTTGGGGGAGAAGCTGCGCGAGGGTGTGGTGAATATGACGACGTTGGCGCAGTTGCAGTCGACGATTCAGAGGCAGGAGAAGCTAGACGGGAAGCAGGTGCCGTTGGCTTTGAAAAAG
>JALHOQ010000101.1:1438-12239 GCA_022842925.1 Bdellovibrionales bacterium
TTGAAAAAGGAGCTGGCACGGAACATTGAAGGGAAATCTTCGGAGGAGACTCATCGGTTGTTGGTGACGCATTTTCCGCAGGCGGCGAAGCGGCCAGAGACGCTGCGGGCGATTAGTGCCGATGAGACGCGTTTGAGTGTGGTGCTGGACCAGGAGACGGTGGGCCTGCTTCAGCGGGCGAAGGAGCGTCTGTCGCATGCGCAGCCGAATGCGGGTTGGGCGGAGATTATTAAGTATGTGTTGAAGGAATTCATCAAGCGCGCGGAGGGCCTGCGGAGCAAAGCCACGCGAGTGGTCACGCATCTGACCCGCGCCTCGGCAACGCAAGGCGCTGCCGCTCCGATAACACAAGGCGCTGCCGCTGAGGCAACGCCGCGCGCAGCTACTGCGGCGATACCGCGCGCGGCTGCTAGGGATACGCCCGCAGCCACTGAGGCATCGCTTGGTGCAAATAATAGGACGACGTTCGATTGTGATGATCCGACACCGAGCGAGGAGAGTCGGCGTTCCGAGGTGTCACGAACCGGAGGTTCTTTATCGATGGGCTTAAGAAGAGCCGTATTGAGGCGGTCCGACTATACGTGTGAGCATGTGGAAGTTGGCACGGGATGGGTGTGCGGTAGCCGTTATCAGGTGGAGGTCGATCATATAGTGCCGCGAGCACTGGGCGGAACGGATGACCTGGAGAACCTACGATGTCTATGTCGCGTTCACAATATGGCGATGGCCGAAAGGGAGCTCGGAGAAGAGTTAATGAGTCGCTATTGGCCACGCCGATAAGGAAGAGGTGAGTGGCCTAGCCTTACCTCCTAAGCCTTAAGGCGCGTCCAACTTGTGGGTCGAGAGTGCAGCTCTTAGTATTAAGAGTAACAGGGAGCTGCACGTGTCATACTGGACTTTGCTACAGGTCGTCTTCAATCTATTTGTATTTGCGGCTTTGGTGGCCGCTTGGTGGCGTTTGCGCCGTCCTCCGCAAGATGATCCGCGACTTAGCCGGGGTCTGCAGCTCCTACAAACCAAAATTACGGTTCTCGAGGATCTTTCCGATCGAACCGACGCGCAAGTGAAGCAACTCACGACTTTGATCGATCAAAAAACTCGCGCTCTTCAAAACAAAGTGATCGAAGCCGAGCAACAAATTATTAAGATTGATCACTCGGTCACTCAATCGGCCGCTGCATCTTCGGAGATGATATCGGCCGCGAGCGGGGTTGAACCGGTTCCTCATCATGAGATGATGGAACGTCAGCGCACCGTTGCCTATGTAAAGGCGGCCAAGATGGCCAATTCCGGAAGCTCCGTCGACCAAATTGCCGAGCAGGTGAACCTCCCGAGGGAGCAGATCGAGCTGATCGCTAAGTTTAACCGTGATCAACTCATGTTTGACGAACAGCAACTTCCCACGTGGGCCCAGAAGGAAGAACACTCGTTCACTTTGAACAATATCGACTTTGTCGGAAACTTAGACCAGCCGACTCCAAATTTGGCTCACATGGCAAAAATAGAGAGCAACTTCAAGAAGGCCGTCGACCAGGTAAAGAAGGCGGATGAGGCCGCTCTTCAGTCACTGCTTGAGACTCGCGTGGCCGAGTCAATTAAAGCCTCCATGGCAACGGGCATGGCTTCGATGGCCAGCGGAATGGAAACGGTTCAACCAGCAGTCATGGCCGTAAGAGCAACCGCTCAGACCCTCAGAGAAAAACTCGTAGCCACAGCCGAAGACATGCTTAGGCACAGTCACCCGCACACCAATTTGAACAGACCTCCCATCACGACCGAAATCGCAGGGGGCTCGCCACAAAGCGGACATTCCCGCCCGGCTTCCGCCTCGGCGTCCCTTGGCACGGCGATTCAAGCGTCGGGCATCCCCGCGGTCTCGACGCCGAGTCCACGCGTGATCCCGGCCGCCGAGGTGACCGACAGCATCTCACCGGTCGGCGCAGCCGCATACGCAAACGCCGTCTTCAAGCCCGAGACGCCAAAAGTCAGAAAAGTCATTTTTCCTAGAATCGATAAGCCGAACTAACGAGCCGAGTCCTTAACAAACCGGCTCATGTAGTAGCGAACGAGATAGTCGATATTGATCGGATGATCATTGTACGTCCAATTTAACTGTCCAAAAGCAGCCCAAGCCGCCTTCAATACATCCTTAGCCTCTTCGTCTTTAGGCAACGGTGATCCGGGCACGTAGTGAGCGCCCGCCGCTGAATAGGAAACCCCAATCACACCCGGCATTCGCAAGTGAAAAATCAGTTTGTACCCATTCCGAAATAGCATGAAGTCCGCTTTGGTCTTTGAAATGCCATAGATGCGAACATGTCCATGCGTCGAACCCTTCATCTGATTGAAGGCCGAGGCGGCCTCGATAAACGAGGCCTTTAAATCTTGAATGAAATCTAAGGTGGCTTCCTCTAGCTGGCGGGCAGGATCAAAGCCGGCTTCCATATCGACCACGCCTGCCTCTTCCATTTGCTGTTCCGCTAGGACCAGCTCCTTAATCCAACTGAGCTTTTCCACTAGAAAACCCCCTCAGGCGTAACCTCGACGCTTCCCTGAATAAGGAAGCTACCGGGTCAGCTTAAAGCTGCGCCACAGCATTATGATTTCCCGCCTCCTCTCGATTGTCAACATGGGCGCCACCAGAAAGCGTTTCAGCCGCTCGCGGGAAAGTTAAAAACCGAACCTCAAAGCCGTGAATCGCGTTCTTATAAACCTGCGCCGTCTCCTGCGCCACCGACCAGTAGGTCAATGAACCCTCGACAAACACCAGAGCACCCTTCTGCAGGTGATCGACACAGCGCTGAGCCAACGCCCCCCACACAAACACCGAATGCCAATCGGTCAACTCCTTGGCCCCTTTCTCATCATCGGTCCATCGCCGGTTCGTGGCCACGCTCAGCCGCGCATACGGCCGCCCCGACTTCGAAATCTGCAACTCGGGCGTCGCGCCCAAATGGCCCATCAAAAAAACTTTATTCATACTCTTCGTCACTGGATACCTCCGTGAAAATGGGTTGTTTTCCCCACAACAATGCAATCCCCGGGGCCATCTCCAACTCAAACCCACCCACAGAAGACCATCCGGCGCCGCCGGATATCGGATCACGCTGCTCAGCGACAGCTATAGACAGGAGCGCCGCAATTTTGAAAACTCTGAATCAAATTCAAAAGGAGAATGCATCATGTTAAGCCGACTCTCGTTACTCACCGTACTCGCAACATCTCTGGTGTTAACGATCTCCTGTAAGAGCAGCAAAAAAGCTCCCGAAGCCCCCGTCGGCGGCGTTGAAGGCGGAACCCTCGACCCCAACATCGGCTCCGACAACATGATTCTCGATTCCGTCGGCAGCGACAGCGGAAAAATCTCCGGCCTCGGCTCCATCAATTTCGACTACGACTCTAGCACGCTCACCACGGAAGCCCGCCGCCAGCTGGCTGAAAACGCCGAATGGATCAAGACCAACAAAAACACCGTTCAGATCGAAGGCCACTGCGATAGCCGCGGATCCGTCGAATACAATCTCGCCCTCGGGGAACGTCGCGCCAAATCAGTTAAAAACTATCTCACCAGCCTCGGCGTCGAATCCAAGCGCATGACCATCATCAGCTACGGTGAAGAAAAGCCGCTCGCATCCGGAGACACGGAAGAAGCTCATGCCAAAAACCGCCGCGCGAACTTCGTCCCGCTGGCACAGTAGGGGAGTGGCGGCCGCCCGCGCCGCCAGCCTCGCCATATTCTTAACAGCCCTTCCAGCCTGCAAAATCATGGCGCCCGCCGCTCCTTATGAGGACTACGCCCTGGCTCGCGCCGCCGTGCGCGCCGCTCAAGACGCCGACAGCGCACGCTTCGCCACCAATCTTTGGAACAAAGCCGAAGACAACTTCCGCAGCGGCCAAAAAGCCTTTCGCGATGCCGACTACGAGGCCGCCAAAAAGCACTTCCAGCTCGCCCAGCAGTTCGCCGAAAAGGCCGAAAATATCACCCGGCTCAAAAAGTTCCAAACTGGAGAAAACTTCCCATGAAGATGAATCGCATCGTCGTCTGCTTGCTTTCCATTCCCGCCGTCGTCGGCTGCCTTAAGACGCGCGCCGACCTCCGCGCTGAAAATCGTGAACCGGCCCAAGCCGAACAACAGCAAATTCTCGTCGCCCAACGCCAACAGCAGCAGCGCCCAGCCCCGCCACCCCCGACCCCCCAATACCAGGAAGACACCTTCGAGCAACTGCGCAATCTCAGCGGCCGAATCGACGTCGTCGAAAACCAGCTCACCCAATTGAATGCGGTGAACGCGGGCGAAAAAGACTCCGTCACCAAAACCAAAAGGGAACTCGACCAAAAATTTGTCGCCTACGAAGAGGCTCTAAAAAAGCTGGAATCTCAAGTGCAGCTTCTCAGCGAAGACCTAGCTAAGATGCGAGAAGAAATGGCCGCCGCAGCCGCTGCCTCCGCGCCCACCCCAAAAGACAAAAACAAGCCCGGCAAGACTAAGAAAAACAATAACGCCGCCTACGAAGAAGGCGAGTCGCTGATCGGCCAAAAAAAATGGCGCGAAGCCATTATCGCCTTCGAGGACTACCGCAAAGCCAACCCCAAAGGGAAGCACTACGCCGACGCCACCTATAAGATCGGCGTCTGCATGCAGGAAGTGGGAATGCGCGCGGAAGCGAAACTCTTCTACGACGAAGTCATCTCCAAGTTTCCTGGCTCTAAGGAAGCCAAGAAGGCCGCCTATCGCCTGAAGACCATAAAATGATACTCGGCATAGAGACCAGTTGCGACGACACCTCCGTTGCCGTGCTCAGTCTCGACGGCGAAGTCAAAGGGCTGCTCTCCGCCAACCAAGATGCCGCTCACCGTCCCTTCGGTGGCGTTGTGCCTGAGGTCGCCAGCCGCCAGCACACCGAAACTCTTCTCCCCCTAATCGAACAAGTTCTCCAACAAAGTCACACCGACTGGTCCCACATCACCGGGATCGCGGTCACCTCACGCCCGGGCCTGATCGGCTCCCTTCTCGTCGGAGTCGTCACCGCGAAGACGCTCGCGCTAGCGAATCAAATTCCCTTCATCGGCGTCAATCACATCGAAGGACATCTCCTCGCCGCGCTTCTCAAAGACGCGACCCACCGACCTCCCCACGGCTTCGGCTTTCCCTTCCTCGGTCTCGCCGTCAGCGGCGGTCACACCCATCTCTTCGCTTGCGAAGCCCCCGGCCGCTACAAGCTCCTCGGCCGCACGCTCGACGACGCCGCCGGCGAAGCGTTCGACAAGTTCGCGAAAATGCTCAAGCTCGGGTTCCCCGGAGGAGTGCAGGTCGATCGCCTCGCCACCCAAGGCGACACAAAAGCCTTCTCATTCCCGCGCGCACTCTTACACGAAGACAACCTCAACTTCAGCTTCTCCGGCCTCAAGACCGCAGGCCTTCGCGCGATCGAGAACCTAAAGCCCCAAGAACTGCAAACGCGGACACCGGATCTCTGCGCCAGCTACCAAGAGGCGATTGCGGAGGTGCTAGTGGAGAAGCTGAAAAAAGCCGCCCAGCAAACCGGCCTTAAAAATTGGACCGTCACCGGCGGCGTCAGCGCCAACACCCGGCTTCGCACCCTGGCCACCGAGGCCGCCCAAAAAGCCAATGCCACTCTCGCGCTTCCGCCGCTGCGCTACTGCACCGACAACGCCGCCATGGTCGCGCTCGCCGGCCTCTACAAAATCAAAAACGGCGAGACATCGTCACAAGATCTCTCGCCCGCCGCCAGCGCGCTCCCCACGGATTGGACACCCAAGTGAGCGAAGTCTTCGACCTCAAGGCCCGGCTGACCGAAATGCGCATCCAACCCAAGAAAGCCTTCGGCCAAAACTTTCTGGTCAGCCCGCAGGTCATAAATAAAATCATCGAAGCCGTCCTCAGACGCCCACACACGGATCTCATCGAAATCGGACCCGGGCTTGGCGCGCTCACAGAACGACTGCTCGAAAAAAATCTAAAACCGCGCCTGATCGAACTCGATCGCGACCTGGTCGAACACTGGCGCGCGCGGGGACTCGATGTCCTAGACCACGATGCGCTCAAGCTCAATTGGGACGATTTACAACTTAAGCCCGACTCTCTTCTCGTGAGCAATCTTCCGTATCAGATCTCAACCCATCTCGTGGTCGATCGGTGCTTTGGTCCGCAAAATCTCCAGCACATGGTCCTCATGTTCCAAAAGGAAGTGGCCCAACGACTCACGGCTCAGCCCCGCACCAAGGAATACGGCCTTCTCTCGGTCATGGCGCAGACCTATTTTAAAGTGGAAAAGGTCGCCGACGCCTCCCCCAAAGACTTCTATCCGCCGCCTAAAATCGCCAGTCGCGTTCTCGGCTTCGAACGCAAGAACGAGGCCCGTGACCTCAGTCCGCGCTTTTTATCGCTTTTGAAGGCGGGATTCGCCTTCCGCCGCAAGTTTCTGTTGAAAAACCTCAAGGGGGTGGTGGATAAACCCACTCTAGAGTTGTTGCCCGAGATTTGGGCGCAGCTGAAGCTGAAACCCCAGGCTCGCGCCGAGGAATTGAAGCCGGAACAGTGGGTCACCCTGTACCGCGCACTTTATGACCGGAATTAAAATTATCTCCGAAAACAAAAAAGCTTGGTTCGACTACGAGATACTCGACAAGTACGAGGCCGGTCTGGTTTTGCAAGGGAGTGAAGTGAAATCCCTGCGCGTGAACAGCTGCACGCTCAAAGACGCCTATGTCGCCTTTCGTGGTGACGAGGCCTACCTGCAAAATGCGCATATTCCCGTCTACTCCGCCTCGAGCTACAACAATCACGAGCCCGAGCGCTTGCGCAAACTCCTCCTCCACGATCACGAGATAAAAAAAATCCAAGCCGGCACAACCGAAAAAGGTTTGAGCTGTATCCCGCTAAAAATCTATTTTAAAAAAGGTCGCGCCAAAGTCGAAATCGCCCTCGCCCGCGGCAAAAAGAAGGGCGACAAACGCGAAACCATAAAAAACCGCGAAGCCGACCGCGAAGTGCAGCGCTCGATGCGCCGGGACCGCTAACCACCTGGCTCAAAGTCCAGCGCTCCAGTTGAGCCGCCCCGACTCCATCACTAATATAAAGTAATGAAATACTTCTTGGCTCTCATCATCGTCATCCTTCTTCCCTCCTGCAAAGGCCGTGGCAAGCGCCCAGATCAGATTCGCGCCGAAGACCGGCAGAAAATTCACAACTCGCTCGAACAGGAGATGAGCCTGAAGGCCGATCGCGAACAACTGGCGGAATTAAGAAAAGATATCCCCGATGAGAAGCAAAAACAGAACGACGAACTCGCACTTTATCTGACATTGATGAAGCAGGGGACCGAGCAACCCAATATCGTGCGCGAGCGTTATCATGCGTTGGTGCAAAAGCGCCGGTCTGCCTATCGCGATAAGGTTCAAAAACTTCGCGAAGACTTTCGCACGGGCGAGACCAAACGTCGCGAGGATTTTCTTAAGAAGCAGAAGGAAAAACGGGACGCGTTTGCAAAAAAGAAACCCGACAGCAAGGCCACTCGCGAATTTTTTAGCGAGCAAGATAAGGAGCGCACCCGAACTTTCGCCGAAGAACGCGAACGCCGTCAAAGCTTCGAGGCCGAGCTGAATGCCCAGTCCAAGGATTTCGAAAGTTACATGCGCGAACGGAGCAATGAGTTCAACGAGCAATTTCGTCTGTACTCTAAACAGTATTCGGAAAAACCGAAGGAGAAAAAGGCCGTTACCGGAGAGGCCGGCCCGGAGAACTCATCCGGTAGCGGGGCTCGCGGCTTCGATAAGCTCAAAGAAGTGCCCTCCACGCCGCTCGGAACGGATAATTAGCCGACGTTCGCCCATGACCAGTCCAGACAAATCCCCCTAAGAAAGTCAAAAATCTGAGCAGCGCCAAGACCATCTACAAAAGTCTTAAGACTTAAGCCTACTCCGTCGTTCCCGACTTACATCCGAGTTGCAGAGTCTCTTCCTCTTTGGGGCAACCATAGGGGGACGCTGTGAAGTGTGGGAAAAACGTCAAGAAGGCTGTGACTTTAACTTTGGCGGCGGTGCTCAGTGCCTGTTCGCCGTACGCGGCCGATACTCCATCCGAACTTCCAATAGACTCGAGCGGCGGTGCACCCAGTGTGATCGACGGGACTAAAGTCCAGCTCGATATGGACGTGCTCCGCGAGCAGGGAACGGAAGCGCTCAGCGTTCCTGGACCCGCGGTCGCCGGAAAGCCGAGCATTCGCAAACGATTGAAAAGGGGTTCGCGCCTGATGGCGGTCGTCGACAATCAGTGTCTCGCGCGCAAGCGCGCGGCCGGCATGTCGGTGGAAGTAGCGCAAGCCGGCAGTCGGGTCGACGAACTCGAGCAGCAAGCGTATCCATTCGATCTGAACGAAGACATGGATCTCGAGGAACTTGAGCAATCCGCCCAGAATGACGAGTGCGTTGTGCAAGTCGCGAATGAAATGACCGTTTACGCGATCGCCGCGCCCAATGATCCCAGTCTGTCGCGCCAGTGGCATATGGCCAACATCGAAGCCGCTACCGCCTATGACACGTTTTACGGTTCGAACGGCATCACGCAGGACGTGGTGATCGCCATTGTCGACACCGGCGTAAAATACAACCACGCCGATCTTGCCGCCAATAT
This sequence comes from Bdellovibrionales bacterium, assembly GCA_022842925.1. Lineage (GTDB taxonomy): Bacteria > Bdellovibrionota > Bdellovibrionia > Bdellovibrionales > UBA1609 > JALHOQ01. The sequence continues at coordinate 10,093 of JALHOQ010000101.1, forward strand.
GTGGAAGAATTCCAGCGGTCAGTACGGCCGGGATTTTGTGAACAACGACACCGATCCGATGGATGACCAGGGGCATGGCACGCACTGCGCGGGCCTCGCCGCCGCGGTCAGCAATAACGGCGTCGGCATTGCCGGCACGATGGGCGTCCGAGCCAAAATCATGGCCGTCAAAGTTCTCGGTGGCAACGGTTCGGGTAGCTCCAGCTCTATTGTAAACGGAATCAATTGGGCCGCGCAGAATGGCGCCCAAGTGATCTCGTTGTCACTCGGCGCACAGGGGCAGAACTCGGCCTTTCAAACCGCCGTGCAACAGGCCGTGCAAAGAGGCGCCACCGTCGTAATCGCCGCGGGCAACGACAACAAACTGATGTCGCAAAGCAACTGGTACAGCCCGGCCTCTTACGCCGCCGGTATCAACGGCGCGCTTTCGATCGGCGCCACTCAAAGCAATAACGCTCGCAGTTCTTTCTCCAACTACAGCACCACGTACACAGATCTCGGCTCGCCCGGTACCGGCATCTATTCGACGCTAGTCAGTGGCAGCTACGGCAATATGGATGGAACATCGATGGCCACGCCGATCGTAGCCGGTGCCGCAGGTCTGGTGGTGGGCCTACTGAAGTCGAGAGGAGTCGCCGTCACTCCCGCGCTTGTCGAGACGCTTTTAAAAGATGGCGCGGTCAAGGACCCGAATCTGCAGAACGTTTTTCCCAATGGCAACCGCTTGAACTTGCGCACGCTTGCGGCGTTGATTAATCAACGCTATCCGGGTGGAACGCCAACGCCAACACCGACTCCAACACCAACACCAACACCAACTCCAACTCCCACGCCGCTGCCCACGCCCACTCCACAACCCACACCGGGCGACTGCGGAACCATGACGGGTGCCGCTTGCGACATACATAAAAAAATAAATGAACTGCGCGTCGCCGCCGGCCGCAGCGCCCTCGCTCCGAGCACGAACTGCACGAAGCTGGCGCAAAATCACACCGACGATATGGCGCGGAACAACTTCCTGTCCCACACCAGTCCCACGCAGGGCGATTTCAACACCCGCGCGCGCGCCCATGGCGTTAGCGGATTCGCTGGTGAAAATATCGCGCGCGGACGCAGCGATCCTCTCGCCATCGTAAATTTGTGGAATGGATCGCGCCCCCACCGCGACAACTTCCTACACCAAGGCTACAAGTCATCCGGTGTCGGAATTTCCGTCGATAGTTCTGGGCGCTATTATTATCTGCAGTGCTTGAATTAAATATCGATCTGCTGTTGCAGGCGCTGCGGAATCTGTTTGAGACCGCACGTCTCATGATGGGCGGCGATCAGACGATCGGCGGCGCGAAAGGCCATCTGAAAGGCCGCCCGTTCGGCGGCACTGGCGTGTCCGGAGCGAATGACGGATTCCAGACGCTGATTCAGTCCGGCGACCCGCCCGACGTATAAACATCTGATCACGGTATCTTCCGCGCCGATGGTTCGCGTAATCGAAATCGCCAGTTTGAGATGTTTCGCCTCAGAAAGGCCACGGGTATTGAGTTCTTTTAGCCTTTGGGGGGCGTGGGGATCACAACCCTTGGCATCGATGCCGTCGGCGAGGGTCTTTTCCATGTTCTGGTAGTAGGTGCGCGCGAGAGTCAGACGCTCAAACTGAGCGTCGCTCAATTTGGCGGCTCGTTGATCGAAGCTTTCTATGCTTCGAGCGAGGCCGTCATTATATCCCTGCATCATACCGACGATAAAGCAGCCGAGCATGGGGTTGGCTTTGGTGAAGTCAGAGAGATTGGATTTTTTAATCGGAGTTTCGAGGCGATTCTGACGGTGAAGGGCATCTGTAAAGAAGTCGGCCTTTGCCACGAGCGGCAGCGAAATAGCCAAGCTGAAAGCCATAAATTTCGCGAGGGCACGTAGACCCATAGACGTTCTCCTGTTCGGATAGACTAAATTGCCAACCCGGTGCCACGCCAGATCCAATATAGGCGGTTTATAGGCGCCACAGACCCCGGCAGTGACAGGAATTGCTAGGCATTGTAGAGGCATTGATCCCGATGGGGTTTCTTTCTTCTTTTTGTCGGTGGGGTCACGAGGTGGCCATAGCTTTGAGGTGGAACCTGTGGTTGAGGTAGCCGCATTTCTGCATGATTTTA
>JALHOQ010000102.1 GCA_022842925.1 Bdellovibrionales bacterium
TGCGAGCCAGACCAATCTTGCCTTGTTCAGCATAGAACACGCCGAGAGCGTTGAGCGCCGTCAAATCCCCTTGGTCCTTGCCCAAGCGTTTACTGGCGGCCTCAACTAGAGCGCGCTCTTCCTTGGCTACGAACGCCCGATTGATATCTTCGACATTCTTGAGGTCCATGTAGTCCATAATGGTGGTAACCACAGAGCGTTCCCCGCGATCCGACATCTTTTCTTTGCTCAGTCGGTTCAGTTCCCGCTGCGCGGTCTTTAGACCTTCCGAATAGCCCTCGAGCTTATATCCTTTGTCGATCGCGGCTTCGTAATTCTTGATCGCTTCCTCTTGGAACGGCTGTGCGACCTTATCGATCCCCGCCTTATATTGCGCGAGGCCTTCGGCATCGAGCCCCTTGGGCAACGGCACGGAGTAGATCGCCGCCGCCATATGCTGGTAAGCCTGTCCAATTAAAGCCAGGGAACCGACCACGGTCGGACCGTCGTCATACTCGATCACGCGCTTCAGCTGATCCTTGAGTCGATTCAACATGGCCAGCTTTTGTTGCACGGCCGCCTGCTGTTTGGCCGGATTGGCAGGAATTCGAATGGCGCGAAGTTCTTCAAAGGTCTTATAGACTCGATTGAATTCACACTCAGCCGCGGCCGACGCGCCGATCGGGTTTTCTTTGGTCGCGAGGCTTTTATGAGTGCCGATCACCTTCTTGCAACCGGCCTCCGCCTCAGCCCGCTTACCCTTTTTGGCATCGATTTGAGCGATGGCGACCACAGAGTCCATCACGTTTTCTTTGTTTCGCCCGCCCGAGATATACTGCTTGTAGAACTCCTGGGCCTTGGTCAGATTGCCGCGACGTTCGTTTAACTTCGCAATCAAGAATATCGCTTCGAATTTTTCTGACCCTTTCTTCATGTCCATAAACTTCTGATAGTTGTTCATGGCCTGACCGTAGGCGTTCATCCCATCGCGAATAATGGCGGCGTTAAAATAAAAGGTGGCCGCCTCTTTTTGCTTAGGATTCTTCGCCGCCCAATTTTCGTAGGCCTCGGCGGCCTTCTGATACTGGCCCGTTTTCTCGTATAATGAGGCGATGAATTGACTCGCGCCCTGGCGGAGTTTTTCATTCTTCGGGTTGCGATCGGCCAAAACTATGGCGTACATCCCGATGGCTTTGAAAAGATCACCCGCGCGCTCGTAGTTGACCGCCGAGTTGAATGAGGCTGAAATTCCCAGCTCGGTCGTACCGTTCTTTTTGGCGAACTCTTCGTAAGCCAAGGCGGCGCCGGCGAAGTCCTTTTGCGCTTCAAGATCTTGACCCTTCTTGAACTGGGCCTTCTGTAAAACCTCGCGAACCTGGGCCGCGATCTCGCTGTTTTCGGGTCCGAGAGTCGCCAACAGTTCTTGGCCTTCTTTCTCGAGACCACCGAAATCTTTCTTGAGATTGAAGATATCCAGAATCAGGTTGGCCGAGTATTTGGCGTACTGAGACTTCGGATAATCCTTGGCAATGCTCTTGAATGAGTTCAAGGCGGGGTCGAACTGATTGTGATAGTAATAAAGCGTGCCGAGCTTAAAGCGCATGGCTGGCACGTTTTCTCCTCGCGGAAAATCTTTGATATAACGACTCGCGGCGATTTCGAACGCCTTCACGTTCTTGTCAAACGGCTGGGGATCGATGCTCTCGCCGACCATTTTCTTGAGCGTAGCTTCGTCCGGCAAACCCTTTTCGGCCGCCAGCACCGTGTTCAAAGAGGCCTTCTCGTAATAAGGCGAATTCTTGGCATTCTCGGTGACCCAGGCGTAATGGGCGGTCGCGATTTCGTACTCTTTCATGTCGAACAGAAGTTCGGCAAAGAAGAAGTGCATTTCATCCAGTTTCGCGCCTTCTTTGAAGGTCTGGAAGTAAAGTTCATAACCCAGCTTGGCCGCTCTCTGTGCCGTCGGCACGCGCGAGTTCTGGGCCGTTTGGTGTTGCTGCAAGATATGATTGCGAAGCGTGGTCTCGATCAACTGGTAGGCCCGGGTGATCAGTTCTTTGTCTTTTTTGTTAGCTTCGGCCCACTCGCTGCGGGGCGAGTAATTCTGAATCCACGAGAAGAGTTCGGCGCGGAACACTTCGGGCTTGTCGGTGGACGTGTACATGGTCACGATTTGATACTGGTAATCGTAGGCCTTGGGCGCATTTGGGCGCTCTTGAATCAAATCTCGAAAGATAAGGCGCGCGCCCTCGCGATTTCCGGTGTCCGAGTAATAGTAGGCCAGCTTCTCGAGAAGTCCGTAGGTCGCTTTCTCGCCGGCAATCTCTTCAAAGTAAGAGCGAGCGCCTTGGGGTGTTCCGGCCTCGGCGAAGAACACAACCAGGTCTTTCTGCGCTTCCGTCGCCAGTCGAATGCGGCTGATACCACCGGCTGACGCATCTTTGTCGCCCTTGGCCACGCGGCCCGCGCGAATGACTTTCTCTAAACTCACGAGGGCAGGTCGAACCTGTCCAGTTTTGTACTGACACCAAGCGGTCTTATATAGAGCGAAACTGTAAAGACGGGCGCGCTTGTTACCGGCCACGGCCGAGTAATGCTTAAGTGCTTCCGCCCACTGCTCGCGCTCGAAATAGTATTCGCCAAGCGCGAAATTCGACTCCTCGATGTACGTGCTGCGGGGATGCTCCTTCGTCAGCCGCGTGTAGTAATCTTTTCCGCGCTCAGGCTGGTTTAATTCGAAGTAGTTGTAACCGAGGAAAAATAGGGCCTGATCGACTTTGGGATCTTTGGGAAAATCGCGCAAAAACCATTCATAAAGCTGAACCGCGCGCCGGTTGTAGTCCTGCGACTCTTTCAGATCGAGCTTAGGTCGAATCTGAGTTTTCTTGGTCTGATAGGCTTGCAGCTTCTCATCGTATTTTTGCTGGATTCGATATTCGATCAACCGGGCTTTTTCAACGTAAAGCTCGGCCAGACGCAACCACAGTTCGCCGCGGCGTTTGCTGGTTTTGAATTGCTGCGTGAGCTTGTACAGCTGAGAAATGCCCTGATCAGTGATTTTCTCGAGTTCGGCTTCATTGGTGCCCTCTTCATAATAGAGGCGAGAGCGAGACGGCGGTTTGACCTGGTAAAGGTCCACGCGTTTCACAGATTGGGTCTGAACTTTTTGAAAGGAAGGCAGCGAGGTCTGGCCCTTGGTGAACTTCACCGACTTAGTATTGGTTTCGATCTTCTTAAGAAGATCGCCCACCGTTTTCGATTTACGGGTGGGCTTTTTCTGTTGCGCCTCGGCGGCTCCCGTGACGAGAACCACTCCAGCGAGAACAAGACTAGTTACAACTTTGCGTGCCGACATAATGATAATTTCCTAACTCATCCAACCAATATTCACCCCGGAACGGCCAGTACTCGTAACCGTTCTGGATGTAGAAATCGCGCTGATTGCCGGCGTCGATTGTCTGCTCGGGCAGCTCTTTTCCGGCGATCTTCTTTTTCAAGGTCTCTTTGCGACCATTAATCATTTCGTAACGGGCGAATCCCTCTTGCTCAATCAGGTCGATCAGTTCCTCTTTGATATTTAAAAGATGGTTGCGCACGATTTTGCCCGCCTTCTGCTTGGCCTTGACCAGACGGGTGTTCAAAACTTTTTTGGCATAGGATCCGACACTCGATGCCTGCCACTGCGCCGGCAGTTTTTCGATGCGTTTCTTTTCTTCGATCAGCTTGCGGATATACTGAAAGGTATTCTGAAAGTCGGCCTCGCGCGTGATCTTTTGCGCCACTAGATAAGGCATCGGCATGCTCATTTTATCTGACGACTTGCCGGATTTATTGATCCGCATCATATCGTTGATCATGGTGAAGTAGCGATCAGACTTGTTTACGTTGTCGAGGACTTTATCAATCTGATCGTAGACCGGCTTATATATTCGGTTGAATAGATTTAGAACTTTGTCCATTTCGTCATACTTACAAATATATAAATAAACGATGGAACGCAGGAGCAAGGATTCTGGCAGATAGAAGTCCTCATAGAATGCCGAGTGCAAAGAGTGGAAGTTGCTGAGGGCCGACCGGAATCGACCCGATCGCAACATGGCCCATGAGGATTCAAAAATCGTGTCATGCCAGAACTCGGAGTCGCGAGGGACCTCACGATACGTTTCAATCGCCTGATCCCAAGCCTGGCGTTGATAAAGAACGCGGGCTTTACCCATCATGGCGGCGACTCGCGCCTTGTCGGTGACGCTGGCGCCCGCACGAGCCTGGAGGAGCTCTTCGAATGTCGCCAATGCCCGGTCCGTTTGTCCGGACTCGGCGAGGGCCAAACCCTGTTGGTAGCGGGAGGTGCTATATAAGTTGTGCCCTTTGGTGACGCGGTCGAAACTGCGCGAAGCTTCTTCGAACTGGCGATTGCGCATCTGGTACTCGCCGATCCGATAATGAAGCATATCACGGTGAGCGCGCGGGAATTCGTCCACATTCACGCGCGAGATGGCGTAATTGAGAAGTGTGTCGTCGCCGAGAGCGTCGGCCGCGAGAGAAAGTCTCTCGAGGGATTGCTTGATGTACTTGTTATTGCCCTCTTTCACCACGCCAATGAATTGGAAGGCGGAGACCTGATTCAGCTTCAACTGGTGCAGAGTCATGCCCAAAATGTATTTGATCTGCATGCGACGGTCGCGGTAACGAGGCGAATAGCTGAGTTGAAAGAGTCGCTGGGAAGCCTCGACATACTTCCCGGCTTTGGCCAATGTCAGGGCGTCGGCCAAGTCGCGTTCGCCAGAGGCCGATCCGCTCGAGGACCCGGGGCGAGTTCGGTTGGTGGCGCGGCTGCGTTGGGCTTCCGCGCTCCAGGGAATCGCGATCGACAATGCGAGGAAGACGACTATTACACGTTTCATCGGTAACCCGCCTCGGGAAAGTAGAAACTCATACCAAAGCCGAGAAACAAATCGTTCTGGCTCAGTTTTTCTTTAGTTCGGCCATCGTCTGAAGTGGCCGTAGCGGAGTACATGTTCCAAATCACATCCCAGCGAAACGCCATACCCTTGCTCAAGGCGAAGACCTGCGAGGAGCCTAGATGAATAGTCGGTACGCTCTCGCCTTCCGTGGTCTGGGTCATACCGCCACCGACCGAGAAATTAAGATCGAAAGGTACGATCGCCTTATTGAGCCAGGTGATCTTACCGTAAATGGGGTTCCATTTAAGGGCGGCGCCCATATAGCCTTTGCTCGTGATCACGTTGTCGGTCGAGATCCCGTTGTTCTTTTCGATATCGTCGGTCACTTGGCGGGAGCTGGTGGTGGCGAACGTGAAGAGACCCTCAATCGCGTACTGCTCACGAATATAGTACGCGACACGAGCGCCGGCGCCCATGGAGTTGAAGAACGGATTGTTCAAGTTCGAGAATAATGTGGCCGAGAGTTCGAAGCGACCGGTCTTGGGGAGAAAGCGACGCTGGATTATGGCCACATCGTCGAAGGGAGCAAGTGTGGCCAGGTCGGAGAGGGTAGTCACTTCTTTCGGAGCCTGACGGTCGGCGCGCGGCTTCTCCTTAGGCTTGACCGTTTGCTTTTCTTCTTCCTTATCGTACAGGGATTCAATTTCCTGGGAGACGTCGCTGCCCGTGGAGGCCGGCGCCGAAGAGCTGTCGCTTTCTAAATCCTGAGCGCGCGCGACGTTGATCGCGATCAGAAAACCTATGAGTAGAGCGGTCCTAAGATGATGTAACAAGCCTGCATACCCCAAGTTGTAGAAATCGCTAGATATACCTAGTTAAAGGATACAGAATGTGTTTTTTAAAATGAATATATATAGATGTAATCTGGACCAAGCCGAAGGGTTGGGTCTTCGGCACTCGAGAATTATGGTTACAAAATGAAGACGCCAGCTAGACTGATCTGACCGTTGTACCAAATGCGGTCGTCAAAGGCACCAGCGGCCGGATTGTCTTGCGGTCGCAAGCTCACGCCCTGCGTGGAAGGATTAGGCCCTTGAAAGATCAGGTAACGGAGATCGAAACGTAAACCGAAGTTCTTGGTAAAGAAGAAGTTCTGGCCTAAGCCCAAATTCAGTCCAAAGGCGCTCACCGAGTCCATATTGATGTAGCCGAGCCCCGCGACTCCGAAGGTGTTCAGGTTCATCACGCCCAGTTTGCTGACGGAGATTTTTCCGTAATAGGCGATAAACTGATAGTTAGCGAAGAGTCCCCAGACGGGATGCGGTGCTTTTGAGGCGTCAAAAGGCAACACGTCGCCGATATCAGCAAAATCGCCGTCTGAGTTCTTGTCTTTCCCTTTGCTGAGCTGCTCACCGTAGTTGCTCAGTCCATCCATCCAGAACAAGCCGAGAATATTGACGGCGTGAACGTCTGTGAAATTGTAAGTGCCCTGAAAGTTGAACATATAGTCATTGTAGAACGGCTCGTTCATCTCAATCCCGAATCCAGCTCCGAACTCCATGCGTTTTTCGGTGAGGACGCTGCGATTCAAGACGATGCGGCGTTTGTCGAATACGGGTAACGTGGTTTCACGCGCCAATTCTTCTTCGGGGACTTCGATTTCATCGGCGAAAGAAGTCACGGGCGCCAAACATAGCCAAACAAGAAGTAGAATCTTTTTGTTCATGCCTAGATGTTAGAGACAATCTATATATTTGTATATTCTCGAAAAACGCATTCAGGTCTTGGGTCGAGACGCCGCTTCAGAGTTATGTTTCACTTCGCCGCTTTTAGATCGGCATCGCACTGGAGCACGGCCATGGCTAGGGCCTGTTGATGGTCCTCGAAGCCCTGCTTCTTGCGGAGCAGCTTCGAGTAACGGCTGGTCAGGCTACCTCCGGCGCAACGGACGAGCGTCTTTTGCGCCTGCAGGCGCGGTTCCGTCCAGGTCGACTCCCGGCTGGGCGGGATAGGATGGGGAATCATCGTCTTGTCATGAAGCAATCGCCAGGGGTGAACCGATTTGCCGGCTTCGAAGGAAGCCTCGAAGTTCGGTGTGACGCCATAGAATTGAATCACACCCGCATTTATGCGGACGGCCTCAGCGAAACTATGGCGAATTTTAAGTTTGGAGTTGAAGGACATGGCGGTACTCAATTGAAACGTGCCCTTTCCCATGGTGCCGATCCCCACAAGCCATGCTCGCTCGATATCTTGTAACCCCGCTGCGACGATCTCCGCGATCGAGGCCGTGCCGGCGTTAACCAGAACCGTGAGAGGTATTTCAAGGTTTTGCACGGACGGGAAAAAAGCGGCGCCTTCAGCTGGCCAAGCAGCCAGCATGCGAGGGCGAAGGTCCAGCTCTCCGGGTAACAACGAGGCTGCGAAAAAATTAGGACTTAAAAGCTCCCGGTTCCCCGCAAAAATGCGGCCCACACAGAGACCCTCGCTGCTCAGCCCGCCGGGATTGAAGCGCAGATCGAGAACCACACCGATCGCGTTTCTGTCCGTCGCCGTTTGCACGTGCTTCTGGACGAGATCGCACACGCCACGAGTAAATGCATATATAGTAATCCGAGCGTAGCGCCGATCGCGCAAGTTGATCAGGTCCAAAACTGCATCGGGATGCACAATGCGAACAAGGCGAAGAGTTTTCGCCACGCTCACCGCGTCTCTTCCCAATTCCAGTTGAACCAGGGAATCCGATCCGCCACGCAGCTTACGCAGAGCTTCGAGAGCCCCCGCGCCCGTCTGGACGGCCTGACCGTTGACCGCGAGCAGGCGATCACCCACACGAATGCCCGCCTGGGCCGCTGGCGAATCTTTAAAGACCCGTCGGGCGATTACGCCTTCCTCGAGGATTTCAAACTCAGCGCCGATTCCCATCTCATTGTGCGCGCCGGTGCCCACCGTTTCGTAAAAACCTTCGGGTTGAATGCGGGCATGTGGATCGAACGTCGTGATCACATAATTGGCCATGTAGCCCCAAACCATGGCCTTCGGCACAGAGGTCTCAGCCGATTCAATACGTTTCAAAAAATTCTCGAAGTCAGGGCGCTCGACCGTCTTTTCTTTTTCCCAATCGGCCTTTAAGCCGTCGGCGGATTCCGAATGCAGCAGAAAACGAGTCCCGCGCTCCACACCCCTTCGACAGGCCTCAAGCCAGCGTTCGCTTTGATGGCAATATTCATTGCGAATGAATCGCGAAATAAATGAGGAATCGATTCCCGACTGTAACCAGAGCTCGGCTTCACTGGACGGCTTTCGCGTCCCTTCGGCCAACGGCAAACCTAAAAATAAAAAGAGTAAAGCCCACACTCGCATAAACACCAGTTCCCCGGGGGGAGCAGGATGCAGCGCCCATGCCTGGCTGAGCGTCTATATAATGAAAGAGGAGCCGATCCACCTGCCCTAAAACGGCCCCTGTGACGCATTGGCGCTACCGAAGCGGAAGTAGTCGGAGCCTCTGAGACCATGGGTCCGCATCCAATTTTTTGGACAGCACACGCGTTAAAAATCCGGATTTCGGACTCTCCTCCCGTTTAATTGCAGCCGAGGTCCGCCAGGTGCAGGCACCAGCGTTGCTCACTGTCCCCTGCGTCTCGCTGTCCCCCAAAAACTTAAAAGGAGAAATAGATGAAAACCCTGAACCTGATGATCGTCGCCACGCTTGCCCTTGCCGCTACAGCTTGCGACGGGAGCAAAAAAGCCAACGTCAGCCAAGATTCCAACGGGTTCTGTACGGAACGTTTTGTCGAGGACTACAACGCGGTCACTCAGGCGTTTAGGTTGGCCTCGACCAAATCCACTTTAGAAGCCTGCGCCAATTTCACGGGAGTACATAAGCCTGGAGTCACCTGTCAGGCTCGAGACATCAACACGTTTCAATCCGTCACGGCCGACTCGAGCACCATTCACAACGTCTGCAACGAACTGCGCGGCAAAGCTGGCCAAGCGCAAAATGCAATTCGAATTGGAGGCGAAATTCAGGTAGTTGAGTAGCGATCGGCTTTGGCCCCGGCCCTGCGAAGGTTTCCGATTGAGGAAACTTTCGCAGGGTCTAAAAGTGGCGCTTTCAGCGGCCTTTCATCGTCACTCTTCCTGCCTCCGGCCTTTAAATTGTCCCTCCATCCGGCCTACGCCTTGCACTCCCGGCTCCCCATGAAAACAAACTTGCTGGCTTTGAGCGTATTGGCTTTAACCGTTCTTACCCCCACGGCTTTCGCTAACGGGCGAATGCGAGCAGTTTTAGATCTGGTCGAGAACAACTGCCCGATTCACTTGGAGTCCGCGCGTCCAATTTCTCGCCGTGGCGGACTCGAGTCCTTTGCTGAGACCTTTACAATCAAAAATGGCCGGCTCACCTTGCGGGTGACGGACCCGAATGATGAAGCCACAATGCAACGGGCGATTGCCATCTATACAGACCCCAAAGTTATGGCGATGAGTGGGGATTATTTAGATGAACGCACGGTTCGCCAGATTCAGCGCATGGGCGTGGCTTCGCCTGACCAATTGCAAGGCCACAGCATGGTTAATCTCGCGATCAGCACTCGCGATTCGGCAACGGGTGCGGAGACCATCATTGGTTTTGCGCAACTCGCCCGTACGGACGTATCTGCCGCGCGAATGAAGGGGCTGGTTACGGACCCCGAAAGGTGGTTTGAAATTTCCTATCATTTACACCCCGACTACTGGGGTAAGGGCTACGCCGGAGAGATCGCGACGACACTGGTGCAAGAGGCGATGAAGAACCGTAATGCCGAGGGCGTGTACGCACAAACAAAATTAGAAAACGACGGCTCGGGCGCAGTTTTAAAGAAGGCCGGCCTGGTGGAAATCGAGCGCACGAAATACCCCCGCGTCGGCGGAGTGGATGGAACCGTTCACTATTCGATCACGCGCGATCAGTTTTTAAATCCACCTCTGAAAAACGGAATCAATATCCGTAGAGTCGAAAAAGATGGTCAAGAAATGATCGCGCTTATCATAATCGGTCAGGTCGCGCGCTGGACCGTCGTGAAAATCGATGAGAACACCAATAGTTCGAATGCACCCTCTCCGTCCAGGGGTGACAAATTTGTCCAGCTGACCGTTAAGAACGGCGCCAAGAGAGAGACTCACGGAAGCTATGTCACGGCACCGAGAACCAATCCGTTCGGCGGCGGAATTTACACCTCCGTGTTGGAGATTGACCGTGCGATCTCGGACAGCATGGAAGACGGAACTCTAGATCAGCGCATGCTCGAGATCGTATTTGAACAGAGATGGGGTACCCAAGATCTTCGTGGAAATTTGTTTAAACGAATGGCCGCCCGTGTACCCGCCAATTTTGCCACGTTAACGGTTTTTGAAAAGAAACGCGTTTACGAGGCCATGGCCGCCGAAGTCGCGCGGACGCCAACCCAGTTCGGACTCCCGTTTAAACTGGTCATTATTACTCCGGCGGGCTTGGATTTTCTTACTCGTGAGCAGGTGGTTGACAAGGCGAGCTGATTTTACTCGCTGAGAACCACCATTTGCGCTACAAGCTGGCATGGCCGTTAAAGAACTGACCCACGATAACTTCGATAGCGAAACCGACCGCCCTGGAATTGTCTTGATCGACTTCTGGGCTGATTGGTGCGCCCCATGCAAAGCTTTTGCGCCGATCTATCAAGCCGCGGCTGAAAAGTATCCTGAGATCCTGTTTGCCAAAATCAATACCGAAGCCGAACCCACATTGGCCAAACAGTTCGAGGTGCAGAGCATTCCGACCTTACTGGGCGTAAAAGACGGAGAGATCGTCGCCGTACGCGTGGGGGCCTTGCCTCCGCCCAAACTCGAAGCCTTAATACAGGAGTTGCGCAGATGAATTTGCCCAACGATACGCACAGTAAAACCGTAGGTTATCTCGCGTGGATTTTCGGCTTTATGGGAGCGCACCGTTTTTACTATGGCAAACAAATCACCGGCACGATTTGGTTCTTCACTTTGGGACTTCTGTTTGTGGGTTGGATTGTAGATTTGTTTTTGATTCCGTCGATGGACGCCCAAGCGGATCACAAGTACGTCGCCGGCCCATTAAATTATTCCGTGGGTTGGCTGCTTCTGACCTTCTTAGGCTGGCTGGGAGTTCACCGCTTTTATATGGGCAAATGGATCTCTGGAATTCTTTACTTTTTAACTGTCGGGTTTTTCGGCTTAGGCATCTTGTTCGACTTTTGGACGCTCAATGAGCAGCTGGACGAGTTGAACCGAAGCAATTCGGTTCCTTTTGGAAGCTAAGTTAAATAGCTCCATCATGACGGGAGTTCTTGTGCCTCGATTTGCGATTCTCATTGTTCTGCTTATCAGTATCAATGCCCATGCGATTTTTTGGGCTCCAGGCGGAAGATGTCCATCCCTTTTGACATCCGCACATCCGGAAACCGCCCAAATTCGAGCTATTGAACCGATCTTTTTTCCAACTCTTATGCAAATTGGAAACGACCACTCCTTATCCAGGTGGGTCCTCGCTGGAGGGTCTCAAAATTTGAATTTCAAATTCATTCACGCTGCTCTAAAAAAAGTGACTGAACATGAAGGGCTCTCGGGTAGCGTGGAGCGGCGCCAGCTCGAGTACTATCTTGATGACACTATGAACTACGCTTCCACAACCAGAAGCTCCTATCTCGCAAGAATGAACACAATGAAGTTAATCGGAGAAGGACTTGATGGAAAAATCGTCGTCGATCCAACTCTCATCTACCGCGTGGGAATCCTTAGCGGCCAGATAAAGGACCGGGGTCCAACGGATCAATGGCTGACGAGTAAAATGGCCGAAGAACGACGAATGAAACGAACGAATACCGAAGGATCACCGGAAATTTATTGGCTACGCTTAAACATATATATCTATAGACGAATCCTCAAAGAAATCCCAGTTGCCGACCGCACGCGCTTTTCTCGAAACGAACTCTTACGAAAGGTTTCGAAGAACAATCCTTTTGGACTTGCAGTCCTCAAGATTCAGATCGCTAGACTCGTTCGAGCTGGAGCTTTGACTGAGAAACCGCTAAAAAACTCCCGATGGGAACGTGGCCTAGGCTTTGATTCGCTTCTATCTGTGGCGGCAAACCATGAGAACCACTGAGATCAATACGTTCAGCGGATCCCCGCGTTCAGCAAATCCTGAAAGTGAATCAACCCGACCGGGCGATTGGGATTCGCTCCCTGCCGGTCGATGGCGAACAACCGATCGATCTTGAATTGTTGCATCAGAAACGCGGCCTTTTCGGCCAGTTCGTGACAGTCAATGGTCTTGGGGTTCTTCGACATCACAT
>JALHOQ010000103.1 GCA_022842925.1 Bdellovibrionales bacterium
AATCGCCGCAATCGCCGCAATCGCCGCAATCGCCGCAATCGCCGCAATCGCCGCAATCGCCGCAATCGCCGCAATCGCCGCAATCGCCGCAATCGCCGCAATCGCCGCAATCGCCGCAATCGCCGCAAGTCATGGTTTCTGGTTCGCACACGACAACTAAATCACGGCTAACATGGCAACTCGGCCCGGGCAAAGCTCGGCGACCGCTCCCGAGTTCGACGCGGCATCGGCTGCATCTCAAGTTTAGCGGCCAATGTGCGCATCGGCTTCCCAATGGGGAGCGCTGTCCGCAGCGTCGCCTACTGGATATCCATCACATTCGGCCGCTGAGTGAGGGTGGGAGCGATAGCCTCGAGAACTTAGAACTTTTGTGCGCTGGACATCATCGCATACGGCATCGCTAGAGTGTGATTCTCCGGTCGGACGCGATAAAACTGGAAAGACAAATCTTGCTCGCGAATGGCGTGAAATACAGCATCGCGACTGCGTTCGCAGCTCAGCACCGTCTTCCAGGACTGGAGTTGCGAAGGGTGGTGAAGGTCTGAACTGGCAATTTTAGGCAATCGGCTGCGCAGCACCGGCTTAAACAAGCGAGCGCCCGAAGCGACTTCCCAAGCATCGAAGTACGGCGCTAGCTCTTCGCGACGCGACCATAGGTGATAGGTTTGGGGTTCAAAAATCCCAGTGTCCACCGGGTGGGCCGCGATGCTCAACCCGCCTGAACTGCGAATGTATTTGAGCAGCTCCACGATGTCGCCATCGGCCGATAGCATTTCCTCCAACCCCAACACGACGATATGGGCTGAGCGGTGATTCAACAGCGAGTTTTTGGTGATCTCGTACCCCGGGATCAACAGCATTTCATATTCCCGCCAGGCGCGTTCGGCCTGTTCAGCCAGAACTTCCAAATAAATGGGGAATGTTTCTCGCGTTAAGGTTCGCGACAGGAACCGGGCCGCGCGGCCGAGGAAGCTTCGTTCCTCACAAAGATGGTCCGTGATGGCGATCGCGCCAAAACCTCGGCGCCCATAAAGGTCGACGATTTCCCTCACGCTCAGGCGTCCGTCACTGAAGGTGGAATGGATGTGGAAATCGCACAACATCATACATTGACAGTTTAGCTCCGCTCGCGCTCAATCGGGGTCAATTGTCTGTTGAGAAGCTGTTGGGATTTGGTTATGAGCCGTCGCTTTTTTATTGGAGTCGTGCCGGAAGGTCTGGAGAAGAACGAGCCCCTGAAGGTCCTGCTTGGCAAAATGAAACGCACCCTTAAGGAACGCGAGCGCGAGGCTCGCTGGGCGGCGCCGGATCTTTGGCACGTGACGCTGCTGTTTTTGGGCGCGCTCGCGGAAGAGGATTTGGCTCGGGCCGTATCAGCTTTGAACACCTGGTGCCCGTCCCTTAGCCAAGTGTCGCTTGAAATGGCCGGAGTGGGCGCATTTCCAGAGCCGCATGAGGCGAGGGTGCTATGGCTGGGCGTGCACCGAAGTCAGGAGATGCTCGCCTTTCGCCATGAACTGGTTGAGCACATCTCAGCGGCGGGCGTGGTGGCGCCCGAGGCCGACACCCGAGACTTTGTGCCGCACCTCACGCTGGCCCGTCTGCGGAACTTGCAGTCGGTCGACGACCTAGTTCGTTTAGGCGGCCGTAAGGATGTCGGGTCGTATCCGGTGCGCGAAGTGGTGCTGTTTGAGTCGGTCGTGCAAGGAAACATTAAAAAATACCTTCCAATCGCGCGACGCACACTTTGAACTCGGCCCGGGCCGAGTTGGTGGGTCGCGACTTTGCCTGGGCCGAGTTGGTGAGTTGTAACTCTGCCCGCGCCGGTGGCTACCCCGGCGCCAAAATCGTCATCGCAACCTCCAAACCCAGTAAACTCTACCTTTAGCCCGCACTTAAAACGTGACCAATCCGCCGCCATAAGGCATTCCCTTTGCAGCCAACCTGCTACCACCCGTAGGGAGCCCAAATGACTAAGCTTAAACTTGCTCTTGCCCTTTTCCTCACCACTGCACTCGTGGCCTGCGGGGACACCGATCAAGCGCCAACGGACAAAACCCCCGGCGGCAAAGGCGACGGCGCTGGCGACGGCAAGACTCAAGCCTTTGACGGCGTCATGCAGAAATTCAGCGCCGAGTACGTGTCCCCTCTCTCCGGCCGCCTCCGCCCAGGCGTGTACCTCGCCTACAAATTCGAACTCTGGGCCAACTCCCTTGATCGCGGCACGATTCGCCTATTCGAGTGCCAAGACGCGAGCTGCTCACTCCGCGCGCCGAAGTACAAAATGACCTGTCGATTCGATCTGCTGACCTGTCGAATCCTCGATGGCAACGGCCAAGACGTAAAAAAAAGCGGCCTCTACAAAGCCGACGCTTCGGAAGTGGGCGATCTACAAATCGAAGGAAACTGCAGTCGCTTTACCGGCGGCACCTACAGAAAATGCGCCTATATCACGCTCGTCGACCCGATGCTCAAACAGCGCGGCTTTAATCAGCACTTCCTCGGCGCCGACTTTCTCCTCGAAAATGGTCGCGCCACCGAACTCAAAAAATTTCACCTAAATCAGTGATACTGGCTCGGCTCGGCCAGCACAAACTTCGGAATCTGAACCTCGACCTGCTCACCCTTAGCTGTCACCATGGTGTATGAGCCCTGCATAAACCCAGTCGGCGTGGGCAGCGGACAAAAACTCTGATATTGAAACGTCTCACCCGGCTTCACGGTCGGCTGTTGGCCCACCACTCCCGGTCCTTCGACTTCTTCAGTCTGCCCGGTCCCATCGGTGATAATCCAATGTCGACTCATCAACTGAATCGGCACATCACCGGTATTGGTGATACTCACCGTATAGGCGAAGAAGTAATAGTCGCGGCGAGGATCGGACTGCTCACTGACATAAGCGGGTTCGACGGTAACGCGAATTTGACGAGTTGTGGCTTCAAACATAACGCGACCTAAGCTAGCATCTTTTGCAGGGGAGAAAAACCATGAAAACCGTAAATTTATTCAGCAGCATCGTACCCGCCGCCGGAGCCGTGGCCGTGGCCGTGACCCTGACTCTTGCCACAGGCTGTTCGCGCAAACCGAAGGACCTTAAGGAGCAAGTCAGCTACTCGGTCGGGGCTCAATTCGGGCGCAGCTTAAAGTCGCAAGGCCTGGACCTGGACACCAAGTCCCTCGGCAACGGGATTGTCGACGGCTACAAGGGCGAAAAGCTGCAACTCACCGAAGAAGAAATGCAGCAGGCCATGATGAAGCTGGCCGAGAACCGCCAGACCGAAATGAAAGCCCAAGCGGAGACCAATAAAAAGAAGTCCGAAGAATTTCTCGAGAAAAATAAGAACGTCGAAGGTGTAATCACCACCGAATCAGGGCTGCAGTACAAAGTCGACCAAGAGGGCGAGGGCCCCTCACCCAAGGATGGCGAAATCGTGGTGGTGAACTTCACCGGTAAAACCGCCGAGGGGCTCGAGTTCGATTCCAGCGTCAAACGGGGTCAGCCGGCGGAGTTTCCGGTCAAGGGTGTGGTTCCCGGTTGGTCGGAAGGGTTGCTGTTGATGAAAAAGGGCGGCAAGGCCACGTTCTATGTCCCCCCGCAGCTCGGTTACGGCGAGCGTCCCCGCCAAAAAATGCCGGCCAATTCCGTGTTGATTTTCGAAACCGAACTGGTTGATATCAAGCCGGCTCCGCCTCCGCGCCAGATGCCGGGTCGCCCCGGCCGTCCGAGTGGACGCCCCCCGGGAAAGTAAGCCACTTGCCAACAGGCAAGTCGGCCAGTTTTCATGTTTTATTTAAGAAATTGGTAAACGTCGCGACCACGGGATAGTGGTCCGACGGCAAGTGCAGCCGTTGGTCAAGCGTGGTCGGCAACGGTAGAGCCACATTGAGTTCGCTGCGATAGCGAAACACTTCGCAGCCGTTCGGAATTAAATGAGCTTTTAGCTCAGGCGACACAAACACATAATCGATCTGCAGCAACTGGATCTGACTGCTGCGATTGAATTGCAATTGGGTGGCCGCATCTTGGCCTTCCCGACCCAAAATATCCTGCACGCTTTCGAGGTCGGTGCCGACTAAAGCTTCGAACTCGGGTGCTATGGCGGCGCGCCGAGCACTGCCGTTGAAATCGCCCGCCACAATTACCGGTGGTGGATTCGGCTGCGAGCGGATTTCTTTATAAATACCCACCAGAGCCGCAAGCTCGGCGGCGCGCCGGTCTTTGCCTTCAGGGTCAATACCATCCGGATCCAACTTCGACTTCAAGTGTACCGATAGGCAAACCAGAGCGGGCTTGGTGGCGTCGTCGCCCGAAAAAATCCGAAGCTCGGCGCAATCGCGCGAAAAATAGTGCGTGCGCGCGGTCGCCGGGTCTTCGTGCGGATAATGAAATTTAAGCGGAACGTCTTTGTAAGAGCGCAGCTCGACCCGGTGGGGAAAATCTTTTTTAACCAAGTATCCAATGTCGATACCGCGATCCGAGTTGCCCTCGATCAGGTGGGGGACGTAGGCACCCTTTAAAAAATGCTTGGCAAAGTTTTGGATCGATTCTTGGCCACCCACTTCGCTTAAAAACACGACATCGGCGTCGATGGCGAGAAGGGAGTCGGCGAGCCACAGGGTCTTCAGCAGCGACTTATTCGGCACGGAGGCGTTGGAGAGCTTTTGCCACTCCTTTTCGCTGACTTTGCGCCAGTCGCGCTCGGTTGACTCATCGAGAAACAAGAAGAGGTTCTCAGCGTTGAGCTGTGCGATTCTGAAAGTGTTTGGCCTATCCCCGAGCATGCGAATATGATAGCCAGAATTTCACGGGAAAGGGAATCCATGCTTAAGAAAAGCCGCAAGAAGGCGATAAAAAGTTTTTGGGGCTTAGAGGCCGGTTCGTTGTTGACTCGCTATATGAACGCCGAGGGGAAGGCGGGGCGCACCGCGCGGGCCGAGATCCGCTTGGACAAGCCGAAGGGCACACGACTTCCGCTGCGCGTGTGGGACAGCGAAGACGAGGCGCGACTCACAGTTCTGCCGCTTGTGGCCGAAGAACCGGAGCGGGAATCTAGCCTGAAGGCCACACCTGAAACGCGAATTCGCGACGCTATGGGTCCCTTGATCACGGCTGTGGAAAAACTCGATGTCACGGCGCTCGAAATCGACTTTTTAGGCTCACCAACCCAGCTGACTCAAGTCGCCTTAGGACTCGAAATCGCTCTTTATCGGTTTCGCCGGGTCATCGGCCGCGAGGAGCCGAAATTCAGCGTGACCATCAAGGCCAAGGGTAAGCCGGTCGCGGCGAAGTCGCTTCACGATGGCATAGCCCTAGGCTGGTCGATCAATGTGGCTCGGCACCTCACTAATCTTCCGCCCAATCTTTTGAATCCCAAAACCTATGCTGAATTCGCGGAGGGCTTTTTGGCCGGCCGCAAAGGTTTAAAGGTTGAAGTTTGGGATGTGAAACGGCTGAAGGCCGAAAAAATGAATCTACATGTCGGCGTCGGCCGGGGATCGAATCGTCAGCCCCGCCTGGTGCGGATTAAATATACGGGCGCGGCGAAGAATCCGGCGGTGGCCCTAGTGGGAAAGGGAATCACCTTCGACACCGGCGGCTTGGATATCAAACCCTCGAGCGGAATGCGTTTGATGAAAAAAGACATGGGCGGCTCGGCGGCCGTGCTGGGCGCGGCTCTTTGGGCTAGTGAGACGGGCGCAAAATGTAATCTTGATGCGCTTCTCGCCCTGGCCGAGAATTCGATCAGCGGCAAGAGCTTTCGCCCGAGCGATGTGATCCGCGCGCGCAACGGGATGACCGTAGAAATTCACAACACCGACGCCGAAGGGCGCTTGGTTTTGGCCGATGCGCTGGATGTAGCGGTGAGCGCGAAGCCGAAGTATGTAATCGATGTCGCGACTTTGACGGGCGCGATTAAAGTGGCGCTGGGCCCGGGGCTTGCCGGTTTGTTCGGCAACAGTCGGCCGCTGGTGAACGCTCTTCATAAAAGCGGGCAGCAGGCGGGGGATTTGAACTGGCCGATGCCGCTCGTACAAAAGTACAAGGGAATGTTGAACTCGAACTTTGCCGATATGATCAATGCCACCGACGGTTTTGGCGGGGCCGTGACCGCGGCTTTGTTTTTGGAGAAATTTGTCGGCGAAGTGCCCTGGGCCCATTTGGATATTTACGCCTGGAAGGATGCTCCCGATGGAGCGTGGTGTGAGGCCGGCGGGAGTGGCCAGGCCGTGGCCTGTTTGGCGGAGTGGTTGCGGACGGTTTGATAGCAAATGTCTCATTTTTAGACGGTCTAATCTGCCAGAACTCATAATAAATGGCCTGGGACTTGAAGTAGACACTCACCGATGCTCAGGATTTTTCTTCTCTCAGTCCTTCTTATCACCAGCCTCACGGCCTTCGCCGGAAGCCTAGAGCCGCTTAAGCTTCGCCTTCCGGCCGACTCGATGCTGCTCAGAACCCGCTGCGAAATCGCCTTCCAGCAGGCCTTGCTCGATAAGCAAACCTACGAGCGCCAGCCCCATATCAACCTGACCTGCGCGTTCACCATTCGCCCGGAAATCATGAACCAAATGAAGCAGTCGTTTATCGTTCACTGTTTGAACACGATCGACATACACGCTCGTCAGGCCACGGAGTACAGAATCACTTTAGAAAAAAATATTCTTCAGACCAGCTTCGATGAGGTCTACGGCCTGGTTTTTCGTCGCGATTGCCTAGATAAGTCCGTGTCCGAGTATGCGTCGCGGGCGGCGGGTAGTCGGACTTCCACCGCTCCCTCGGCCGCCTCTTGCGGCGGCAAAACTTGCCAGCCCCCGATCTCCAATCGCTAAACAATTTTTCTGGCACACGATTGGCAACGCCCCCGTAGGCTAGGAATTGTCCAGGTCGCGCGAATCCTTCGATCTGGCCTAAAACCGCGAAATTAAGGCCTGTAGCCGAAAAGCTGCCGTTCTTCGATCAGCTGGCGCGCTTTATCGGGGACGAGAGTCTTCCATTTTACATCCCGTTTTTCTAGTAGCTCGCGCACGTCCGAGGACTGAATGGTGGTGTCGACCTCGTCGCATCCCAGAACGTCGATCATCAGCTCGTTGGCTAGAAAATGTTTATAGAGATGCTGCAACTTCGGCGGCGGATTGTAAGCCGCCGCGGTCATACATATCTTGTCGTCTTTATAGGGGTACACGAACAGCCGGGTGCGATCATCGAACAAGCGACTCATTCCGCCGAGAATCCCTTCTGGCAAATCCGCGTAAAACTGCTCGTCAAAGAGTCGCTCTAGTAGGTGGGCGCCGACCACGATGCCGATCGGTTGATCGGTGCATTGGCGCAGGAAGAACTTCATCTTCCAAAACATGCGGAAATTGGAAACCAAAACTTCGTGGCCCAGAGCCGAGAGTGTATCGACCCGGTGGAGAAAGTCTTCGTGATCGACCTGGCCTTCTTTTCCGGTCAGTGAGGCCATGGTGATTTCTAGCAAAACCTTCGGGCCGGAGGTGGCCATCAGCGGATGCTGGCTGAACTGATTCATCACTTTTCTCAAGACATCCAAATTGGATGACGTGACCGGGCGGTACGTGCCCCGCTGGATTAAGATCGGTTGCCGGTAAAGGGCGTCTCCCGCGTGAAGGACCTCGGATTTGGCGCCAAACAAAACAGCTTCGGTCAGATGTTGCTTCACTAGCTCTAAGCTCATCAACCGATTGTCGATATGCTGAAGATCGGGGCCGCTGAAGCGAATCATATTCACTTCGATGCGCTTGGTATTCAAACTATCGAGTAGCTCCGCAATACGGTCTTCTGGCTTCGACGGCGGATAAAAAGCCATATGGATCAAATTTACGCCGAGCTGGCCGAGGGCCTCTGTTTGCTGCAGACGGAAACGATCCCAGAGTTTTACATGTAAAATAATATCATTGTAGGCGCCTTCGGGCTTGGTCTGAAAGCGGATGCCGAGCCAGCCGTGCGACTTGATCTGACCGTCGTCCTGAGTGGAGGTCGCCACCGTGTCGGCGAAGGCGAAGAATTTAGTTTGCTTCCCGCGCTTCGAGCGCAAGCGCTCTTCGATCAGCTGGTACTCATGTTCCAGCATTTTCAGCAGGCGCGCTTCGCAGACGTAGCGATTCTCTTTGCCGTAGATCTCATCGCTAAAGGTCATGTCGTACGCGGAAATGGTTTTGGCAATGGTGTGAGACGCGTTTCCGGCCTGAAAGAAATGGCGGGCCACTTCTTGGCCAGCGCCGATTTCCGCGAATGTGCCGTAAATCGAGTCTTCGTTATTGATGTGTTGGGCTTTTCTCAGGGCGCTGACGTCACGTTGCATTTTGTCCATTAAGCCCGGGCCTCCTGATCGCGAAGTTCACGTCGCAGAATTTTGCCGACGTTGGTTTTGGGAAGTTCTTTGCGGAACTCCACTTTTTTAGGGACTTTGTAACCGGTCAGATTGGCTTTGCAGTGTTGAATGACTTCCTCTTCTGTAAGCGAGGGGTCCTTGGCCACGATAAAAACTTTAACCGCTTCGGTGGAGTGGGGATCTGGTACACCGACCGCCGCGACCTCCAGCACCTTCGGGTGCGACATCATCACTTCTTCGATTTCATTGGGATAAACGTTAAAGCCAGAAACCAGAATCATATCCTTCTTGCGATCCACGATCCGCGTAAAACCCTCTTCGTCGAGGATGCCGATATCGCCGGTTTTAAGCCAACCATCGGCGCCGATCATGCTGGCAGTTTCCTCGGGCCGCTGCCAATAGCCCTTCATCACTTGGGGACCCTTGATGCAGATTTCGCCCTGCTGGCCCATCGCCACGGGCTTGTCGTTGTCGTCGCGAATGATCATGTCGGTCGAAGGCAACGGAATTCCAATCGTGCCGACTTTGTCGGTGCCGTCGACCGGATTGCAGCTGGCCACCGGTGAGGTTTCCGTTAAGCCGTAACCCTCGACGAGCGGCGTTTTCGTCAGTTCCCGCCAGCGTTCGGAGACGGGCCGTTGCAACGCCATTCCTCCCGCCACACTGATCTTCAGCTGACTAAAATCAATCTTCGTAAAATCGGGATGATTCATCATCGCATTGTAGAGCGTGTTGAGACCGACCACGATGGTAAAGCGATTCTGCCGCAAGGTCTTCAGGTAGCCTTTGATGTCGCGCGGATTGGTGATCATCAAATTGGTCGCTCCGTAATACATCATGGCCAGGCAGTTTACGGTGAGCGAAAAAATATGGTAGAGCGGCAGCGCCATGACAGCGACTTCTTCTCCCGGCACCAACAACGGCTTTTTCCACTCGGCGATTTGCAGGAGATTGGCCACGATATTGCGATGGGTGAGCATGGCGCCCTTGGCCACTCCCGTCGTGCCGCCCGTGTACTGAAGAAAGGCGTTATCATCACCGGCGCACTTGACCGGAACGAAAGCGACTTCCGCGCCCAAGTCCATCGCCTCATACCAACTAAAGGCATTCGGCAGGTCATAGTCGGGAACCATTTTCTTCACATGCTTTACGACCGTGTTCACCAACATGCTTTTTGGAAAACCCAACATGTCGCCGACCTGGGTTACGACCACGGTTTCAACGGAGGTGTCCTTAATGACTTCAGACAAAGTGTGGGCCACGTTGGCCAAAATCACGATGGTTTTGGCGCCCGAGTCTTGGAGCTGGTGTTTGAGTTCGCGGGGCGTGTAAAGCGGATTCACATTCACGACCGTAAGACCCGCTCTGAGGGCGCCAAAAGCCACGATCGGGTATTGCAGCACATTGGGCATCATAATGGCGACCCGGTCGCCCTTCTGCAGCCCGGCCGCGTGCTGCAGGAAGGAGGCAAAGTCAGCCGACAGGTAGTTTAAGTCTTCGTAGGAAATCTCGGCGCCCATATTGATATAGGCCGGGCGGTCGCGCCACTTTTGCACACTTTCATCAAACAAATCGCTGATGGAGCTATACTGGTCCGGATTGATAGTGTGAGAAACGTCCTTCGGGTACTTTTTCAGCCACGGCCTGTCCATAAATCCCCTCGTATTTGTTCGAATATATGGATATATAGCGCTCATGTCCATCCTTCGCCATTCGCAATCGGTCAGTCTGGCCCACCGTTATTGGAATAACTTGTGGAGTCATGAGCGCAACCGGGCTGTTTACGGTTCTTCGTCCTCGCCCGAAGGTGTGGGTAGCAATATCAGAGTGGAATCGGAGATTGCGGTTGAAGGAGATTTTGACTTCGCCCCGATTGCCGAAAAAATCAAATCGCGGCTTGATCATCGCTGCTTACCGTACACGCTCGAATCTCTGGCCACGGAATTGAGCCGCGAGATGTTTGGCTTTCCATTGCCGGGACAGGCGCGTTGGCGCTCGCTCACGCTTTGGGAACTCGATCGCTACGCCGTGCGGGTTGAACCGGGCTCCGTCGCCACGGTTGATTTTCTTCTCCAGTATCGGAATCTGTTGCTGCAGTTTCGCCAGCCGGTCGAGGCAGAATCGAAACTGTCCGTTTCGCGAGTGGCAAGTGAACAGGCACTGGCTGAGATCTTTACACGCTTCTCCACTGGGTCCAATGAACCCGAATTTATCTGGCTCAACCGCCTTTTCGCAGCTATTCGATCCCGCCTGCCGGGTGTGATGGCACTCACCGTTGACTTGGGTAGTCATAAGCTGACGACTCGATCCCCAGCCTCTGATAATGGCGCTTCGAATTCAGGCCATTGGCCGGGAGATGTTTATGAAGAGCAAAGCGATTCTGCTCACCGTGATTTTCAGTCTGTTGACCGGGATCGGATGTAAATCCAATCCGCACAAAGCTGAAAAAATCGATACTGAAATAGAAAAAAAGGCTCATGTCACCGGAGATGAAAGTCTTGGCGTGAAAGACGGCAATATGGTCGTGCAAAAGAAAGTGGCCATGAACGAAGAGCTGCGCAAGCTTCAGTACGAGGTGTTCGAGCTCGAAGACCGAGTTTACGGCAATCGTAAATATGGATCGAAGGGCCTTTATGGCGCGCTAAAGGCATGTCGCGAAGAATCCGTCTCTAAAAAGTACGGCGGCAACGGCAAGCTGATGTGGACCGAGCCCGCCGACCGTGTGACCGACAAAGAAACTGAATTCAATATCGGTCTCGACGAAAAGGACAAAATCGTTGGTGTGAGCGAAGAATTTTTAAAGGACCGTATCGCGCGCTTTATGAAGTACCGCCAAACCCTGCAAAAGCGGCAGGACGAGTACGAAGAGAAATTGGAAATTTGCGACGCCGACCTAAAAGCTAAAAAAGAAGGGGCGGGTAGTGCTTCGACCGAGTAAATCGGTTTGGCTTTTTCTCCTGCTGATCACATCCGCCACGGTTCACGCGGCGGGGGCCACGCTGTTCGAAGACGGCAGCCATTGCGTCGCCTACAAAGTTCGCAAGACCGCCTTTTTTGTAAGTAGCTCAGACGTAGTCGGCCGCTGCTGCGATGTCTCCGCGCAGGTTTTGCCGGAAGTGGGCGGCCTCTATCATATCGAAGTCAATATCCCGATTCGCGGCTTTAGCAGCGGCGATTCGGAACGCGATCGCGACGTGATGAAAATATTAAAGGCCGATCAGCGGGCGGAGCTGACGTTCAAGACCTCGGCCCGGACGGCAGCCCAATGGCGGGAACTCTTCGCTAAAAAAGAGTTTGAAATGGATGGCCAGCTTTTCATCGGTGATAAGTCCTATCCGATCACCATGGACTCGCGTTATTCGGAGAAAGAGGACACGGCCGAGATCGGCGGTGTGGCCAATGTCCGCTTTGACGATTTTGGTTTAAAAACGCCAAAAGTCGGCGGCGGAATTGTCGCCAGCGTAAAGCCGGATTTTGAACTGCACTACCATTTTGTTTCCCAGCGAATCTTAGGGGCCGATGCCATTCGTGTGGCGACGGAGGAGTCCCCACCTCAACCCGAGAAAGAGAAAAACTAATGCGTGAACTCGTTTTAGTCCGACATGGCGAAAGCCTTTGGAACAAGGAAAATCGTTTTACCGGCTGGGTCGATGTCGATCTGAGCGAAAAAGGTTTGGGCGAGGCTCGGCGCGCGGGTCAGGTGTTGAAAAAAGAAGGCTTTGGCTTCGACGTGGTCTTTACTTCGGTGTTGAGGCGAGCTGTTCGAACGTTATGGATGATTCAGGACGAACTCGATGCGATGTACTTGCCGGTCTATACTTCGTGGCGCTTGAACGAACGGCATTACGGCGGGCTTCAGGGTCTTGATAA
>JALHOQ010000104.1 GCA_022842925.1 Bdellovibrionales bacterium
CGGTTGCGGCGCGCACAAGATGTGATTAGTCAGAAACGACGTCGGCCGGTGGGTCTCGAGGAAACTTTAGATGTAGTATGCGCTGAGTATCTGCGGCGCGAAGATCCTGTTGAAAAAGCTGAAAGACAGCTTGCCAAGGGGAAGTTGCGGGATGATTTTTCGCAATCACCGCAATCACCGCAATCACCGCAATCACCGCAATCACCGCAATCGCCGCAATCGCCGCAATCGCCGCCGCGGCAACTTGGCCCGGGCAAAGTTCGTAGCCCGTTGCCGAATTCGACCCGTCACCAGCTTCATCTAAAATTCAATGGCCAATGTGCTCATCGGCAGGCCAATGGGGAGCGATGCCGGGAGCGTCGCTTTCTTGACATTCACCATATCCAGCCGGTCAGCGAAGGCGGCAGCAATACGATTGCGAACCTCGAACTACTGTGTACGAGCCATCATCGGGCTCGACACGGGTAACTCCCGTCGTCCATTGCTACAACGTCGCGCAGGTGCGTACTATCCAGGCCTGTCGTAACGCTGCCTGGAGTATCAAGAGAGGCGGACCGCCCGGGTTGCATGGAAGGCGACCATCCGTCCGGCACCTCAACGCGACACGGCTCAGAGAAAATTTTGACAGGGATCGATTCGCACACCTATTTTGAAATCTTAAAAGGGGGATCTGATGCATCACCAATTCGTTCAAGCCCTACTCGTGGTTGCGACCACCGCGCAAATCGCGGCCTTACCCACGCGAGCCCAAGCCCAACAAGCCATCACTTTGCCTGAAATTAACGCCAGCGCCGACAAAACGCTCCCTATCGACGTATCCCAACAAAACATACCCTGCGCCCAAATCATCACGCGCCTCGAAGACTATAACCGCATGGCCCGCCAACACGACCTCAGCGTCGCCACCTTCCTCGGCGAGGTCACCGGCAAGATGCTCAGCTGGCACGACCTTCTGCAGCCCCTCGAAGGCACCCTCGACGCCGTCCCTAGCGGGGTATTTGCTCCCCTCCAAGACGGCGCCAATAAAATTTCAGCCGTCACCGATCTCGCCTACGAAAACTCAGCCCTACTAGCCAATGAAATGGACCGACTCATCCAATCCTTGAAAGAGTGTTCATTGACCGCTACACGCCGCCCACTCTAATATAGAGTCCATATGGCAGCCGCAACCACCACCGAAGTCTTTCCCTGCACGCCCGAGCAATTCTACGCGATCATCTCGGATTACGAAAAGTACCCGGAGTTTCTCTCCGAGGTGAAAAGCTGCAAGCTGATCGAAAACAAGGGCGGCAAAAAGCTTATGGAGTTCGAAGTCTCCGTCATCAAAACCTTTAAATACCGGTTATGGATCACGGAAGAGCCCAGTAAAAAAATGTCGTGGACGTTCGACTCCGGCGACATCTTTAAAACCTCCGTAGGCTCATGGGAACTGGCCGATCTCGGCGGCAAAACCCAAGCCAAATACGCGGTCGAAGCCACCTTCAAAATGTTCGTTCCCGGCCCCGTGGCCAAAGCTCTGGTCAACGTGAATCTCCCCAACATGATGAAGGCCTACCATGAGCGAATAAAGGCCAAATATGGATAAGCCGAAGGGTACTCGCGATCACCACGAAGAAGAAGACGACGAGAATCTACCTAAATGGGGCGAGATGCTCAAAAAAGTGATGAGCGTCGGCCTCGGCGCCGCTTTTATGACCGAGGAATCGGTGCGCAGCGCGCTGGGTGGATTAAACCTTCCCAAGGAAGTCTTAACGTCCATTCTGCACGGTGCGAATCGCTCTAAGGAAGAGTTCTTAAACAAGGTCGGCAACGAGACGATTAAGCTCATGAGTAAAATCGATTTCGTAAAGGAAGCCAGTCGGTTCGTGGAAGAGCATAAATTTCGCATCAATGCGGAGATCGAAGTCGTCAAGAAAAGCACTTCGAGCAGCGATGGCTCTCTCAATCTAAAGACGAGCGTGAAAATTAAGGATTAATTGGCGGGAGCTTCGTTCGGATCGGCGGCTTGCTGCTCGAGCTCTTTGATCCGGCGATCGGCCACGGCGCCTACTTCTTCGCGGGCCATGGGTGAACCCGATTCGCTCTTTGCGCCATTCGAATAATTGCGCGACGAGATGTAATCCTCGGGCTTCACCGGGTTGACGACCGAGCGATTCATGTAACCTTCTAAAAACGACAGAATATTTTCTCGCTGCTCAGGAATGCGACGAACGGCATCCGAGGCATATCGCAAAAATTTCCATAAACCGGATTCACCAGCGCCGACGGCGTCGACTTTGGCCATGTCGACCAGCGTCCGCTCCAAAAATACTTTCATGTCGCCGC
The DNA here is from genome assembly GCA_022842925.1 of Bdellovibrionales bacterium. Lineage (GTDB taxonomy): Bacteria > Bdellovibrionota > Bdellovibrionia > Bdellovibrionales > UBA1609 > JALHOQ01. The sequence continues at coordinate 2,326 of JALHOQ010000104.1, forward strand.
CGCGGAATTTAGTGTCGACCTGAAAAATCAGACGGTCCAAAAATTCCTGGCGTAACACATGTTCTTTTTTAGCTTGTTTCAATGAATTCACGTCGGTCTCGATATGCGCAGGAGCCGCTTCTTCAATTTTACGGGTGAGCGATTGATCGATTTCCTGCAGGCGGCGCACGTTTTGTGAGCGCAGATCCTGGAGGTATTTAAGGCTATCGGACTTGGGCATCTGATTCGAATTCGCGCAAACGGTGGCGGGAAGGCAGCAAATCGCCACCAGAAGGCCTAAACCGCTGAGTTGAATTTGAAGATTGCCGAAAGTCATTGGACCTCTCTCTACCCCTTACTAAAGCAATTCTAAGGCCATTCTCGGGCTGACAAGAGTCCAGTATTTTCAGTAGTTTAACTTATACTATCACGACGTTTTGAGACGTAAACTGTCGCCGATCTAGACAGTTAATAACGCGCCGCCAAATTACCCACACCCAGAAGCGTATTAAATCGAAACAGTGGCGGATCCAGCTCTTTCTTTTGAACATAAGGTTTTACGGACGCTTAAAGGTGTCCAGCCCCCTCGACCGTCGCGGTGGCTTCTGGCCGTGTCAGGAGGCGTGGATTCGCTCGTCTTGACCGAAGTCCTGTGGCGCTGGCGCCGTCAGCTCAAAATCGAACTGGCCGTCGGCCATATTCACCACGGGTCCACACCCGATAAAAATCAAAATTTATTTCGCCAAAAGGCCAGTCAACTCGTCGAGTCCTGGTGTGTGGATCATGGCGTTCGTCTCAATTCCGCAAAAGTTTCCGCACGCCGAAGTTCCGAAGCGAGCTTACGTGAGGCCCGGCTTCGCGTTTTACGTGAATGGTTTTTAATCGGCCAATTCGACCGAGTCGTATTCGCCCATCACGCGGACGATTTGCTGGAAACGCGACTGCTCCGCCTTCTGCGTGGCTCGGGCCGCCAAGGATTAAAAGCGATGGCGGTCGAGAGAGGCCGCGTCCTTAGACCTCTTCTCAATCTTTCTCGCCATGAAATCGAGCACTACGCCCGCTTACGAAATCTGCAATGGCTAGAGGACCCGAGCAACTCTTCCCCCTCCCACAGCCTTCGCAACTGGTTGCGGCACGAATGGCTGCCCCAGCTCGAAAAGCGTTCACCTGGTGCCAAAATGAATATGGCCCGTTCACTCGAGAACCTGGCCGAGGAAGATTTTACCGAGACGATTGGTCCGTTTGTCGGACTGCGGCGCACCGCTTTGGCATCAGTCTCGAGTGCGCGGCGGGAGAGTCTCGTAGCTCGCTATCTGCGCACTATGGGGCTGAGTGGCTATTCGCGCCATCATGTTCAAGAGCTGCTGAAGAGAATTGAGGATCAAAACGCAAATGCGCGCTGGGAGATGTTGGGTTTTCAGTTTCACGCCACACCGGACTTTTTATGGGCGGCACCTGCGACGAGTCGAGTTTGAGTAAGCGCCCTGCGCATGATAACGTTGTCGAAGCAGTTCTTTAGAAAGGCGGCTAAATGCGCTCTCCCTCCAAGACTATGACTCTCTGGGCCCTTTTGATCGTGTTGGCCGTTTTGTTCTTTCAGATGTACGAGAAGCAAGCCAATCAAATGGTGCGCGAGTTTAACTACAGTAAATTTTTAGTCGCCGTCGATCAAGGGCATGTGGAGAAAGATTCCATCACCTTCGACAAAGCCAACAGCGAGATCGAAGGACAGCTGAGCGAGGCCGGACAAAAAATCTACGGCGGCAAACAGTTTAAGATTCGCGGCAACACCGACGACCAAGGGTTTCAGCTTTTGCGCGACAAGGGCATCACGCCCAATTACGTCAGCACCGACAATTCATTTATGGCCAGCGTTCTGCTCAACTGGCTTCCGCTCATAATTATCATCGCCATGTTTATGTTCTTTATGCGGCAGATTCAGGTGGGCGGCGGTAAGGCCATGGCTTTCGGCAAAAGCCGGGCGCGACTCCTGACCGAAAACAAAAACCGCGTCACGTTCAAAGATGTGGCCGGAGTGGAAGAGGCCAAACAGGAATTGCGCGAGATTGTGGACTTCCTGAAGGACCCGAAAAAGTTCACCAAACTGGGCGGCCGTATTCCGAAGGGCGTATTGTTAGTCGGTCACCCGGGCACGGGTAAGACCCTCTTGGCGCGGGCCGTGGCCGGCGAAGCCAACGTTCCGTTCTTTACGATTTCAGGATCCGACTTTGTCGAAATGTTTGTTGGTGTGGGCGCTTCTCGCGTCCGCGATTTGTTTGAGCAGGGGAAGAAAAACGCTCCGTGCTTAATCTTTATCGACGAAATCGACGCCGTGGGCCGCCATCGTGGCGCCGGCATGGGCGGCGGTCACGACGAGCGCGAGCAAACGTTAAACCAGCTGCTGGTGGAGATGGATGGATTTGAATCGAACGACGGCGTGATCCTGATTGCCGCAACCAACCGGCCCGACGTACTCGATCCCGCTTTGCTACGACCGGGCCGCTTCGACCGCCGGGTGGTGGTGAATAAGCCCGATCTTAAAGGTCGTGAGGAAATCCTCAAAGTGCATACCCGCAAAACGCCGTTGTCGGTGGACGTGGATCTCGAAAAGATTGCCCGTGGGACGCCTGGCTTTTCGGGCGCCGACTTGGAGAACCTGGTGAACGAAGCCGCGCTCCAAGCCGCCCGCGATAATAAGGTTCGCCTCGAAATGGAAGACTTCGAAAAGGCTAAAGACAAAGTCATCATGGGCTCGGAACGAAAAAGCATGGTGATCAGCGACAAAGATAAGCGCCTCACAGCATATCACGAAGCCGGACACGCCATAGTCGGGCGCTCGCTACCCAACCTGGATCCGATTCATAAAGTGACGATTATTCCTCGCGGCATGGCCCTCGGCCTTACGCAGACACTGCCCGAAGAAGATCAACTCAATCTGGCCGTCAGCAAGGCCACCAATATGATTGCCTTTCTATTCGGCGGCCGCGCGGCCGAGGAAATCGTGTTTAAAGATTTCACGACTGGCGCCGGGAATGATATTGAGCGTGCCACCGAACTCGCCCGTCGCATGGTTTGCGAATGGGGTATGAGTGAGAAGCTGGGTCCGTTAGCCTATGAGAAGCGCGAGGGTCCCGTGTTCCTCGGAATGCAGGGCGCTCAGTCGCGCGATTACTCCGAATCGAAAGCGCAGGAGATTGATGCTGAGGTCTTCCGTTTGGTCAGCGGCGGTCATAACCAGGCTCTTAAAATTCTGAACGAAAATATGCAGGCGCTCCACAATATGGCCGGCGCGCTTTTAGAATACGAGACGATCGATTCGGATGAGGTGAACCTGCTTGTTCAGGGTGGCTCGCTCGAGGATATGAAGAAACTTCGCGAGAGCAAAAAAGAACAGGTCGAACGCGATCGTAGCCAGGTTCGTGAGGCGCAGGAGAAATTCGACAAGGAAGCTCGCGCAAAAAAGGCCGCCAGCGGATCGGATCCAGTAGGGCAAACGGGACCTGTAACGGCATAAGAGGTGCCCGTCGACCTTTTGCAGGGCTGCGCGCCAATAAAATGGCGCGCAGCCCTGCAAAAAGTCGACGAGCACTTATGGGGAAGCAGCGATGTTCACGTCCATGCTCAACAACTGGGGAAGCCTGCTTGCACAATTGCGTGTGCTCGATTTGGTCGACCTTGCTCTGGTGTGGATTGTTGTCTATCGCGTCCTGCTGTTGATCAAAAAGTCTGGGGCGGTGCAGATTCTCTCCGGCCTTGGCATTCTGGCCATCGCGTACATGGTCTCGATCTGGTTCGAGCTGATTACGTTCAATTATATTCTCGAGAAATTCTTTTCGAACCTTTTCGTGATCGTCGTGATCCTGTTCCAGGGTGAAATTCGCCGGGCGCTGGCGCAGATCGGCAGCAATCCCTTTTTAAGCGGGCAAAGGGCGGTTGAGGAAACCTATATGATCGAGGAGTTGGCCAAGGGCATGGTGGCCTGCGCCCAGCGCGGGTTTGGCGCCTTGATTGTACTCGAGAGAGAGATTTCGCTCGATTATTTTATCGAAGAGGGGCGACCACTGAACGCGGAGGTTTCGAGCGAGCTCATTCAATCGATTTTTCATCCGTCGAGTCCTTTACATGATGGAGCTGTGCTGATTCGAGCCGGCAAGGTCGTGTCGGCCGGCTGCTTTCTTCCGCTCAGCAAAAACTCCGCGCTGGATCGCAACCTTGGAACCCGCCACCGGGCAGCAATCGGATTGACTGAAGAAACAGATGCCTACGTTTTTGTGATCAGCGAAGAGAATCGGTCGGTGGGCATGGCGCATTCGGGAATCCTTCAAGTCGATGTGGATCATCTCGAAATTCGACAAACCCTCTATGAGTTATTCGGCCTCTCCAAGAAATTTGAACGGGTGCACGTGTGAAAATTCGCATCACCGACAACCTGAGTTACAAATTCGTGGCACTCGGCGTCGCCTTGGTGTTGTGGATGTCCATGCTCGGGCGCAAAGACTCAACCCTGGTGAAGGAATTCGAACTTCAGGTGCTGCTGGGTCAGGGCATTGAACTCGAGAACCGAATTCCTCCGATCGTAAAAGTCGAAGTAGCGGGCCCGCGCGTGGCCCTTAAAAAAATCAATCAAATGCATCCGGTCTTTCAGGTCGATTTGACCTCGGCCAAACCTGGACGTCAGGTCGTTGAGCTGAGCCGTGACGGCCTGAATCTGCCGATTGGCGCCAAGGTCTTGTCGCTGGAACCGAAAGAGTTTACGGTGGTGCTCCGCGAAGTCGCGCCTGAGGGCGGGAGATAATCAGAAATGGCACGTAAGCTTTTTGGAACAGATGGAATTCGAGGCACGGCGAACCAATGGCCGATGACGCCCGATATCGCTTTAAAAGTCGGACAGGCTCTGGGGTATTTGCTGCGCAAGCAGACGTCGCGGAAGGGCGACAGCCGGATGGTGCTCATCGGCAAGGACACGCGACTCAGCGGTTATATGGTTGAACAAGCCATGGCGGCCGGACTCAACTCCATGGGTGTGGGCGTTCAGCTGACGGGTCCTTTGCCAACGCCGGGTATCGGTTTTCTTGCGCGCAACATGCGGGTGGATGCCGGAATTATTATCTCGGCTTCGCACAATCCCTATCACGACAATGGCATAAAGATTTTTGGCGCCGACGGCTTTAAAATTCCCGACTCGATGGAGCGCGAAATCGAGCGCCTGGTCGAAGACGAAGACATGAGCCGATGGTTACCAAAAGGCGATTCGCTCGGCCGCACTCGCCGCATCGACGACGCCGCCGGGCGCTATATTGTTTACGCCAAAAACGCGTTTCCGCTGAATCTTTCGCTCGAAGGTTTGCGCATCGTTCTCGATTGCGCCAATGGCGCCGCTTACAAAGTCGCGCCCGCCGTATTTAGCGAACTCGGCGCCGATTTGGTCGTGATCAATGATGAACCGAATGGATTCAACATCAACGATAAAGCCGGCGCCCTTTACCCTGAGAAAATGGTCGAGGCCGTAAACAGGTACCGGGCCGATGTGGGTATCAGTCTCGATGGCGACGCCGACCGGGTGATTATGGTCGATGAAACCGGCCAGGTGGTAAACGGCGATCACATTCTCGCCATTTGCGCTCTTCATCTCAGCAAACGCAAAGCGCTTCCGCAAAATACAATCGTCGCGACGCAAATGAGCAACGTGGGCTTGGATCAAGCCATGAAACGGGCCGGAATTTACGTGGTGCGTACGGATGTGGGCGACAAAAATGTTGTCGATGCCATGCGCAAGCAGAACTACGCACTCGGCGGCGAGCAGAGCGGGCATATTATCCACTTGGAATACTCTACAACTGGTGACGGCTGCGTGGCCGCGCTCAACGTGCTCGCGGTTATGCGCAGTGAAAACAAGCGGCTGTCGGAACTCAAAGAGATCATGGAAGACGTGCCGCAGATTCTCATCAACACTCGCGTTGGTCATCGCAAAGATTTGTCGACCTTGGAAGGATACCAAAAGATGATCGCCAGCGCCGAAGCTCAGCTGAAGGGCGAAGGGCGCATCTTTGTGCGTTTCTCCGGCACTGAGCCGTTGATCCGCGTGCTGGTGGAGGGGCGTGATAAACAGCAGATCGCGCGCCTAGCGGAAGAGATCTCGAAATACCTGCAATCTGAATTGAGCTAAACGCATGCGCTTAGCGACCGTGGAACAAGCCCAGCAGATCGACGAAATGTCCCGAACCGTTTACGGTTTAAGCGCGGATATTTTAATGGAATCGGCGGGCGCTCTGGCCGCGCGTGAAATCGATCTGTCTTATCTTCCGGAGCTGACTAAGGGCGGAGTGGCCGTGGTCTGCGGTCCGGGCAATAACGGTGGTGATGGATTGGTGGTGGCTTGCCATCTGCACTCGGCCGGTCATCGCGATCTAAATGTTTTTTTGATCGCGCCCAAAGACAATCAGTCGCCGTTGTTTCGCCAGCAATTAAAGCGGGCGGAACTGCAGGGGTTGCGCTTGATAGACCTGACGCAGATCCCGGAGCGAGTCGATCAGATTAAATCGGCTTCCTTGGTGATCGATGCCATCTTCGGTATCGGTTTGAAGCGTAAAATTGAAGAGCCATTCCTAAAGGTGATCGAAACTCTGAATGCGGCGAAGTCGCCGAAGATCGCCATCGACACTCCGTCGGGGCTAAACGCCAACACCGGGCAAGTCGAAGGAGCGGCCGTTCGCGCCTCGATGACTATTACTTTCGGATTGGCTAAGACCGGATTCTTTGTTTGCGAAGGCCCGGCCCATGTCGGCAAACTGCGCACGCTTCCCATTGGTTTTCCCTATGAGGCTCTACGCGGAATCGCCACCTCGCATTTTCTTTTCACAGAAAAACTGGCGCGTCGCTATTTGCCGACGCGCAAGGAGACCTCGAACAAGTCAGACCACGGACATTTATTGGTGGTCGCGGGGCGGCCGGGATACTGGGGCGCCGGGATGCTTTCGAGTTCCAGCGCGTATCGCATGGGGGCCGGATATGTAACCTGGGCCTCGTTTGAAGCGCCCCTTGAAGCCTTGCGCGAAATCCCCGAAGTCTTAACGGCTCAGATCAACGATGACCAGTTGTGGAATAAAAAGATTTCGGCCGTCGCGATAGGTCCGGGTCTTGGCACGGGTCAAGAGACCGCGGACGTAATTGAGAAGCTTAAAAAATTAGACGGCGTGCCCGTAGTGGTCGATGCGGATGCGATTACCGCCTGCGTGGAACATTCTCTGTTTCCATTGCCGTCGAGCTGGGTGCTCACGCCTCATGCCGGTGAGTTGTCGCGAATTTTAAAAATCAGCGCGACCGATATCGAGCGCAACCGCTTTAAGGCCGTGATGGAAGGTTATGAAAAAACCGGCTGCCATGTTTTGTTGAAAGGCTTTCGGTCTTTGGTGGCCTACGGCAGTCGGTGCCTGGTGGTGAATGCGGGCAACGCCGCATTGGCCAAAGCCGGAACCGGCGATGTGTTGACGGGGATGATCGGCGGCTTACTCGCGCAGGGAATGGATACGCCACAGGCGGCGGCAACCGCGGCCTACCTGCATGGTCGGCTGGCCGATGAATGGATCCGCAACGGACAAGACAAATCATCGCTCACGGCCAGTGATCTGAAGGCGCTTCTGCCGCAAATCGTATCGCGCCTACGAATGGGCGGGAGTTTGTTCTAGTGCCGGCGCGCACGTTTAAGAATTTGCAAGAAACCGAGAAGTGGGCCAAGGATTTGGCTTCGCAGTTCAAGCGTCCGGGTGTGGTTTTGCTAGAAGGCGATCTCGGCGCCGGAAAGACTCAGCTTGCACGTTGGTTCGTGGAAGCGCTCGGCGGGGGCACTGCCGCTCATTCTCCGACGTTCGCGATCCACCAAGTATATGCGTCTAAAGGCGGCGATATCGACCACCTGGATCTCTATCGGCTCGAGGACTTTCAAGATCTCGAGAGCACCGGGTTCTGGGACCTGCTGAAACAAGATCAGGCGTTGTTATTCGTAGAGTGGGCGAGCCGCTTGCCCGACCATGTCTGGCCTAAAAACTGGGCCGTGGTGAAAATCGAGATCCTGAAAGGCGCCGGTACAGAAGAGCGCCAGGTGAGCGTAGCCGGTTCGTTTTAGAAATTCAAAACCAACAGATCCGTATTCACGTCAACAATCCAACCCGGCCGGCGGGGCCGGCGGGTTGGGGTTTTCAATAAGCAATTAAGGGACGGTTAAGTTTACTTTCTTCGGAATCACAAACTGGCCACCGGGAAAGCGTGTTCCGTGTCGAATTACTCGACCGTCGACGGTGATCACTTTGCCCGGGCCGAGAAGTTTGAGGTCCGCCTCCGAAAGGCCGAATGCAGTCGCAGCCGGAAGTGGTATCCGGCCATCTTCTTGCACGGTTAGGTCGCCGCGTAGGAATACTTTTTCGGCCAAGACGCGATTCCCGAGCGCGACCCGATATTGATACTGGGTCGTCACTTGCGGGATATCGGGAGTCAGATCCCGGAAATAAATGACCAGATCACGGCCACGCCCGCCCACGGAGAATTTACCCACGCGGGATTTGTCCATAAATGGAGCGGGGTCATAGGCTAAGTCCGGCGTCACCTGCAAAGCCCGATCGGTCGTGAACGAAATCGGCTGCGCAATCACCACACCGTTTCTTTGCACTTCGATGCGCACCAGGACCGGCGTTCCCACGGCGAGATTTAGATTAAAGTCGAACACTCCGTTGACCTGTTTTTGGTCGGGTGCAGTCAGCTGAGCCAGTTCGGTCATGTCCTCGGGATTGAGGATGCGGATGACATAGTCCGTGCGAACTTTTTTGACCACCCCTTTGTCGATCCAGGTCAGCCGTAATTTGGGGCCGATGGCGGCAAGGGTTACATCGGATAGAGTGGCCTCGCCCAGGTCGCCCGGGTTGTAGGTCGGTAGGATGTCCATTCGCACTTCATATTGATCGGCGCTGATGGCCTGAACCCGTGGCTGATAGGTGTAAACCGTGGTTTTGGGAGCCACACGAACCTCGGGGCGGCCGGCGACTTCCTCTAAGGTCACGTCGAACGCTTCTTTTTCACCCTGTTCCAGCGTGGCCTGCGGCGGGAATACGAGAGCCACTTGCGCGCGGATCGAGTGATCGAGGACCTGGCGCTCCTTGGTGACGCAGCAGCGTTTCTCAGAGCGATACTTGGTCACCCAACGGGTGCGGCGCTCGTCGCGATATTTAGTTACCCAGCGGGTTTTTTCGACCGGACGAGTTTTGCGCACGGTTTCTTCGCGGCAAACTTTTTCGTGGCGTGGAATTTTATGGCAAACGCGTTCGTCGCGGCAATCTTCGCCGACTTTTACATTTTCGCAAACCTCGCGGTTGCAGCGCTCTTCGCGATCGCGTCGGTCACGCTCATCTCGTTCGCGTCGATCGCGGTCCTCGCGTTCTTTACGATCCCGATCCCGACGTTCGCGCTCATCGCGATCTCGGCCCTCGCGATCACGCCGGTCGCGTTCGTCGCGATCGCGGCGCTCCCGCTCCTGACGGTCGCGATTCTCACGGTCTCTTCGCTCGCGTTCGTCGCGATCTCGGCGTTCCCGCTCTTCGCCTTCACGGCGACGGCGATCGTCGTCATCATTCCCACCACCACCACCACCGCCGCCGCGTCCACCGCGGTCCCCTCGGCCGTCGCGATCCGCCAGAGCCTCATTCGCTCCAAACAGCAGCCAAGCCGCGTGAAGCACGCCGGGCAAAACCACCTGGCAAACGCGCTTGCGTTCGCAGCGGCGTTCGAAGCGGGGTTCACAGCGGCGCTTGTTTTCGCATTTCTCTTCCCACCGGGTTTCCGTCTTACAAACGGTCTCG
>JALHOQ010000105.1 GCA_022842925.1 Bdellovibrionales bacterium
TTTCAAGGGCATCGCGCTTGTCTCTGCAGGTGATACTTTCCGAGAGTTCGAGATCGTGGAAGGCCTTCAAGATTAAGGCATTGAGAAAAGTATGCTCCGCACTCTGGCAGGTGTAAAATGCGGCGCATGTGGGCGATTTGTCGCAGGCGTTATACTCAGGTGCGCACGATGCGTAGTCGGTTGCGTAAGCCGTAGTGCTCGCGAAAGAAAATAAAGCTAAAAGTAATAAAACTGATCTCATGTGGTCCCCCTTGTAAGCGCAACACTATCCCATCGATTACGAGAGCCGCTAGACCTGGCACGAATTGAAAAAAGTTACGTCAGTTCAGGAATTATTCTGTGGCAATTTTGCAGAAGATCTGGCGATCCCGGCCCGAATTGAACGGGCGACCTACAGTTTAGGAAACTGTTGCTCTATCCAACTGAGCTACGGGATCGTTCAGCTGGGACCATAGCAAAAAAACTCGGCGGGAGAGTAGACCTAAAGCGTCAGCGGGCAGCGGGGGTGGACTCCGGCGCCGCTCGCGGCCCTCCGCGAGGGGCCATGGGATTGCCGAGGGCATTTTGGCAGCGGACCTTAAGGGTCGCATCCTGGGTCTGGCAACAGGAGATCAGCTCCCGCACCTCCAGCTTTAGCCGCGCCAACTCTGAATAGTACGGGTGGCCGCTTGAAAGTCGGCTGGCCTCCCAGCGGGCGGTGCGCCGGCCGCGGGTGCCGACATCGCTTGAGATAAAATTGTTGAAAAAACTGGGCTTTTCATCCTGAAACTCCATGGCCGAGTGCCCGCCTCCGTCTTGACCCTGCCGGAACTCGACGCCAGTCAGGCGCCCGGTCGAATCAAAACGGACTTTGCGTTCCAGATTGTGACCACTCGTACGCGCAATCGACGTTAGTTCCCCATTGCCACAGGTGAACTCCACAAAGACCGTACGGCGGAGCAGATGCTCGTAGCGTTGTTTGTAGTGGTCACAGACTTCCTCATCGGTGAGACCCTTGAAGTGCGTCTCTGGCGAAGCGTTCAAAAACTTGTACGTGTTGTCGTTAATGGTGAGTGGACTGGCCTTGCAAGCCTTAGTTGGTTCCGCATTGATGTGTTCTTCACCTTTGCCCAGACACGGTGGATAGTGCCAGACGCCGGATTTGACCGCCGCCAAACGTAAGCCTGCAAAAGCAAAAGTCGTCGGTGTGGGGAATTTAATGGGGAAGTAGTCCTCAACATCAGCTTCGAACTGATTGTTGACCATGGCATTGAGGACCGAAAAGGAATTGGACTGGGGTGAGCTTAGGGTTTTGTCGGCCGCTTGGCGAATCAGATCTTGCGCCTCCTTCTGCGCGGCCTCGGATAGTGGTCGACCCGCTAGATAACCGGCCAGGCTGCCGCATTTGCCGAATTGGTCTTCGTTCTGGCAAAGGTAAAGCGCCTTAAGCGCCATCAAACTCTCATTCGACGAGCAGACAAAGATTTGCGATTCGGGAGACGCGGCACTGGCGGATTTCCAGACGAAGACAAGCAGTAGGGCCCACATATCTCTACGCTAACAAACACTGATCACGGTTTTGACTCCCGTATAATGGTTTCAGGACCTGTGGACGGAGAACCGGGCTTTCGTATAAGACACTCAGATGCAAAAACTAAGAATTGTCATTTTGGCTCTGTCTGTTTTGACTTACGTCCAGCCTTCACTAGCCGCGACCTGCTGGCATAGACAAGAGGGTGTGGAATTCTTAGTGCGCGACAATCCGCTTCGCGGCCGCCTCAAAATTGAGTACGTCCAACCGGGCTTACCCGCGATACGCGCCGACGTAGTGCTGACGGCGAACAATTCGCAGCTGCAAAGTGGCGTCGATGGGTTTGAGATCCAGAGCGCAGACGAATCGAATCTTCAAGTCTTCCGCATCCAAGGTTCGGCCAAGAGAACCCAAGACGGGTATAGTGGGCGCATCCGCTTTTACGTAAAAAACAGCGACGGCGAGTTCGCAGTGGAAGATGCGGTTTTGACCTGCAGGTAATCTTTTCCCGGATTGTCGTGCGAGATTTGTCACAAGCTCCTTTAGAATCATTTTACGGTGTCCTGAGGCGGGCGTGAGGTTTGCCTAAGGCATTATTGCGCGTTTGTTTGTGCAGGAGAAGATTATGAAGCGATGGATTGCTGTAGTCTCGGTAGTGCTGCTTGTTCCCGCAGCGTTGGCCCAGAACGATAAGGTTGCCCAGCCTAAGAAAATCAAAACCTATGGTCCCCCAGTGAAGCTCGATATCTCGGGCAACTACTGTGTGAAGAAGGGCGACGAGGCCTATGTTCACAGCCTGTTTTATGAAGAGTTTAAAACCCTGACCGAATGCCAGGCGGCACTGAATCGTCGAAGTTAGTATCAGTCACGAAATCGATTGGCGCGGCGGCCCTGAGCGGCGAGGTGCACGGTTTCGGCGATTCGCTTTGACCGAGTCCGCTCCGTTTTCGCTGAACCGATCCATTCGAGAATGGCTTTTTTCGATCCAGGCGTGAGCGCATCGTAAAACTTTAGTGCTTTTTTATTTGTTGCCAATGCCCTTTTAAGATCGACTGGCACTTCCAGCCGATCCGAACTATTGAGAGCATCCCAAGACCCGTTGGCTTTGGCCGCCTTAATTTTTTTAAGCCCGGCGGACGTCATAAGCTTACGGGCAATCAGATTTTCGATCCGTTCTTTATTGATTCTGGACCAAACGCTCTTCACTCGACGCGGCGAAACTAGAACCTTAAACTTCTTGTCGTCTATTTTGCCCGGCACACTATCGATCCACCCGAAGCATAGGGCTTCCTCAGTTAAATCCGCCGTCGTAAAATTCGGATTGGGAGCGGACTTCTTCACGATCACCATCCAGACGCTTTCGCTCTGCTTGTGGTTCTTCTTGAACCAAGCCCGAAGCTCCTTGCGGTCTTTAAGACGAATCAGTTTATAGTTTTTCATCCGTGTATAAATATCGGCAACAAGGCCGCTCTAAGGGTCCAGATAATCGTGCGAGGCCAGTTGGTATTGGTCAAGCGTTCGATAGTTGCAACATCAAACCCTTGCTGGAGTCGATTGTGAAGCGGGACGCTGACCAAGCCGGTCAGAAGCCAAAGAGCCAAAACTCCACTGAGGTTCAAACCCCAAAACCAGCTCGGCTGAAAATAAAAAAGCATCAGCGCGGTGATCAGCTCGATTACCATGGCGGGGCCAACTAAAAATGTAATGCGAAAGCTGTGGCGGGAATGGGCCTCTTTGAATGCGGAGGGTTCAACCGAACTGAATGCAGGGTAGACGATGAGCTGCACAAGCCAGATCACGCCGAACATGAACCAACAACTCAGAAGCTGAAGAGTGTAGGCCCAAATCATCAAGCTCTCGGCTGATCGAAGTGCTTGGGTAGGTCGATCAGCGGATCGTTCTCCAGGATCAAATCCAGCATCAGCTGGGCGGATTTAATCATTTGGTCCAGCTGGTCCAGACGGCTGAAATTTAAAGATAGCTCTTCCATATCGCTTTCGCGTAGTCGTCGCAAACGACCCTCGATCTGACTGAGGAGCTTTTGCTCGCGAATCTTGAGCACGTGTTTTATGACTTGCTCCACGTCATCGACGGCGCAGTAGAGTTTTGTCTTCTCGTCGGGCGAGTCCGCGGGTTTGATTAATCCCCATTCCTCGAGTTCGGCCAGGGCCGGACTAATCAAGGCTTTGGACAACTTCAACCGGCGCGTCAGGTCAGTTCCCGACAGGGGTTTCTCAGAAAGGTACAGCTGTGTCCAAATGGCACCGTGGACGCGGCGGAACCCCCAATAACGAATGAAATCGCCTATGGAGAGGGACAGATCACGAAAACTCTTGGCAGCGGGTTTACTTCTCATAATGTTCATGGTAGGGTGAACAATATGAGAAGTCCAGAAGAATTTACCACTGTATACTATGATGGCCTGTGCCGGGTTTGTTCCCGCGAAATCGATCATTACCGCACGCTTTCCGCGTCAAGGCCGCTGCGTTTTTTAGATATCACAGCGCCTGAGTTTAGCGCCGAAGCCGAGGGGGTGGACCCCGTGCAGGTGCATAAGTACATGCACGTGAAACGCGCCGATGGCTCGTTGTCCTTGGGGGTCGATGCGTTTATCGAAATCTGGTCGTCGCTGCCGCGTTACCAGTGGGCGGCCCGGCTTGCGCGCAAGGGCGCCGTGCGCTTCGGATTAGACGCATTTTATAATGTGTTTGTGAAAGTTAGGCCCTATTTGCCGCGCAAAAAGGCCGACTGTGCTGCCAGCCCTTATTGTGATGTGAAGTCGTAGTTCTCGCTGCGCTCGACAGTCAGGTCACCTTTGCGCACGAATTCGATGCGGCCCTTTAAAAAGGATTCATTTTCCCCGTAGACGAGAATGTATCCGGGGATCGCATCGCGACGATTAAAAAAGCGGGCCTTGGGAATCATTTTGTTCAAAACCTCTTGGGCCACGGCATGATACATATCGGGCTGCGCGTAGCGACCCGAGCTGATAATAAATTGGCGCGGCTTCGAGAGCAGGACATTCACTAGCGAAGCCTTATAAATGCGGACGGTGGGACCGATCCGCCGTTCCATCTCCTTGTTGTCAAAGGTTCCGGGGAGGAGCTGGTTGAGGCGACCATTTAAAACTTTGGGTTTGAGCCACTCCGCAAGGGGCGAGGCGAGACGTTCCATGGTCTTGAGCAAGGTGAGAATTTGCTTCTCGAGCAGTTCGGGCAAGGGCTGGGCGGCGGGGTAGGATTCAGTCTCTTCTAAAATCTCTTCGGCCTCTCGGACATTTTCTGGATTCTCGGCTGCGAGGGCGATATCGGCCATCAGTTTCGACAGATCGTCGTCGGGTGTGGATGAAGAGAGAATTTGATTTAAGCGCGCGTCGCCGATTTGCCGGCGAATAATCTCGAGATGTGAGGCCGAATTCAGAATCGGTGCACCGTTGATGACCGCACCGCTGTTGGAGATGAAAACGAGGCGCCCATTGTCACGGGTCCAGATTCCGTCGCGAGTTTCTTCGAAGTTTCCATTCTGACGAAAGTAGCGAAGGATGCTAGCCCGCTCAAGGGCACTCTCGCAGCGAAGCTGATCGGCCGGGCCAGCGTAAGTCAGACTGGTTGCCAAAGCTAATGCGGCGAGGACTGCGAATTTCATAATCTTTATTACTGAGTGATCGCGATGCTGTTTAATAATTTGAGTACTTCGCGAACTTCTGTTTGAAAAATTGGAAGGTGACTTTGATAACTGAGGAGGTAGATCTCTCCGTCGACTTCAGTCGCCATCAATACGGTTTTGGTTGTCACTTCTTGTGCCATTTGTTCTTCAAACTCCGCAAAGTAGCGGACCTTTCCACCTCGACTAAGGAGACGTTCTTGCGTGGGTTTAAGCTTCTTGCCGAGCAGTACGGCGTTTCTCCATTCCAATGTCGTTTGGGGAACGGGCACTCCTATGAGTTTGTGGACCAACACAGACGGTCCATCCTTGAGGGAAGTAAGGGTGATCACGGCTTCGGCTCCGGAGTAAATTTTATACCGCATGGAGCCTTTGTCGACCGGCGTGACTTTCCAGCCTTCGAGCTTGCCGAGCTTGAACTGAGCTGCATGGGCGATATTCGTGGAAACGATAAGTAACAAAAGTAGCAGTCGCATGGTGGCTCCTATTCTATTTTGTGGCGCGGCCGTAAATTCCAGACGGAACGGTTTCTCCACCGGTGGTCTCTGCGATATGAACGCGGTTTTCATCTCGGGGCTCAACTGAAACTCGAAATTTCCCTGACCAATGGGTGAGCGCGACTTCCAGGTTCCGACCTCGCTGACACACGAGTGCGGAGGCTTTTTCGGACCCCGCTCTTACAATAAGCGATCCACTTAGTACTCCGAGTGCGAACGTCGCTTTTTTGGCCTTGTTGAAAAGTGGCCCACCGAAGGGATTTTTCACTCCCAGAACTGTTTCGAACATCGCGGTTGCCGTTTGCGGATCGGCAGTATAATTGTCTTCATTACACTGAGGAAACGCCTGTGCCCTGGGGACGGGTTGGCGGTCCGGCTGGGTTGGAGGCAATTTGACCTGTCCACCTTTCGGGGCCGGAGTCGACTCCGGCGGAGCCGGCTGTGCCTTCGGCACGTTCGGGACTCCAATAAATTGGGTCTGCGCCGCCACGGATTGGGCCGCCAAAACCATCAACATACATACTGCTAAACGCATAATCACTCCCTCTTGGAGGGGGTAAAATGCAAGCCTTGGCCCGGCGAGCGCCAATATAGAAGATTTAATAACGAATCTGATTTGAGCGCCGTTTTTCCGCCAACGGTCGCTCAGTTAATAAACAGTTTAGGGAGTGCGCTCTGCTCGGCTAGCGAGTCAGCGCTTCAAGCGCCGGACCTCGAATCGCGACTACGGAAGGCGCGGGAACAGCGTCGCCGCCGTCCGGCCAGTGGCTGGCCATCTCCGGGCGTAGGGCGCCGCGCTCGCCTGGATGTTGAACCGAGAGGAAAAGGGTCTGACCGTCGGGCGCGAAACAGGGACCGGTCAACTCGGCCCCACGCGGAGCCGAAGCGACTTGAAAGACTCGGCCAGCCTCGGGACCGTGGAGCGGAATATAGAACAAGCCGTTATTGCCGAACTGCTCATACGGCTCCTTATGCATCGACGTACCGGACATATCGGTGGTCATCCATAGTCCGCCTTTTTTATCGAAAGCCAAGTTATCTGGATTGGCGAATCCGGACTGGGGACCGGCGGGAATAAAGGTGCTGGCCTGAAATTCGAGGCTGAGCGGGTCGGAGTTTTTTTCCTCGATCTTGAGCAGAGAGCCGAACGGCGACTGGGTGGATTTAATTCCCGTCAGCGCCACAATAACGGCTTTGCTCTTCGGTTCGATTTCGATGTCCTCGGGTCGGTCGAGCGGAGTGGCTCCTACGATCTTCGCGGCTTCGCGTGCGCGAATCATCATATCCGTGTGATCGGAAAACGCCCTTTTTAGGCGCTCGTCCTTCGCCCGGCTCAGCGGGAGCCAACGGCCGTTTTTGATATCCGCAACGTAGAGTTCACCTTGCTCCAGCGAGCCCGGCTCACGGGCGATGAACTTATAAAGATGTTCATTCTCGGAATCGTCACCGGAGTAGACGACGACACGACCGTCGGAGGCGAGCGTCGTTGTGGCGCCCTCATGGGCAAAGCGGCCGAGGGCAGTCAGCTTTTTCGCTTGCCCTGTTTTCAAATTCACTTCGACGACCCAGCCATAGTGTTCGGGCGGGAGTTTCACGTGCTTGGTCCACGACAGATAACCGTCGCCATCTACGATTTCGCGTTTTCCGTCTTTATAAACGGCCTCACCGACGAAGTTGTCGTAGTTTTCTTCACACGTGAGAATCGTACCCCAAGGCGTGACGCCGCCGGCACAGTTGGCCAAGGTCCCGATTGCGGTCTTGCGGCCTAGAATCGGGCGATCGCTGATCAGCGGAATCTCGGTAAAGGCATCGAGGCGGCGATTGAATTTAGAATTTTCAACGAGCTGCCAGCGATCCTCATCAAAACGAACATGACAAATGCTGCCGCCGACTTCTTTGCGTTCTTTTTTAACCTGCGCCATAGTTCTGGGCTGGCCCGGACGCCAATCACTTACAAAATAGGGATCGTGGTATTCGTGATTGATCCACATCCAACCCTCGAGCGGATTGGTCGGTGAAAAAGGCAGATAGGCGACATAATCATTGTTGAATCCGAACAAGTCCCCTCTCGCATTCAACTTCTGCCGCCAGCGCAAAACGATATCGTAGCGAAATCCATCCGCCAGTTTTAAAATATCCTCGCGATTCGGGCCAATCGGAGCGAAAGGCAGCGCCGGCTTGGGCGCCTCGATCACAAGGGGAGACTTGCTGACACAGGAGACGGCCCATACAGTGGCGGCTGAGCAGCCCATAAACTTCAAGAATTCGCGGCGGTTTAAATCATTCATTTGGCTGTCTATATATGAAGTAAGTGCGGAACCGGCAAGTTTGAATCCTGTCAGCCGCGCGAGTTTTGCTTGAAGTGACCATTAACGGCCCTGCCAACTGTATAAAATCGCACGAGCTGCCGTTTATTTTGACGTCGCGGCGTAAACGTCGTGGCACTGGCCTTGCTCGTTTGGGTGAACGGATCGGACTGTTCGAGGTCCGCCTTTGAGGGAGATAAGGTTTATGAAACGTATGAACGCTGTGTTCACAGGCATCGCAAGCCTCCTTTCGTTAAGCGTGTTGGTCAGCTGTAGCGACCGCATGGGCGGAATGAAGACGGGCATTCGACTCGACACTTGCGCTAAATATGCCGCTTGGGCGAAGAAATACAATAAGCCCATGCCGAAGGCCTGTGCCGCTGACGAAGGTCAGAAGAAAATTGTAGGCGAGGGCAAGACTCCCCGAGGTTTCCGTTCCGATGACCCTAAAAAGGGTCCGGGAAAAGGCTCTGGACAGGGTTCAGGACAAGGTTCGGGTCAAGGCTCGGGACAGGGTTCAGGACAGGGCTCAGGACAGGGTGCTGACAAAGAGCCGGGTCAAGGTCCGCGGGTGGACGTGATTCGCGAAGGAAATGGCATCAGCCGTGCAGATTTTCAAAATGATTTTCAGGTTGGAGCAGATGGCGAATCAGCTCGTTTTCTGATCAAGGGCTTGAATATCAATTTGCTTGAGGACTCCGTCGAAGTCGTGGCTTTAGCCAACCTGCAGGATGACAAGGGTCAAGACGACCTTCGCAAAATCTCCACACGAGGTGCAGTGACTCCCTTCGTCGAGCAGGTCGTGGATCTGTTCAAACCGATCGAGATTAAGAAAGATGACAACTCGGCTAGTGAAGAAGTCAAAGATCGCGTTCGCGTCATGGCCTCCTGTTTGGCGGCGGACTGCAAGAAGATCGGCGTACTGCTCGTCTTTAAGCGAGTCGAAAACGGCCAGACTGGAACTCGTCCCGTATCTTGCACAATTGACGCAAGCACAGGTGCTAAGGACTGCCGAGCCGCAATTCCTACTGTTGAACAGGCCATTATGCAAACACAGCGAGTCGGTGGTGACACCAGCGGCGAGACCCCTCGAATAGGCGGCGATAAGAGCGGTGCTGAGACTCGCAAGCCCACTCCCCCTGGCACCGTTGGCGACCTAATCAAAGACGTTCGTGAAAATGTACTGCCCACCTTGACCGGGCAGTTGAATCAGGCCGATACCGCTATCGAAGCGGCAGCCAAAGCCAAGCAGGAAAACAGAGTTGATGAAGTGAGAGTGCAGATTGAAAATGCGGAAAAAGCTGTGGCCGAGGCCCGCACAATCGCCAATCTGATCTCATCTACGGTCGACGATTTAAACAGTAACTCCGAAGTAACTGAGCTGCAGCTGAAAGAAATCAGCGACCTCGCGGTCGAAGCGAACCAAAAACTTGCGACAACTGAAGCTGCACTGGCCGAGGTCAAAGGATCTTCGACCGCCGCCGCTACCGTTCCGGGTTCCACTCCCGGCACTGTGCATGCCGATAAAGACGACTTCTATTAATCTTGCCTTTTCTTGGGCCTGGTTTGAAAATTTAAACCATGGCCCTAGTGAAAACCTACAAGTTCTATCTTCTCGGTCTTCTCGCTTTTATCCTCGCTATCTATAGCAACGCCTACACCAATGGTTTTTTGCTCGATGACGAGTTTCTCCTGCAAAAAAATCGCTTTATCGAAGATGTGGGCTACCTGTGGCGCATCTTTACCAGCTCATCGACCATGGGGGCCGGCGGTACCGATTCGTTTTATCGGCCTATGCAGACTTTGGCGTATTTGGTTGTTTGGCAGCTGTTCGGGCTGTCGGAGCCGCCGTTTCACGCGTTGAATATTCTTCTCCATTTTACCAACGCCTGTTTGATATTCGCGCTTGCGGTGAACGAATTTAAGATTCGCCCGTGGTTGGCGTTCAGTGCGGCTCTTTTGTGGGCTTCGCATCCGCTGCATGTGGAAGCGGTCACGTATATGAGCGCCACCGCCGATCCGCTGCACACGCTATTTATCCTCGCCTCGCTTTTAAACCTAAAGCGAATGTGGCTGGCGACGGTGTTTTTTGTGTTCGCATTGCTCAGCAAAGAGTCGGGGGTGGTGCTTTTGCCCTTGGCGGTTACGGTCTTGGCGGTGAAGGCGAAGAAGCCACTCAGTTGGCGCAGCTATGTGAAGATTTGGCCGTTGGTTGTAGTCACGGTCGTCTATTTGATCGCCCGCAAAACCGTGCTGAACTTCGACGACACGTTCACGTTCTATCCTGAACCCAATATTTATACCGAGAATATGCACTTTCGCTTCTTTACCTTTTTGGCGACTTTGCCAAAATATTTCGGGCTTCTGTTTTGGCCATCGAGCCTGCATATGGAGCGGGACTTTCCGGTTTTTGCCGGGTGGATGGAATGGCCGGTGATTTTGGGCGGGTTGATTTTGACCAGTGCCATTGCGCTGGTGGCATTTGACTATAAGAAAGCTGTGCGAGCGGGAGCTCTGGCCGCCTTATGGTTTTTTATGGCGCATGTTCCACACACCGGAGTGCTTCTGCCGGTGAATTCGTTTTTTCTCGAACATTGGATGTACCTGCCTTCGATTGGCCTGGTGTTAGGAATGTTCTATTGGCTCAACCAGAAAAAATGGAATGTGAAGTGGATCACGGGGGCCACGTTCGCGGCCGCGGCCGCCTTGGGTTCGGTCACGTTTTTTCAGAACCGCGTGTGGGCCGACCCGGTCACGTTTTATGAACATATCTTGAGTCAAGCCAAAGGCACCCAGCGCGTGCACAACAATCTCGGCATGGCCTATTCGGAACGCGGGCAAAGCGAGCGGGCGATTGAACATTATATGAAAGCGGTCGAAATCAAAGACAGCTATCCCCAGGTGCGCCACAATCTGGGCGAGGAATATCTCAAGCGGGGTGACGTGCAAACGGCACTGCTCCACTTGCACCGCGCGGTTGAAATCGATCCGGGCTTTTATCACTCGTATCGAAATCTAGCCGCCATTTACCAACGGCTCGGGAATGAGCAACAGTTCACGAAGTATTACAGTCTTTATATGCAGACGAAGCCGCAATAGGGTCAGCTCTGGCTGTTGAGCACCTCACAAGTTCTATAGGGTCTACCCTATGCCACGCTTCGGCATAGGGTTTAACCTATAAAACTTATGAGTGCGCGAGAGGCGAGATGGGGCGGCCGGGCCGTAACAGTCGACGAAGCCCTATCGCTTCCGAGCTGTATTGTAGTCGCGGATGCCGTAGTGGCCGTAGATTTTGGCGCGGAGCATGTCTTGGACGTCCTGAACCAAATCGCCGCGCATAGTTTCGTGCAGGCGATGGGGGACGTGGCCGGTGCGGTTGAGCGTGATAAAAAAGAAATCGACCACGTCGTGAACAAATGCTTCGACGGGGCGGTCGTCGTAGAGACCGCTGTGCAGATGATCTTCAAAAACCTTATATAGCGGATCTTCGGGCCGTGTGGACAAGCAAAAGTCCTTTATATACTCTCTTGTCGGTGCGGATGGGAGAAAAGTGAAAGCCTGGACCGTGTTCGAACTCGACAATGTCACCGCCTCTCTGAAGGCCCTGCTGGGCGCGCGCCTGCAGGAGATCAAGACCGCGGGGAATGATCTCGTTCTGGGTTTTTATACGAACGGAGAGATGCTTTGGCTCTGGCTAGACCTTAACGCCATTCGACCCAGCCTTTTGCCCTGGACCGAACTGCCGCTCCCGCTTCACTCCAAAAAATCGCCGTTGAACTTGTTTATCCGCGCGCACTTCGACGGCCATAAGCTGACGAGTTTGGAGCGTGTGGCCGAGTGGGGGCGTTTGGTGCGGCTCACGTTCAGCGGTGGGCAAACGCTCGAGATCCGGCTTTTTCCCCACGGAGCCAATGTGATCGCTCGGGCCGGTGAGAAGAGCGTCTCTTTTGCCAAAGTCGAGGAGTTAACCGCGCCGCCCCGGCCACCAGCGAAGTCCTTTTGAATCGCG
>JALHOQ010000106.1 GCA_022842925.1 Bdellovibrionales bacterium
CGCCCTTAAAATCATGCAGAAATGCGGCTACCTCAACCACAGGTTCCACCTCAAAGCTATGGCCACCTCGTGACCCCACCGACAAAAAGAAGAAAGAAACACTGAACTGTAAACGCTATTTTCAGGCTTCCGCCATTTTTTGCCAAAAGATGCAATGTACCTTCGTAGAATTTGGGTGGGACTGCATGTGCGGAGAATTATAGAGTCCTTCCCTGGCACAAGTCTTGCTCTAAGAAACCTGTAGCCGGGAGGGCAAATGTTCGCATTCATTTTGGCTTTTTTGTTCAACCATTCTTCAAGCGCGGAGACCCTTGGGGCGGCCGACTCAGCGAATGTTAAATCATCTTTTGCTAGTAAGGCGGAATCTCAAAATCGGATTAATCGATTTGTAGAGCTTGCCTCTCAGAAACCGAGACGAGGAAGGTATATTTTTCCGATTGATCTTAGCATGAATTTCGTAGAGCCGAGAATTGAAGAAGGTCTGACGGGCGAAGAAGAGTGTCTTTTAAAAGTCGATGAAGGATCTAGCCTTACTATACGAGTTGACGGGCATAAACATCAGCGACCTTTCTTTGTCATTGCGGGAGAACTAGCTTCGCCGACTAATGTTACTAGTTTAATAGCAGGTAGAACAGTCATCACTCGTGGGCATTCAGGCCAACTCATCACTGCCAAGTTTGACGGATCGGAACTTCAGATCGAACAGCTAAGAGTTGTTGATAATTTCACCCTGCACCAGCAAGCTACTATCTCTATAGACAGTCAAGGGCGAGTGCTTGAGATTCGAGGAGTTAGCACCTGGAAACATCAATATTCCGACTTTACCCAGACCCGCACCGAGCGATTCGGTTGTGGAGTACCGACAACTTGATACCGATAAGAGCTGGGGCCGAGGAGCGTTAGCACGGGATCTCCAAAAGGCCAACCTTCACTGTACTAAAGCTATTTGAAAGCACTGTCTGGCCGCAGGGGCGCACTTTAAACCACTCGTAAGTTGATCGCTAACTTAGTCGAAATGCACGGGCAATTGGATTCGCCTAAACGAAAGGGGTCATCAGTTTTCCGCTTGATGACCTTTTTCGTATTCTCTCGAAACGGTGAGCCTCGCTGGTTCAACTAGCTTGGCGCAGCCCCTACCACACGAAAAATCAAGACATCCATAGGCGAGCGTAAGCGCAAAGCGCGAACACGCCTGCAGTAGCAGGCAAGCACAACAGAACGTACAAAGCTTGGGGAGGCAGAAAGCCGACCAGTGGTCGCGCTTTGGAAGTGGTAGGGAATGCCGGGCTCGAACCGACGACATCCACCTTGTAAGGGTGGCGCTCTACCAACTGAGCTAATTCCCTATTCGAAAAGAGGCGTCAAATTAACGAATTAGCCGCCCCTTGTCGACAGGTTTTTAAGCCCTATTCCTCGATCGGCCGGCGTACCAGGCGGTATTGGGCCTCTGTGGTGATGTTGTTATGACGCTCGTACAGGCTCAGGATCGGGACCAGCTCGTTCATCTCACAGCTGTAATCCTTATCAAAATGAAGCTTTAAAGCCGCCCACATGGGCTGGGATTTGGTGGAAAGAGGCCTGAGGTAGATCCGCACGCTTTTCTGCTTTTCGGTAATCAGGGTAATACCGTCCGAAATCATAGAACCCCCACGGCTATAGCGGGAGATCCGCATCATCTTCAACCCCTGGCGGGATACTATGGACAGCTTGAGGTCGATATCGTCGCCCTGGAACTCATCGTACATCATATAGCGGCCAGTCAGAGACGACCACTTGACCGGACACTCTTTCGCCCACGGAAACGGCCACGGGGCCGGCATACCTTGGCCGTAGGGCTGAAACTTTGGCGCCGCAGTAACGGTAAAGGACGTAAGCAGGATCGCCGCGGCTAAAATCATTTTTCGAATCATAAAAACGCTCTCTTTCCGTCGGCCCTTTGGCCTACTGCTCGATCGAAACTTTGATGTTTCGGTTGAGATAGTACCCGTTCTTCGCCCGGTAGATATACTTCGGTTTGTCGAAATCCGGCTCAATCAACTGCCTGAGCCTCTTA
Organism: Bdellovibrionales bacterium; assembly: GCA_022842925.1. GTDB lineage: Bacteria > Bdellovibrionota > Bdellovibrionia > Bdellovibrionales > UBA1609 > JALHOQ01. The sequence goes on from JALHOQ010000106.1 coordinate 2,054, forward strand.
ATGGTGACATAGATCTTATTGTCATGAATAGAAGGATCGTACTCCTGCCGCCACACGGCCTTGACCAACGCTTCCTTGGAATAGACCTCGCCCGGACTGCGCAAAAACAGCTTCAGCATATCGAGAAGAATAAACTGGTTCTTGAAGTCGATTTTGCCTTTCTTTCGCTCAATGACAGAGTTTGAGGCCGGGTCTAACACCAGGTCAAAGTGACTCTCGGCTCGACCGGAAATTTTGCGATTCACTTCATTGATCTTGCGGAACAGAAAAATAAAAGTATTGGGGTCCGCCATCTGGTGCGCCAGCCGCACATAGGTGCGGGCCAACTCGGCGTCGCCGGCCTCGGCGTAGGCATGGCCCATCGCCAGCAACAGGCTGACGTAAGTGTACATATTCTTCTGTTGCTTGAGTGATTCGAAGGACTTCCAAAAAATTTCGAGCGCTTCATCATAGCGCTTCATGCTGACCAGAATATGTCCGTTCAAAATCTGCGACGAGACCTCGAGATCCGGAAGCTTCATCACCTGAAAGAACACGCGGAGATTGTAAATCTCCTTCAGCGCGTCCTCGTGGCGACCCAAACTCCAATACACAGCCGCAAGGCCATGAATCGCGTAGCACATATCTTCTTTGCTATCCTGAGCGAGGGCCAGAGCGAGTGCTTTTTCAAGATGCTCGAGCGCCTGGGGGAATTCGCTGCGATAGGCGCAAACCATCGCGAGAGTGTAGTAGGTTGTGGAGTTGAGTTCAATTTTCTCGCGAGTGACGTAATCGTAAAGGCGATCCTTGATATTTTGAATCGCCTTTTGATCTTCCATCTCCGCATACATGCGCAGGCAAAGAGTGAGGGATTTAATAAACAAACGATGATCTTTGATAGACGCATAGGCCTTGGCGGCTTCCTCGAGCTTTTCGATCGCGCTCCGGAAATCGCCCAACTCACCCCGGAGCTTACCCAGCTCAAAGAGCTCGTCGGCTATACCTCTGGCAGCCTTGGCCTGACCGTCCAAGTATGTCCCCTTCCCCTGATAGCAAATTTTTAATTCACTCCTGACGGAAATCACAAGAGAATCTCAAGGAGCCACGGGCGTTGTGGGATTTACAAAGTCTCAACAGCTCTGAGCCTTTTTTTCGGCCACAATGCGTCACCAAATTAGGCTCCCAAACTTTTTAAGATTAACGAAAGATATACTGAACCATGCATATCGATAGCTTTGCCCAACACAAGAAAGACGCCGCCGCCGTCACCGCTAAAATTCGCGAAATCTTTTTTCTTTCCGCCGATCCAAAGAATGTCTCGGACGATCAAGCCCACAACGACGCGTTCTTTAGTAAATGGACGGGCTACTACTTCAGTTACGAACCCGACCTGATTTTGCTCGCGTGGGAGGACGACAAACTACTCGGCTATTTGATGATCGGCACGAATAGCCGCAAGGCTGTGGCTTATTATGATTCGCGAAATCCTTCGTACCGAACCTTCGCCGACCAGTTCGACGAATATCCAGCGCACCTCCATATGAATTGTCATCCGAGTTCGCGAGGCCAGGGCGTGGGCACGTTTCTGCTAGAGGACGCCTACGCCCGTCTGATGAAAAAAGGCCTAAAAGGTCTTCATCTTGTAACTTCACCTGCATTGCGCAACGTCGGCTTTTATCGAAGGAACGGTTTCTCGTTCGAGCTCCTACGCGATTTTAAAGGCTACCCCCTTTTATTCATGGGCCGAAAATTGGCGCTTGTTTGAAGATTTGGCAGGGAAATCCGACTGTTCTCTAACTTGATTGGTCCCCAGCCTGGTCCCATTCTTGTTGTAGGGAATGGGGATGAAGCGACTTTTTTTAAGCTTAGTTTTGAGTCTATCGAGTGCGGCGGCGGCCTCGCCCTATCTGCAGCAGAGCACCCACATCCGAAGCCTTATGTTTGAGGATTGGTCCGGATCGTATATCGAGAGCACCTTTGTCGGCGACCTCGGCACCGTTCGTTTTGATTTTTGCCAAAGGAACGGCGGTCAATTCCGAAAATGTGAGAGACTCCATCGGCCGTTGGTTTTGATTCGCAATCTTGCATTTTATGAATCCCATTTGCTGGCCGAACTAAAAGAGTTGCGCCTAGAATTGGCCGCTGAACTCGACTCCCACTTTGTCTCTCGCCTGCTCGGTGGATCTCAGGGCGACCGTAGCATTGTGGCCCTGGATTTGATGATGGAGGAGATTCGCCGCGACTCTTTAGCCAACTGGCTGCTCTTGACTGTTAAACCTCAAAAGGTTCCCGCTGTGGCCACTATCACGATCTCCACCCGTGTGGCGGAAGCGTTTCGGCGGGTTTTTGAGTTGCCGGTTCCTGCGCCCGTTCCTGCTGAGCCGCCGGCTGTGATGACCGCTTCCGAGCAGATCTTGAACTAGGTTAAATAAAAACGGCGCATTTTCATGCGCCGCTTTGAATTCCTACTTGTAAATGTCAGCGGAGCCGAGCCTTAAGCGTTCGCTCAATGAGTCTGCTGCGTGTGACCCGTGTACTGCGCTTTAAGCCCTGAACCGCGCTCACCGCGAGTTTTAAAGATCTCCTTCGCGTTCTTCACTTCAAGAGCATTCACCAAGACTTGATCCACGTGGTCGACGAGAATGATCTTAAGATCTTTGGCGATTTCCTTCGGGATATCCTTCAGATCTTTTTCATTCTCTTTCGGCACGATGATGGTCTTAATCCCGCCGCGATGGGCGGCCATGACTTTCTCTTTCAAGCCGCCAATCGCCAGCACGCGTCCGCGCAGAGTGACCTCGCCGGTCATCGCCACCGTACGCTTCACCGGCACCCTTAAGATCGACGACACGATTGAACATGTGATCGCGATGCCGGCCGACGGACCGTCTTTCGGAATCGCACCCTCGGGCACGTGAATGTGCACATCGGTATTAGCAAAGTATTCTTTATCAACACCGAACAAGGGTCCCCGCGAGCGAACATAGCTCATGGCCGCGGAACAGGACTCCTTCATCACGTCGCCCAGTTGGCCGGTGACGGTGAACTTGCCCTTACCCGGAACCACCGACACTTCCACCACGAGCAGATCGCCGCCGACTTCCGTCCACGCCAAACCATTCGTAAGGCCAATCTCGTTGGCGCCTTCGATTTTGCCGAATCTATGCTTGTTGGGGCCGAGATAATCGACCACCTTCTTCGGCGTGATCACGTAAGTGGTGTTCGAAACTTTGGCCGGCTTACCTTTTTTGCCGTGGTTCGCTTTCATATCCTCACGAACGATATCTTTTGCTGTCTTACGGCAAACCGTCGCGATTTGTCGCTCCAGATTTCTTACGCCCGCTTCACGGGTGTAAGAGCGGATAATCTCCTTGATGGACGGTTCGTTAAAGCTAACCTTGCGGTCTTTCAAACCGTGCATCTCAATCTGCTTGGGAACCAGATACTTTTTCGCGATGTTGAATTTCTCGCTCTCAGTGTAACCCTCAAGCTGAATGATTTCCATACGATCCAGCAACGGTCGCGGAATCGGGTGGAGTGAGTTGGCCGTGGTCAGGAACATCACCGGCGAAAGATCGTAATCGACTTCGAGATAGTGATCCTGAAACGTGCTGTTCTGCTCCGGATCCAAAACCTCGAGCAAAGCCGCCGACGGGTCGCCGCGAAAATCCATGCTCATTTTGTCCACTTCATCTAACAAAATCAGCGGATTGCCTTTGTCGACTTTGCGCATGCTCTGGACGATTTTTCCGGGCATGGCGCCGACGTAGGTTTTTCTGTGACCGCGGATCTCGGCTTCATCACGAACGCCGCCCAAAGAAATTCGTGTGAACGGGCGATTCAGAGAGCGGGCCACAGAACGGGCCAGCGAGGTCTTACCAACGCCCGGAGGGCCCACCAGACAGAGAATCGGACCACGCAGCTTATCGGTCAGCGACTGCACGGCGAGATGCTCGAGAATGCGCTCCTTCACCTTTTCCAGACCCCAATGGTCCTCGTCCAGGATGCGCTCCGCTTCCGCGATATCGTGCTTCTCCTCGGCGTAGTCTTTCCACGGCAAGTCGAGCATCCAATCGATGTAATTGCGAACGACGGTCGCTTCCGCGCTCATCGGCGACATCATGCGCAGCTTTTTGATCTCTTTGCGAACGCGATCGCCCGCCTCTTTGGTCCATTTCTTCTTGGCGGCTCGCTCTTCCAACTCTTGTAGCTCGGCCTGGTAGTCATCCTTCTCGCCGAGTTCCTTCTGAATGGCCTGCATCTGCTCATTCAGGTAGTACTCTTTCTGCGACTTCTCCATCTGCTTCTTTACGCGATTGCGAATCTTCTTCTCGACCTCGAGAATTTCGATTTCGCTCGTCATCAGATTGAGCAGCTCTTCCAGGCGTTGACCCGGATCGAAGATTTCCAAAATCTTTTGCTTATCTTCCAACTTCAGATTCAGCTGCGCCACGATAATGTCGGCCAGCTCGCCGATATCGTCGATGGTTGAAACCCGCATCAGGATTTCGGGCGGGATGCGCTTATTCAATTTGACGTAAGTTTCGAAAGTGGACTTGACCGAGCGAACCAAAGCTTTGGCTTCAGTTTCGTTGGCCGTGACTTCGTTGATATCCTCGCACTCGACCATAAAGAATCCGTCCGTCTGCACGAATTCTTTGATGCGTACGCGGCGCTTCCCTTCGACCAGCACTTTTACCGTGCCGTCGGGTAACCTTAGCAATTGGATGATCGTACCGACCGTGCCCACTGAGTAAACATCGCGAGGTTCGGGACTGTTGGTTTTCGCGTCGCGCTGGGCGGCCAAGACAATATCGGTCTGCTTACTCATGGCTTCTTCAAGAGCGTTGATGCTCTTTTCTCGACCCACAAACAACGGCATCATCATATGGGGAAAAATGATGAGATCCCGAAGCGGCAACAGAGGCAGCTTCTGCGCACCTGACGACCCGGAGGTATTGCTCATTCGTACTCCTTTTGGCGTGAGGAAATCCCCAGCCCTTATTGACCATTTTGAGGCCAAATCAGAGGTCCGTCAAAGCCGCAATGACCGATTAACCGATAAAAATTTGGATCAGAAAATTCTATACGATGCAGAAATTGAAACGGGTCCAGTCGAACGGAATCCGCCGTTTAAGCGGATTCCGCCGAATCACCAGGAGAACCAGGCGACGCCGGTTTCGTTTCGCGCTGACCGAGTACAAGCGTCGGTTTTGCCGTGCCGGTGATCACTTCCGCCGAGATGACGCATTCCTTGACATTGGTTTTCGAGGGAATTTCAAACATGATGTCGAGCATCGCCGCCTCAATCACCCCACGTAGACCACGTGCGCCGGTATTGCGCTTGATGGCCTCTTGAGCGATCGCCTTCAAAGCCGCGTCCTCGAACTTCAGCTCGACACCCTCATATGAGAACAGTTTTTGATACTGTTTGGTTAATGCGTTCTTAGGTTTAACCAGAATTTCGATCAATGCCGCCTCGTCCAGGGGATCCAGAACAGCGATGGACGGCAATCGGCCGATAAATTCCGGAATCAGCCCAAAACGCACCAAGTCGTCCGGCTCGATCTTGTGCAGCAGGTTTTCTTTGCCGCTGAGCCTTTCCTCTTTGGTTTTGATGTCGGCCTGGATGCCCATGGAACGGCTCGACACTCGGCTCTCGATGACTTTGTCCAAGCCGACGAACGCTCCTCCAACGATAAACAGGATGTTGGTCGTGTCGACCTGGATAAACTCCTGCTGCGGGTGTTTGCGACCGCCCTTGGGGGGCAGATTCGCCACGGTGCCTTCAAGAATCTTCAACAAAGCCTGCTGCACGCCCTCGCCGCTGACATCGCGGGTGATCGACGGGTTCTCGCTCTTGCGCGAAATCTTGTCGATTTCGTCGATGTAGATCACGCCCTTTTGGCATTTTTCGATATCGTAGTCGGCGGCTTGCAGCAGATTGAGAACGACGTTCTCCACGTCTTCACCCACGTAACCGGCTTCAGTCAGCGCGGTGGCGTCGGCCATGGCGAACGGCACGTTCAAGATCTTTGCAATCGTTTGCGCAAGCAAAGTTTTGCCCGAGCCAGTTGGCCCGATCAGCAGAATATTGCTCTTGGAGATCTCGACATCTTCCTTCTTCGCGCGACCACCCTTGATAAAGTTAATACGCTTGTAGTGGTTGTGCACGGCGACCGAGAGAGTCTTTTTGGCGCGTTCTTGACCGATGACGTAGTCATCCAGAAACGCCTTGATATCGACGGGCTTCGGCACGGAGAGCTGCACACGCGTGCTTTCCTCGCGCTCGCGCTCTTCGGCAATAATGTCATTGCAAAGCTCGATGCACTCGTCACAGATGTAAACTCCCGGACCCGCGATCAGCTTTTTGACTTCCTTCTGGCTTTTGCCACAGAAGCTGCAACAGAGAGTTCCGTAGTTGTTTTTTTCCTTGGTTGTCATTTTGCTTCCTTCGGCTGTTTGCGCTTTTCGACCACATGATCGACGAGTCCGAATTCCTTCGACTCCTCGGCTCCCATGTAATTATCGCGGTCCATAGCCTTGGTCAGGAAATCAAAATCCCGGCCCGTATGTTTTACATAAATTTCGGTGAGTTTACGTTTGGTATTCACCATCTCTTTGGCATGAATTTCAATATCGCTGACCTGGCCCGAGAGACCCCCGCCACCAATCAGCGGCTGATGAATCATGGTCTTCGAATGGGGCAAAATGTAGCGTTTACCGGCAGTGCCCGCTGTCAGCAGCAACGATCCCATACTGGCGGCCATTCCGATGCAATAAGTGCTCACGTCACACTTAACGAACTGCATAATGTCATAAATCGCCAAACCAGCGGATACGCTGCCGCCCGGCGAGTTGATGTAAAGGTGAATGTCGCGGTCCGGATTTTCCATCTCGAGAAAAAACATCTGCGCGATCACCACGTTAGCGACATCGTCCGTTACCGGCGTGCCCAGCAAGATGATCCGCTCCTTCAAGAGGCGCGAGTAAATGTCGTAACTTCGTTCCCCTCTCGAGGTTTGTTCGACCACGATCGGAACAAGGGTCATATTGCTCACTGGTGTTCTCCCGCTCAAGACATCCCCCTCAATATGGGCTTTTTCTCAGTTCTGACAAGATCTTCTCGGGATTTACCTGAGGAAACTGGAGATCGGGAAATTCCCTTTCTTCGCCTTATACGCTGTGCTAGAACCGGACTCACGTCGAGTCGAGAAACTGCAGCGTTTTGCTGTGCGTAATTCGACCTTTTCAACAAGGAAATTGAAGATGAGGATTGTTCTAAAGAAGGGTCTGCCGTCGGACTTAAGTACTTTGGTCGTGTATGCCACTAAGACAGGCAAAAGCGGCAAGCCGAATTTCGGAAAACTGCCCAAAGAATTACTCGACCTAGTGAAGAATGCGGAAACTGAGGGACAGTTCTCGGGCGGAAAAAAGGAAACCGTTTTTTACCGCTGTGCAAACGTACTGGGGTTTAGCCACGTTCTTTTTGTTGGTGTCGGCGAACCTGGACGCGAAGCCATTCGGGTGGCCGCATCGGTAACCCACTCCTCCTTGAAGGGCCGCAAAATTAAAAGTGCCGCTGTTTACGGCGATGGCTTGGTCAAGCTGTTGAAATCGGCCGGCGCGGCGACCCAAGCGTTGGCCGAAGGATTTTTACTTTCCGCATATGACTTTTTCGTCCACAAGAGTACCGGCAAGGACGATAAAAAAGATCACAAGAATCAGCAGCTGAATGAGATCACGATTGCGACCTCCGCGGCGCCCTCGGCCGCAGATGTTAAAGCCCTTAAGCGCGCCGAAATTCTGGCCGAGTGTCAGAATTTTGCCCGTTGGCTCGGCGATCAGCCCGGTAATTACATGACCCCGACCATCTTGGCCGATGAAACCGTGAAAGCGGCCAAAGGCACCGGGCTCAAAGTGACTGTGTGGGATAGGGCCCGAATCAAAAAAGAAAAAATGGGCGGCCTGATCGCGGTGAGCCAGGGGTCGCATGAAGAGCCTCGGTTTATCATCATGGAATATAACGGCGGCGGTAAAGGTAAGAAGCCGGTCGTGTTCGTGGGCAAGGGCCTGACCTTTGACACCGGTGGAATTTCTCTAAAACCGGGCCAGAGCATGGAAGAGATGAAGTACGACATGTGTGGCGGAGCCGCCGTGGTCGCGACCATGATCGCCATTGCGAAATTAAAATTGAAAGTAAATGTGATTGGACTGGTGCCGTCCACGGACAATATGCCCGGCCCGACTGCATTTAAGCCCGGCGATATTTACTACGCCCGTAACGGCAAGTCGGTGGAAGTTTACAACACCGACGCCGAAGGCCGTTTAATTTTGGGCGAGGCTTTGGTTTACGCTAGTGAGCAAAAACCGGCCGTCATCTTCGACGCCGCCACCTTGACCGGTGCGATTCTAATCGCCTTAGGCACCACTCACACCGGTGTTTTTACCCGCGACAAGAAACTGTTTGGCAAAGTGAATGAAGCCGCTCAGCAGACCGGCGAACTGGTGTGGCATATGCCGATCACTGACTTCCACCGCGACGACATGAAGGGCACGCACGCCGACCTTTGCAATATTTCGGGCGGACGCAATGCCGGCTCTTCGACTGCCGCCGCATTCTTAGAAGAATTCGTGGAGCCCGGCATTCCGTGGGCCCACTTCGATATCGCCGGAACGGCGTGGAATATCGCCAGCCGATTCCCGTATCATCCCAAAAAGGGCGCGTCGGGAATCATGGTGCGTACGTTTGTGGAGTTGGCCGAGAATTTCTAGAACTCTGTGCATACAGAGTTCTGGTCCGACTTTTCAGTGCGCGAGGGAGACATGAAACACGTAACGCGCCTTTACTTGAGGCGCCTCAAGTAAAGCTGCGTCAAATCACTCGGCCCGGGCCGAGTGATTTCATTTAAGGCGTATCAAACGACAGCAATGCCGATCGAGCCACGCGCATCTTTTGCGCATCGAGTTCGAGAAAATTTTCGTCGTCGTCGGCGCGGAAGAGTTTCACTCGCGACAGCACCCATTGCGGCGGCCACTCATCAGCCACGTGACGAAGGTGAATGGTCACCGGATGCTCACTATCGGTTTGGTAGTCGGCATCCTTGGCCGCGACCGATACGATTTGCTTGATCGGAATCCAAATCGGCGCGAGAGCCCACGCCTGCTCCCCCGCTTCGCAAGGCGCTTCCACAATCAGCTCGGCCGTGTCTCCGCTGGTCGAGATCCCCGTTCCCATAAATGACATTTCGATGCGGTCGTAAACGCCCTCGCGGCCCTTGACCTGACAGGCGAATTCGAGACCTTCCGTCGTGCGAAGAAGCGGATTGCCCAGATAAATTCCCACCGCGCCTTCGCGGACGGCGACTTCCGCTTCGGAAACTAGCTGCGCCTCCACCGGCGCCCCGAGATTGCGATGACTCACCTCCGAGTAATCGCTGGAATTGCGAATCGCAGCCGGTGCGCGCTCCTCACCAAGATACACGTACACAACCCCGCCCCATGACGAAATGGCGAACTTGTAGCCAGCGAAAACGAAAGTGCAAAAAAGAATGACAGTCCAAGTGGTCCGCATCACCTGTCTTATCGGCCCGTTTTAGGAATCTGTGTATCGGAACGAAAGTCCATGTCTCACATTGAGAAGCCATATTGTGACCTAAGTCCAGTGTGTTACACTGATTTTACCGCACTACGACTGAGCGGCGCCGGCACGTTTTCTCTGAACACAACCCAACATAAACCCGGAAGAGATGGCCCTATGGACCGCAACCAGCAGACGTTTCAGAAGATGCTTCTTTATTTCACCGGCCTTTTGACTTTGGCCTTTGTGTTTACATTCCCGACCCGAGATCGCCGCGGAGTAGTCGATCGAATCCGCCTGAAGGTCGGCGCCGAGGAACTCGTTTCGAAACAAACATTGAAAGAAGTCGCTCGCGAAAAGGCGGCCGGCA
>JALHOQ010000107.1 GCA_022842925.1 Bdellovibrionales bacterium
TTGGATACGGCGGCAAGGTCACGAAGGTTCGGGTTTTTAATTCGAGCGAGGGACTGGCGACCGCCACTGTCGAAAGCCCAAGCAGCACCGACCTGAACATCACGACCGACGGCACGAACCTCGAACGCAATGTGGTGACGGCGGGTCTGAGCAATAATACGACTTATATTTTTCGTATCGCCATGGTCGACGAAGCCGGTAACGTTGTGCAGTTCTTTCCCGACGCTGGGGCGGACGCCAGTTGCGACGACGCCGATCCGGTCAACCGCCGCTCCTGCCCGTGGGCGGCCACGCCCGAAGAGGTGCTCGGTCTTCTGACCGATGACATCAACTGTTTTATCGCCACGGCGGCTTATGGTTCTTTTCTTGAGCCTAAGCTTGATACATTTCGCGAGTTCAAATTTAAAATCCTTTTGCAGAATTGGTACGGCCGTAAATTTGTTCAGGCCTACTACGAACTCGGACCCTACGCCGCGCGCTGGATTCACGACAAACCCTGGCTGCGTAAGGTCACCCAAGCCGCCTTGTGGCCGGTTTATCTTTATAGCAGGCTCGCGCTTAATCTCGGCTTCTGGCCCGCTACTTTCCTCGCATTCCTTCTCCTAATGTCGATTTCCGCAGCTGTGATAGTCACCACAAGGAGAGGTTTTGCCCGCGCCCAGTAAAGTTCTTCTCACTCTCTTTTTCTCCTTTTGGATATCATCAAACCCGGCCCTCGCTCAGCTGAGTGGATCGGAAGGTGGCGATTTCAATCCGCAAACGGAAGATATGGAAGAGGACGATTTTTCTGGAGAAGCCGGCGCGGCTGAAGCATCGCCGACCACGCCCACATCTGAGCCGGCAGTGGGAACTCTCGACGCTCCGGCCGCCACCTCCAGCTCCAGCGGCGGTTCGCCTGGATCCGGCGGAGTCATTTTTGATTGGCGAAAGTATCCCGACGCTAAACTCGTTCCCCACCCCTACGCCGAAAAGGGCTTGATCCGGATCGATAAGAACCGCAACTACATTTACAAAGTCGACGAGTCGGACCAAAAAACCGCGACCTCAGTGCGCTTCGCGCCGTACATTCCGCAGAACCTCGAGGGCTCGGCTGGTGAGGATCGCATCACACCCACATTCGAGGATGCCTACGACCAGACCGACACTCCGGCCATTCTGCTCGACTGGGAATGGCAGCTGTGGCGCTCGCCGATCGGAAAATTCGGAGCCACGTTGGGCGGCGGTGTCTATGTGGCGCAAGGAAACGGCCGCTTCACCGGGCCCGTAAACTCCAGCCTCGGCTTGGTGCCGCGCGAGATCTTTACGTTTGTTTTGTTTCCGATCAATGTGGGCGCCGTTTACCGACTTCATCTCTGGCACAAGCAACTGCTCGTGCCCTATGCCGCCGGCGGCGGTACGCTGTTCGCTTTCTCCGAACTTCGTGACGACGATAAACCACCCAAGTTCGGCGGCTCTTTCGGCGCCTACTATGCCGCGGGCGCGGCGCTCAACCTGACCTATTTTGATAATCTCTCAAGAATCCAGCTCGATCGCGAATACGGCATCAACGCCGTCTATCTGACCGCCGAATATCGCGGCGTCGTAGCCTTAAGTTCCCGGTTCGATTTCTCCGGCGACATGATCAACGCCGGATTTATGATGGAATATTAAAAAGCTGCTCGTCGACTTTTTGCAGCCCATCGCGGCACCAAGTGCCGCGATGGGTTGCAAAAAGTCGACGAGCACCTGATACCTCCAGCATGCGCATCATCAAACTCCTGATCAGCTACGACGGCACCCAGTTTATGGGCTGGCAAAAGCAGCCCGGCCTAAACACGGTCCAAAGCACGGTCGAGACCGTGCTGTCGCAGATTTATAATGAGCCGATCAAGATCACGGGATCGGGCCGGACCGATGCGGGTACGCATGCCGTAGCTCAGGTGGCGCACTTCGTGGCTCCAAAAGTGTCCGCCTCCGAGCACCGACTGGTCCGGGCCATGAACGCCATGCTTCCCGAAGCCGTGGTCATAAAGGGGGCCTGGCACGCCCCGGACGAGTTTCACGCCCGAAAAACCGCGGTTCGCAAGACCTATATCTATCGGATCTGGAACCATCCGATTCGCTCAGCGTTATGGCACAACCGGGCCCTTTGGGTGCCGCAACCGTTGGATCTAGACCGACTCAATCAGTTCGCCCGCCACTGCCAGGGCAGAAAAGATTTCAAGAGCTTCCAAACCCAAGGAACTCCTGTGAAAACCACCGTTCGGCGGATCGATCAAGCGATTTGGACGGCGCCCCACAAGGGGTTAGTAGAGTTCCGCATCACCGGAAACGGCTTTCTAAAGCAGATGGTGCGGAATTTGGTGGGTACGCTGCTGCATTTGGAGCGGAACAAGATGGAATTGACTGACCTGCTTAATATTTTCGATGCCCAGGACCGCCAAGCGGCAAAGGCCACAGCAGCGGCTTACGGGCTTTATCTTTACCGCGTTCAGTATCCCCCGGCCCTTGACAAGAAGTGCCGAAAACTCTAAACCTTCCAATTCCCTAAACGCTGAATGCCCGTAAGGAAAGAACCTAAGGAAGCAGTATGAACACCTGGAATGCGAAGCCGGCCGAAGTCGACATGAAATGGTACGTAGTCGACGCCAGCGGCAAGACCCTCGGACGTATGGCCACTGAAATCGCCAAAATCATCCGCGGCAAAAACAAACCGACCTTCACTCCCCACGTGGACACCGGCGACTTTGTCGTCGTGATCAATTCGGAGAAGGTCCAAATGACCGGCGAGAAGTGGGATAACGAAAAGTTTTATTCACACTCCCGCTACTTCGGCTCGCTGAAAGAACTCAGCGCCGCCCAACTTAAGCAAAAGGATCCGACCGCCATCATTCGTGAAGCGGTGGCCGGAATGCTTCCGAAAAATAAACTTTCGAAGCGCCTGATCCACAAACTCAAAGCTTACGCGGGCCCGACTCATCCGCACTCGGCGCAGCGTCCGCAAATGTTAAACTTGGGAGATAGATAATGGCTAAGCCTCAAGCAAAAGAACCCGCTTTCTACGCCACCGGCCGCCGCAAGACGAGCGCGGCTCGCGTATTTTTGAAAACCGGTAGCGGCAAGATCACCGTCAATGGCAAAGATCTTGAAAAATATATGCCGACTCCGACCGCTCGCATGGTCGCGGCTAGCCCTTTCGTTATTACAGACACAAAAAACCAGTATGATACCCGCGTAACCGTCACTGGCGGCGGCGTAACCGGACAGTCGGAGGCGATTCGCCACGGCATCGCCCGCGCGCTGATTACTGTGAACCCTGAACTTCGCCCGACCCTGAAAAAGGCCGGTATGCTCACTCGCGATTCGCGAATGGTTGAGCGTAAGAAGTACGGTAAGCACGGCGCCCGCCGCAGCACTCAGTTCTCGAAACGTTAATCGCGATCGGCAGCGCGGTGCGCTGCCGCTGCGACAGACTCAAAAAAGCCCGCTCAAAAGCGGGCTTTTTGTTTTTAGTCTCATATCGAGACGTTCATTTCTTAGGCGCCGCAATCAAGATTAGTCATTCAGCACGGTTAATTCCTCGGCTACCCGGTCTCCGTTTTGCAAATTAAGGGGATTATGAAAAGCGCCCCCCTCCGCCGAAGCATTGCAGTTGTTTTTTTGGCAACCCTTCTGACAAATTGCGACTCGAACTCCAGCCAGGGAAGTTCAACGGAGCAAGCCTCGCAGACCACCAACCAGACATATATGGACTCGCGCTTGGACATAATCCGCTTTAAGGTTCCCACCTTTCCAGCGGATAACGCATTTCCTCTCCATCTGGCGGATATGACCGACTACCCGAAAATGAATCTGGGACTCTTTGACGCCGTAGTGAATTTGGACTGGACCTCGGGCGATTACTCAGTAATCAAGGCCGGCCTTACGATTGCTTCGTGTAAGTCCACAGCTACCGCGGAGCTTATTCGGCAGCTAGTTAAGGATGCACAAGTCTGCGCGATTCCAGATGTGAATACGGCGCCAACCTGCAATCTAGTTGCTGAACCCGGTTACCTACATTTGTATAAATTCAACTACGAAGATCGAATGGGCTTGGGCAGTACTCTTCCCGGTTTGCACCCAGATCTTGGCTGCAAGCCACGAATTGACTTTTGCAATCCGGACCGCACTAAGGCCATGCGGGAACTCCTAAAGCTTCTAAAGTCGGTTTCTGTCGAGTTTGAGCCCGGCTACTGCGTAATTCCCTGACCGTGCCATGAACTCGATCATCAGCGCGGTGCGCTGCCGCTGCGAAGTGATCAGCAACGACCAAGAAAACGCCCGGTCACGAGCGAGCTTTCCATTTGTCCCAGCTATGGGCGCCTGCCCGTTTGGCCAGCTAGTCTTGTTGGCCGAATCGGATCAGCGCTACCATTGGGAGTGCTATCGATCTCATTCACGCTCACATTGTTGTTCAGCTCGCCCGCGTCGGCTTGGGAGGTGGACAACATCACTTGCCGATTTCGTGATCTAAAGGACTCATTGCCCGCTTTGAATCATGAGACCAATTCGCGGTTTCAAAAGGTACTCCGCGGTGAGTCCGTAACCGATAACCCGCCGATTCCGCCAAACAGTCCCGGAAGTTTGCCGTTCAACGAAGGGAATAACAACCCGACCCCGATCGGGATTAGCACCATACATCCGCCGACAATCCAGAACGACGAACGTCCGATTGAGGGGTGCAGCCGCTCTATTTTGAACAAATTGAGAGGCGCAATCGCGTCGGACTGGATGGGGAATCTCGAAACCTTTGCCGAAGGCTCGGCCAATATCGACAAATGTAAAAGCAAACCGCCCCCTCCCCATGTTTATTCGGAAACCTCATCCTGGGATCTCGGCGTCGCCTCTCTCACCGGCTTAGGTTCGAGCATTAAAATGGGGGGGTACCATGTCGGCGTGGACAAGCTGTCACACTTTATGACCGAGGGTTACAACTACTACCGGATTTTCGATGACCTAAAGCGTGATCGAAATGTCGATTTGGACAAACTGTCTGCGGTGGAACTTCGTGAGGTCCTGGCAGAAGGCAATGAGCAGGAGACGGGCCGTTATGGGTTGGCCACGACTGGGATCTTTAGTTACGGGGATGTGATGGCCAATTTTCAAGGGTTTCGCTTTTGGCGGCAGGTGTTGGATGGACCGAATCCCTATTTCAAATGTGAAGGTGGAAAGTGGGTTCAGAAACGACAATTCGACTGGAATGAATATTTGAATCATGGGTTCGACGAAGGACTAAACTGCAATAGGTATCACCACACTCGAATGCAAACGGCCGTCGACTCGGCCATCGCCAAAGTCACGGAGAAACACGCCTATTCCAGGGCCAGATCTTGCCCGCTCGATCCCTCGAGATGCGCTGACCTGGTACAGAAGTTTCAACCCCAGTCCGTCGTGCAGTCTCTACTGCACCCAAATTGTTTCAATCCGCAGGCCAGCTCGCGGCCCGCTGGTCACTCGCCTCCCCAATGGCGAGACCCTTCGATTTTAGATGTACCTCTGCCGATCCAACAAACACCGGAGACCACGCGATGAGAGCCTGCCTTTTATTACTCATCATTTTGACCTTACCGACCTCGGCCACCGACAAGAAGAAGCCGGCGCGCAAACCAGCGCAAGTCGACTCCAAGTCCAAGCTCGCGGGAGTTTTTCAGAGCTATCTCGCGTGTCGAGCCGAGGACCAACGAAAACTGGAGCCGATCAAGAACTGCGTTCAGCCGCTGCTCGCGCCTAAAACGGAGCAATATCGTTTGGACCGACTCGCCACTTGGCTGCTGATGGCGCCCGAGGTTTCGCTCATACGCGACTGTACGGCGGCCGAGCTGGAAGAGCGAAAATATTTTCCTGAGAAGACACGGGAGAATCTCTGTTTCGAGTTCACTCTCGGCGGCCCGCCCAAAACCGGCATCGTCTACTTCAATACGACCGGCGGTAAAAGCTATCTTTATTCGTTTGATTACTAGGCGCCCGGGGCGCCACTACTCATTCAAAATATAATTGAGCGGATCGACGGGAACGCCATGGACGCGCACTTCGTAGTGCAGATGCGCGCCCGTTGAGCGGCCGGTGGAGCCAACGCTTGAAACCACATCCCAGCGGCGGATTTTCTGACCCTGTTCGACAAAGACCCGAGAATTGTGACCGTAGCGGGTGATCACGCCGTAACCGTGATCAATCGAGATCAGTTTTCCGTACCCGGCTTCATAACCGACGTAGGAGACCACGCCGTCGGCAGGTGCATAAACGGGAGTTCCGGGAGGGGCTGCCATATCAAGACCTGTGTGCATTTCAGCCCGGTTGGTGAACGGGTCGACGCGATAGCCGAAGCGCGAGGTAAACCAGCCGCGCACCGGCTTCACCGAAGGGGTCGATAGGAGTAAATTCTGCCGTTCACTTAACGAATCCCATAGCTGAAGCACGCCCTGCTCACGCAGCTGCGACTCGCGCAAAGCCCGGTCGATGCGGACGCTTAAAGACACATAGTCGCGGGAATTCTCTTTGGTCACCGCCAGCTCGCCCGCTTTTTCTTCGGCAGCCGGCTTATCCATGGGCATCGGTTCGCGAATCATAAATTCACTTGAAGGCAGGCGGCTGACCGGAGAGCCAAGGGCCGCTTCCATGGCGTTGCGGGGGCCGGTGCTGATCGCCAGTTTCAATCCCCGCTCTTCATCTTCGACATTTGTGATCAGGTTCAGCTTTTTGGTGAAGTTTTGAATTCGATCCAAGCTGGCTTCCAAGACACCGAGTCTCTCCTCAGCCAAGACGAACTGCTTTTTGAGGGCGGAGTTTTCCACCTTCAAGCTGCGATTTTCGTTGGCCTTTAATAACAGACCTACGTAATCCAAGGCAGCGGTCGCGGCGAGAAGAACCAGACAAAAGGCCGCAAACGCGCCGGCTTTCACCCAGCTCGAGCGCAGATTGATCTTAAAAGTCTCGCCGTGCCGATTGCTGGCAATCAGTATGGTGTAGCTCTTATTCTCCATGACCTATTAGACTCCGATGGCCCAATTTAGGGTGCATTAGCGAAATGCGTCAACCGCCAACTTTGGGCCGAATCAGGATCACCGAAATATTATCATCCCCACCCGCTACTTTAGCTTCTTTGATGCAGCGAGCTACAACTTCTTCGGGCGCCGATTGTTTAAAAACTTCGTATAGTTTTTCAGGAGTTATCAAGGCGCTGAGGCCATCCGAGCAGAGCAGATACATCTCGTCCGGCTGCGGGTCGCGCTCCAAGACATCGACCATCACGTCGCGCTCAAAACCGACACTGCGGGTGATCACATTGCGCCCAACCACATGCGGGGCCTCTTCCTCAGAAATCACACCGGCCCGGACCTGTTCATTGATCAAGGAATGATCCTCGGTCAGCTGCCAGAGTTGCCCGCCGCTAAAAAGGTAGGCGCGCGAATCACCGACGTTGCCGATAAATATCCGCCCGCGCACCTCCCAAAACAGGACCATGGTCGTACCCATGCCCATCAGGTCCGGTGCCTCGAAAGTACTCTTGTAGTGAATGCGGCTACTCGCCTCGCGATAGGCATCGCCTAAAACTTTACGCGGCGAAACTTTGGTCTCGCCTAAACGCTTGGCGACAATTTCCTGCACGGTCTCGACCGCCAAGGCGGAGGCGACTTCCCCGCCTTTATGGCCGCCCATACCATCGGCGACGATAAACAAATTGTGGTCGTGATCCACCAAAATCGCGTCTTGGTTGATATCCCGTTTTAGGCCGACGTCCGTTTGAGCCCACACATCGAAATGCATGCCAGTATTTTGACACGCGGGAATTCGCGCTGTCGAGAGAGAAACGGCGGGTCGAGGCCATTAAGGCCATGCCGGGTTGAACCGATAAGAAAATGTGAATCCGAGGTTCAATATGGCGCTCTCAAAACACAAGAAGCGGGACAATTACTTCCTGCTGTTCTCGTTGTTGTTGCACGTCTTGTTCTTTCTCGGGTTTTGGGCCGCGAACTTACGGCCGGTGGCTCCCCCCGTGGCCAAAATCGAAGTCGAGTACGTCGAACCCGAGGCCCCTCAAGTTCCGGGCGAGAAATCGAAAGTGGCCCGAAGCAAAGACACACTGACTGATCAAATCGTGGAACAGCAAAAACGCCTGAACGAGGAGAAAGACGAAGACTCCCGTTTCCTTAGCGCCTTCGATCAGCAAGTCCTTAAGCAAACTCGTGCCGAACGCTCCGGACAGTTCAAAAATACCGCCAAAGGCGGACACAAGGACGAGGGCCAGAAGGACGGCGACAAGAAAGAAAAAGCCGAAGTCGACAAGCGCGTGCGCAAACGCGAGAAAGGCGAGTTGCCAGATCTCAAAGATCTCGCTCCCAAATTCGCCCTGAACCCAGGGCCCAAGGGACTCACCGTCGACAATGGCGACCCGTCGCAGACCGATGATTATTTAAAAGACGTGCAGAGCGGTTTGCAAACCCTCCTTAGCACCCGCGAGTTCATCTATTACAGTTACTACAATCGCATCAAAGAGGCGTTACGCCAGCATTGGGAACCGAACGTTCGCGAAAAAGTGAAAATCATTTATCGCAAAGGTCGCAATATCGCCTCAGCCAAAGACCGGGTGACCCAGGTTCTGGTGACTCTGGATTCCACTGGCGAGCTGATAAAAATCGAGGTGATCTCGCGTTCCGGAGTGGAATCTCTCGATGAGGCCGCCACCGAAGCGTTTAAATCCGCCGCCCCCTTCCCCAACCCGCCCTCGGGAATGGTGGAGAAGGACGGCACCATCAAAATCCGTTGGGATTTCGTGTTGGAAGCATGAAGGTCTTACTCCTTAGCGGTTACCGCACCAGCGAAAATATTGAAGACGCTCTCGGGGTGGGTCGCGAAGCCGACGGCCAACGCATCCTCGATAACCGGATTCAAGAGCTCAGTCGCCTCGGCTTTGAAATCATCACGGTTCTCGCCGGCCATCAGGCCGATGAGCAGCTGCGTCTATGTCCCCGTATCGCCAATTCCGAAATGGTCTTTGACACGAGCGACCACGTGAACCTGGCTTCGAATCTCAAAGCCGGTTTAGCCGCCACCGAAAGTGAAGGCTGCTTTGTTTTGCCGGTGGAGGTGCCAATGCCCGCCCCCGAACTGTGGCGCTTTCTAAACCAGGAATGGGGTCGGCAAGGTTTCCATACGGAAACACAGGTCTTTCAGGCCGTCGACGCGCAGGGCGCACCGTGGCACTTTGGTTTTCCCCTCTTAATCACGAAAGCGGGCAACCAATTGATTCGCAAGCTATCCGGTTTCCATAGCCTGCTGGATTCGCGCCTGGGCTACGCTCAACTGGTGTATTTGCCCCAGTCCGAAGTTGCACCCGAGCCCAAGGCCCTTTAGATTAGGGCCTATGTCTAAATCTATCGATTCCGCACTCCTAGAAAAGGTCGCGCGTCGCGCGCATTACCTCGCCAATAAAATGATTTACATGGCCAATCATCGGACCAACGTTGAAAAAGGCGACCCGAAGATCGGCGGCCATTCCTCCGCGAGTTCCAGCGCGCTGCACATCCTAGGAACCCTACACCTGGTGATGAAAAGTGGCTACGATTGGATCGCCAACAAACCGCACGCCGCGCCGGCCGATCACGCCTACAATTACCTTCTCGATTTACTTTTAGACAAGGATCTCTCGCGCCTGACACTAGACGAAGCCAACACGGCGATGGGCGGTTTGCGCGCGTTTTCCCAGAATGGAGAATGGGTTTTTCAATCCTATCATTCGGCCTACGATCCCGATCACCATAACTTCTTCCCTAGCGGAACCGTGGGAATCCCGCCGGTCAATGCCGGTTATCTAGCGTTGGCCTATAAGTACGCCGCTCGCCACGGTTATGAAGTTCCCGACGCTCACTTCTGGGCGGTGATGGGCGATTCCGAATTCCGTGAGGGCTCGCTAGCCGAAGCCATTCCCGACTTTGCTGAACGCCAGCTGGGCAATCTGACCTGGATTTTGGATTTCAACCGCCAGAGTCTCGACGGCCATCGCATCACCAATCAAACCGTTATGCGGGGAACCGACGATCTGCGAATTCAGCGCATGATGGAAGCCAACGGCTGGCATGTCGTACATGCCCGCCATGGCAAAAAACGCCAGAAGTGGTTCGGCAAAGACGGCGGTGAACTGTTCCGCGAGTTGTTTGAGGGCCGCTTAGCCGATTATGAATTGCAAGTGCTGCTTCTGCTTCCGGATGGAAAGGCGATTCGCGAGGTCATTCTCGACAATCAGCCGAAGCTTGAAAAATTCCTAAAAGGAATGAAAGACGAAGATCTGCTATCCGCGGTTCACGATTTTGGCGGTCACGATTTTGAAACCTTGATCGAGGCTTATACCGAGAGCAAAAAAGAAACCAGCCGGCCGACCATGGTGATCGCGCATACAATCAAAGGCTGGGGTCTAAAAATGGCGGCCAATCCGGGCAACCACTCCGCCATTCCCGAAGAAGACGAATTGGCTATTCTGGCCGAACGCGGAAGCATGCCCAAAAATCAGGACTTCGCCCGCTTCGATTCTAAATCACCCGAAGGTCAGTTTCTTAAAGCCCGCGGCGAAAAATTATATAAAGAGATTCAGGGCCAACACGCGCTCAAGGCGAAGAACAGAGCTCACTTCACCGAAGTGGCCGAAGGCCTGGGCGAGATGGCGAATACACTCGACATCAATTATAAAATGGCGAACTACCCGCACACTCAGTGGATGTTGGGGCAGCTGACTTCGAAGCTCACGCGAATCGCCAATACTCCGCTCGAGGAGAAACTTCTTAAGGAAAAACAAAAGCCGCTGTCTGCGAGTGAGAAAGCCTTCAAACTTGCGGCCGAAATGATGGTGTCGATGGCGCCCGATGTGGGTACGAGCACCAACTTAAACCCGTCTATGGACGGCAAGATCTATAGCGCCTATGACGTGGACGATCTTGAAACCGAAATGGGCGTCAAAGACCGTACGGTGCCCGACCTGGTTCCAGGCGAAGATGTGACCGATCGTTTCTTGCGCTTCGATATCGTCGAGGCCAACGTCACTTCGTGCGTCGGCAGCTTCGGCAAAATTCGCGAAACACTGGGTATCCCCCTGGTTCCGCTTATGACCGTTTACGATTTCTTTATTAAGCGCGCCCTCGATCAACTGTTCTACAACTTGTATTGGCGCTCGAGTTTTATTCTCGTGGGAACTCCAAGCGGTGTGACCCTTTCGCCTGAAGGCGCGCAGCACGGCTGGAAGTCGGATATTCAGATCCCGGGGCAAATCACCTGGGAGCCGTTCTTCGTACAAGAACTGGATTGGATCTTTGTCGACGCCGTGAAACGGATACTGACCGGCGACGATCACGACCGCAATGGCGTCATCATCCGCGGCGTCACGCGCGGAGTGGATCAAAAACAATTCTTGGGCCTGTTAAGAACTCAACGCCGCTTCAAGTCCGGCGACGTGCCGCCCCTGGCCCCGGCCGGACTGATTGTCGAAGGCGGCGCCGATGAGTCTCAGGTCGCCGCGATCAGCGACGAAGAAATCTTTCGCGCCATCCGCGAAGACGTGCTGGCCGGCGCCTACTACTTGATCGATTACCGCGGCTACGCCGGCTACGAGCC
>JALHOQ010000108.1 GCA_022842925.1 Bdellovibrionales bacterium
CCCAACTCAGCGATTATTTCTGCGCTTGGATCCACTCCCACAAACGCACCATGGCCAACGTGTCCATTCGACAATAAGCCAAAAGCTTCTCCCGCACGCTCGCCACTTCGGAAGGATTCGACATAAACCCACGCAAAATGCGCTCAGCCCAAACGCCGGCCAGCAAGCCATCCGACACTTCTTTGTTATCATAGCGAAATTCACTACCCAGCAGCGCCGGCGCCACCTTTTTAATTGAAAACGATCCATGAAAGTCACGATGATACACATGAGCCCGCATCAACGGCAGCGGATCGACTAAGCGGCCAATGATTGAATTCAGCGCGTCCGCGTGCTGCGGAAAACACCGAGCCATCTCTTCCATTCGCGCCTTTTCGAATTTCGCATTGTACGACACGACCGAACCCACCGGACCGACCGCCGCCACCAGCGCCGCCGCCACCGGTTCGCGCGGATCCGAGGTAGCCAAATGCAAATACTCCCGGTGCGAGAGCTCACCGCCCTCCTCAACCACATGGCAGCTGAATTGATAGGTCACCTGCGTATACGGACTGCAACCCTCATAGCGTGGAATGGCCGGCATCACAGTTTCAAAATCCAGAAAATATAAAGGAAAGGCCCAATCTTTCACGCCTTCCTTCAACGCCACCACATCTATAAACGCCTGACCGCTCACAGTCGCCTCGATCGCGCGTTTCATCAGCTCATTCGCGGCGAAGTCCTCCGACTTGAGTTGCCGGATCTCGATCAAGCCGGATTCCATTAAACTCGCCGCCGCGTCCACATCCACCCTCGGCAATTCAAAGACGCTGTAGTCCGGAATTCCATCCCAGCAATGGGCCTTAAACGAACATTCGTAGGGATCCTCACAGCGTTTCCCGATCCTAATGGCGGGCTCTTGCCCTTTAGTGGAGGCAATCAAAATGTCGATCTTGTTCTCAACCTCCGGCAAAATCTCCGCCACTTCAGTCGTAATATCTTGAACCACGAAAAGATCCGAGAGCTCGGGAAAGACTGCTTTCTTGTTGAGATGCATGATCGCACTTGAAGCCGGCACGAAGCCTGCCCGTTTCATCGTGACGAGCTGAATTGCCACGTCAATCAGGTGCTCCTCTTTGACTGAGGTTCCCTCCTTAACTTCGATCAGATGCCACTCACTCCCCCGCCTAAACAAAATGTCGGCGCGCGAATACAAAACACCGTCACTAAAGGCCGCCTCATACACCGTTTGCACTTCCGAACTGGCCATGGCTTGCTGCGTGGCCTTGAGACTCGGCCCATACTCCCACGGTTTGGCCTGGATCACCGCGCCCTGGCTGTCGAAGTACTCGCGGGCCCTCGCCCCCACTTCATTGCCCTGGTCGAAGCGGGCTTGGGTAGCGGCATCGACTTTGGCGCGCAGATCTTTGCGGTGAATTGCCAGATGCAACGCTTTCGCGCAGCGCATGCCCAATGCCATGTTGGATTTGCTAATAAAATATTTCTGTTGGTCCATTTGCGTGAGGTTTTACCATAAATCGTTCCATTCTGGAGCGGGAATTTCACAACCAACGTCCAGGCCAGAGTCGCACCATTTCTGCCGATAGGAGAATGTATGAAAGCCTTGATCTTTGCCTTGCTTATAAGCCTGGGATTCGCGACCTCAGCGGACGCGCAATCGGTCAAGCTCAGCAAATTGCCGACTAAAAAAGTGACCCCGGCCAAGAAGCCCACCACCAAGATCACGAAGACTGCCAAGGTAAAACCCACGCCCAAACGCTCCACCGCATCCGCTAAGGCCAAAGCAAAAACACCCGAACGCGTCACAATTAAGAGCTCCGGAGGCTCCCCTCTGGGTGGCAAATCGAAAACCGCTCTGCCCGTAAAAGCCGCCAATGAAGCCCAGAAGAAAAAAGAATCCCAATTCAAACGACGTAAAAAAACGCCCAAATCAAAATGAGCACCGAAAGCCCAACTTCCGAAACACACACTCAGCTCAAGCTGCTCATCAAAGCGGAGAGCATCATTCAGCGCGATGCCATTCTCGCCGCGCTAAAATCGCAAGGCATCGAACCCCACTCCGCTCCACGCGATATCAGCCGCAAGATCGCCGACACCACGGTCGACCTTTCCTTCGAGGGCTTTTCGGCCCTATTCGACGGCTTTGCGATTTATGTCGATGAAGGCGAACTGGAGCGCGCGCAGAAGCTAACGGAATCTCTGTTAAAGTCGGCGCAGAAGACGAAGGACGATCCGGGCCTTGCGCAAGGCGGATCGATGCGCCGATTCTACTTTTGCTGCTTGTTCTCTATCACTATGCCGATTCTGTTTCACGGCCTCGCGCTCTACCACCTGTACATGGGCCTTCGAAGCAAAGAAAAGTTCCACCCGTTCTATGGCACAATGTCGGCGCTCGTCTTTATCGCGACTGGCCTCTTTATTTTCTACGTCGTCCGAGAAACCGATTTCGCTGCCTTTTTTCGGAGGCTCGCGGATACTCTTTAGCCCGTGCTAGTCAGAGACGGCGCTCAGTTTGAGATACCAAAGTTTATACGAATTCACACACTTTCACGTTCTAAACAATTGAAACAGGCGTTCGCAAAAATCGTCGCAACCTACACCTAGAATTATGTCACCGAACCGGATATCCTATGCAGGATGATCAGGAAGATCGAATGGGTAATCCTAATTTTGATTTCCATGATTGTCGGACACGGATGCTCGAACGATGACAACGTGATCGCCAACAGCGGCGGACCCTACGCCGGGATGCAAGCCAACTATGTAAATTCCGTTTACTCCGATAATCTGGGAGAGTTTATCGTGTCGGTGTACTACGAGGCGGGCGCTGAACCGTACACCGGGCCGATCGGTTTGACCGCGAACGACACCTGGACGATCACCCGCACCTCTTTGCAATCCCTGTTTATGAATCACGTCGGTCGAGTTGTGACCGTGCCCTCAGGCCTAGCGGCCATGAGTGCCCTCCCGAATCAGAACAAAACAACTTGGACACAAGAACAGCTTCTCAATCTGGCCAAAGCCAACGCCCCCCTTAGCACGCCGACGGAAATCGCAGTCGGGGTATACTTTGTAAATGGAACGCTAAATGGCGACGCCAATATTCTTGGCGTCCAATTCCTCGGCTATCCCTATGCGTTTATATTCAAGGATGTCGTGGTGGCAGCTGGGGGAGATGGCGCCACGCAAAGATACGTGGAGCAATCCGTGGTCGTACACGAAATCGGCCATGCCATAGGCCTCGTCAACAATGGCCTGCCGATGGTATCGGGTCACGAGGATGCGGCTCATCCCAAGCATTCAATAAATCAAGACTGCGTTATGTATTGGGCGGTTGAAAATCGTCAGAACATTCTGACCACGCTGGCGAACTTTATTGCGGGCAATCGGTTGAACCTATTCGGCCCACAGTCCTTAGACGATGGCCGCTCCTACCATCCTTAGCGTGACACCATCAACACTCGGTCACTGAACTTCGCTACGAAGGTTGCGAGCTCGATTCGCAAACGCTCCAGATCATCCTTAGGGGCGAAGTACTCCTGAATCAGCGGACGATAGAGCTCGGCCATCTCCGGATTGCCTCGGTTCGAGGCTCGGTGATACCAGGCGAGAGCGCCCATTACGTTATTGGTCTCGCCCATTCGGGTATTGCCGTAGTTCAACCGCCGGGTGTAGGCGTAGATCCGCCGGTCCAACCAAGAAATTGGAGTGGGCTTGAACTTTGCCGCGAGAAGGTGGGCAATGATTGCGTTATTGTCGTCGGTGTCGCGCAGGTCTTTCCACCGGAAGCGTTTATTGGTTTGCTCCCAATGGACCGGGATCTGGTTCATTAACGTCCCGGCCAGCTCTATGGAATCCGTCAAAAATAGAAGTGGATAGAACGGCGCCGTGTACCAGCCGCCCGAGCGAATAAAAAGGCCTAGATGCGCAATCATGGTATCGGGCATTTTGAATTCCATATGCCCATCTCCCGCGCGCTTAGTGTTCTGTGAGAACATGCCGCGCTTTGCGAAGGCTTTGAATAGCCGCCACAGCCGTGGGTAGTCGCGGTAGGCCCCGCAGTATGCAATCAGAGGCACCAGCTGATCGCGTGATGTGGTCTTAGGATTGGAATACCATTTTTGTGGGTCCGGATGCCGAACATAGATGCCGGGTTCAACCTCGAATTTGTCGATGATTTTGCGCGGATCTTCCCGACCCGGTGGCTCGGCGATGATCACCGTATTGTTCGCGCTGTTGTAGCGCAGCCACTTGCCGAAGGCGTACATTCCTTCTCGCTGCAAGGAGTCTCCGCCATCACCGTCCTGCTGGACTATAAGGGCATAAGCATCAACGTACATACACTCTCTAGTATATATTTTCTCTTTACCTCAGGCGACGTCCGCTCGGTCGACTGTCTCATTGTGAGACTCCGCTACGGTTGGCCCGGGTTATAGTGAACTCGGCGACGCATCGATCAATTTAAGCTATGCCGACAATAAGAAGCCTACGCCAAATCCTCGATGGACTCTATGCTCTCCGCCGCCGCTTGGCCGTTTGCAGCAGTCGCATTTGCAGGAGTTCCACCGCGAGCGCGAAGCCCATCGGTAGGTAGATGTAGGCCTTAGGCACATGGGCGCCTAAACCTTCCATCACTAAAGTCACACCGATAGTAACGAGAAAGGAAAGAGCCAGAACTTTTAGAGTGGCATGCCTTTGAATAAAGGAGGCGATCGCGCCCGAGAAAGCCAATACAACAACAAAAGAGGCGATCACCGCGGAATAAATGACGGTAAGATTATCAGTCAAACCCACCGCGGTGATAACGGAGTCAACGGAGAACACGACATCGAGAATCACGATTTGAGTGATAATTCCGGCACGAGTGTGGCTTTTACCCGCGACAGCATTCTCGTCTAAATTCTCAACCACATGGTGAATTTCTTTGACCGCCTTATAGAGGAGAAAGGCGCCCCCAGCGAGCAAGATGATCGCCTTCCAACTGAGATCGAAAAAAACGGGCTCGCTTAGCTTCACGATATACGCGGCCCCGAGCAGGAGCAAACAACGCATCAATAGGGCGAGGCCGAGGCCGATTATGCGCGCCGACTTTCTTTGCTTGGCGGGCAACCGATCCGTTAGGATGGAGATCAGGAGAATGTTATCGATTCCCAAAACGACTTCGAGTCCGACCAACAGAGCAAAAGTTGCAATTAGATTCGCGTCCACGGTTCTCCCAATCGGAAAATTTATCAATTTCAAAAAATTCTAGCTGACGAGACGTTTTACGTCACGCAACTGTCTAAGAAATGACGGCCCTCCTCGAATCAGCCTCTTATCGCGTCAACCGTTTCTTGCACATCTTGACCACCATGAGATTCGTCGTCTTTTTAACCTTAGCCCTCGGTCCTCACGCTTATGGCCAATGCCTACCTCCGGAGCAGATCCGTGAGATCTTAGCTAATCTTGAAGCTTACGCCGTCAAAGTGGATCTGCCAGGGTCTGGAGATGACGGTTCGGGATTTTTGTTGAGGTCAAATCTGGGAGTGGAGGCTGTGACAGCTCACCACGTCGTTGTAGATGACCGCGATCAGCAGCCCGCGAGCTGCGAAGGTTCCGATGAAGTGCCTGCGGACGCAACAAAGCTCTTGGCGTCCACATTCAACTTTCATAGGTCTCAGCCCGTTCCGCGCCTTCCGATTCAGTTCCCTACTCGCGCGCCTCACTTCAGCGTCGAGCACGACTTGGTTAAGATGCCCTTGCCGGGTACCAGTTTTCGCGGACTTGAACCGCAGCCGGCCGAGCGCCCATTGGCCCAAGGCGAAGAGATTGTGATTGCCGGTTATCCCGTGGCAAAGAACCGCGGCTTCATGCGCCACCGGTGTGAGTTTAAAGGCTATGGAGAGGGCTTGAATACCACCGATCATTCCGCCTACGAATTGCACTGCCCAAATGTCGACTACGACTTGGCCGCGATGTCGGGCGGGATCGCCGTTTCAACCTGCACGGGCAAAGTGGTCGGCGCGGTCAGCTATCAAGATTACCACGTCAAATGTCCGGATTCAGGCGATCCGCGTTCTGTTTATGTGGCTCCACTCATCCGCAACCAGGCCGGCCAAATCGCCTTCGGCCCTCCCAAAGTCCGGGCCTTGCCAGAGGTCGCGCATCGCGTTCTGCCATCGTCGCAGACACAGTTTATTCTTGGACACGGGGTTCGCTAACGGAATTCCCGACCATAGTCGGGCGCCCGGGGGAAAAAGCGTTTTTCTAGGCCGAGCCCGCGGCATACAATTTCATACATGAAAAAAACCATTCGTTCTTTGCTGTTGTTTATAGTGATCTTGGCCCAGTCCCAGGCGTTTGGCTTCTCTTCGCCGCTTTCCATCGCCATCATCCCGCCGCTGCAATTTCCGACCGCGGATTTCTCGGTGACCGGTGTACGAGCGAGCGTGATTTACGGTCGCCACCGTGACGTCTACGGCTTCGACGTCGGCGTTATAGGCAATATCACCGAGCAAGAGTTCGTGGGCATAGGGTTGGCTGGTGGTTTTAACCTCACCAAGGGAAACACCACGGCCTTGGTCCAAGCTGCGGGTGTGGCCAATATCAACACCAACAAGACCGACATTGTCGGCCTGCAGGTGGCCGGGCTGATGAACATGAACGATGCCGCGTCGTCGGTGACGGGCATTCAGCTCGCTGTGGCGAACGTGGCCCCGCATACGGTTGTGCGCGGATTTCAGCTGGGAGTTTATAACCGGGCGCTTAAGGTCTACGGAATCCAAGTAGGGCTGGTAAACCGAGTCGACAATCTTTATGGGTTGCAGATTGGTCTGGCAAACTTCCACCACAAAGGCACCTTTGTGGTGTCGCCGATTTTGAATTTTGGTTTCTAAACTGTAGAACCAGACTCACTTAGGCTTAGCTTTAGCTGAATGTAAGACTTTTTCCGTGTAGGCCAACATCAAAGTCGAAAACAGAAAGACCACGTGTATGATGACTTGCCACTGGACTTGCTCCGTACTTTTATTAGAGATGTTAATAAAGGATTTCAAAAGATGAATTCCTGAAATTCCCACCAATGCCCCGGCCAGCTTCACTTTCAAAGTTCCTGCGTCGATTTTCTCCAACCAATCAGGTCGATCCTCATGACTCGCCAGATCCATGCGACTGACAAAAGTGGCATAGCCCCCGATGATCACCATAACCAAAAGGTTCAACACCATTGAGATATCTACGAGGGTGAGAATGCCGAGCATCAGCATCTCTTCTTTAATTTCTTGCACGTCCATGACCAAATGAATCAGCTCAACCAAGAATTTATAGGTGTAAAGACAGGCGCCCACAATCAACCCGCCGTAAATTGGGGCTTGTACCCAACGGCTGGCGAAGATGATGGATTCAAAGCTTCTCTCGATTTGCTTTCGCATTTTGAATACCCTTTATGAATGTCCAGTTTAAGGATTGCAATACGTAACATTCACGGCGATCGTTTGAAAGCTGAAAGTTGCCAAGTCGAGGATGAACTGAAATTCAAAGGCGCTGAACTAAAAGTTCAGCGCAAATCCGCCACAAAGCTTTTGGGAAAGGCGCCGTTGGCGAAGATGCGCTCGGTTTCGGTGGCGTTTAGATCGCGCTTGCTCACCACCAAACCGTAAACTTCACTGATCAGATAAGGATTCCTCGACTGCTCGATCCGTTCCACTACATCGCCCATTGCGATTTGGCCGGGCTCTAGGATGCGAAAGTAGACTCCGCTGCGTCCGCTTTTCTGCATGCTCTTCTGGCCTTCGGGGTGGCACAAACGGAAATTTACTTTGCCGCAGGGGATGCGCGGGAAAGTCGCTTGCGCGATGACGCTTCCGATTCGGAACACGTCGCCGACGCTGATCGCTCGTTCGTCAAAATCGTCCAAGGTGAGGTTTTCGCCCAGCGCTCCTGGCTGATACTCCTCGCGTCCAATCAAGCGCATAATCTCAAGCGCCTGCGGCCTGCCCAAAGCGTACAAAACGCTGTCGACCGTGCCGTGGTACTTAGGATTGGAAAAGGAATCTCCCTCGATAGAGGTTTTTGAAACCACCAATGGACCCGGCACCGGGTCCTTTAACATCGAGGATTTGATTTTCTTCCCTTCGAATTCCATTTCGCGGGGATGGGCCACATTTAAAGACAAAATTTCAGCTTTCATTCTTAGGCAAGTACCACACCTAAACCACGGTCTCAAGCCGATACAAGTTGCCGTAATACGGCCACATTTCGTAGTCAGCGACTACTCTTTTCACAGATTCAGACCCCCGAAGGCCGCTATAAGCCCTCCCCGCCTAGCACCGGGCTTGCACATAAAATTCTCGTTAGGAACGGAAAGTCCGTCTCCTTTTGGGAACCGATAACGAACGAAGGATAAACAAATGTTTTCACAACACTCGACCTGCCCACGCTGCCACACCGAGATTTCTGACGAACGTCGCTCCTCGGTTCCAACCGTATGCGACAATTGCGGCCACGTAGTTTCCACCTCGGAAGCCAAGGCCGAAGAGGTCATGAACAAGAACTATAAATATGGAATGTTCGGCTTCGCCGCCTTTGTGGTCGGCTTCCACCTCTTCTTCTCAGCTTGGGGCGGTTACACGTTCGAAGTCCGCTGGATACAGCTCTTCGGCGGCAACTCAGTCGCCAGCCAAGAACGCATGGCGCAGATCTGCATTGAAACTTTCCAGTACGATTGCGCCGAGCAATCTTTCCTCAACATCGCCCGCAGCGACTCCAAGGCCTTTTTGAAATTGGGCAAATTCCAGATGAGCCGCCAAAACTACGCTGGCGCCGCGCAGTCGTTTAAGCAATATCTGGCCGCTAACGAAGACGTGAACTTTGATGTGACGTACCTTCTCGCCCGCTCGCTCTCGGAAACCGAACAGATCGACGAAGCCTCGGACCTATACGAATCGATTATCCGCTCCAAGACCGATATCCTACAGGTCACGGTCGTTCAGAAATATGTGGAACTCTTGATGAAGCACCAGCGCTGGGCGCAGGCTCAGAAGATCATTCAGGAGATCCGCAAGCGCGGTGAATCAGTGGCCGATTTCATGGGTCCTCAGTACACCGAAATCACCGCTAAGCTTGGCGGATCGAAGTCGTAATCGCTACTGTACGGTCTGATTAATCCAATCGACCACGGCACTGACTTTACTGTAAACACCGTATTTGTTGGGGCGGGCACAGCCTTCGCCCCAGCTGACCACGCCCACTAAGCCGATCACGCCGTTCGCGTCGGTGACCGTTAAGGGGCCGCCGCTGTCGCCGAAGCAGGCGTCTTTCTTACCTTCAGAAAAGCCCGCGCAAATCATACGGTCGGTGATCTGGTTGCGATATGCGGCGTTGCAGGTCGCGGCCGTAATAAGCGGCACGTCCACCTTCTGCAGGCGGTCCGCGGCACCTAAGACTCCCATTTGCGCAGTTTCACCCCAACCAGCGGTTGTGCTCATCGTTCGCTGAGCCGGGTCTTCTGATATCGCAAGCTCTTGCGTGTTGATTGCGATCGGCGGAAATGCGGAATCGCTCGACAGCTCAATCAAGGCATAATCATAGTCGATCGTGCTCGAGTTGTACTGCGGATGGCGGATAATCCGCTTAGGTGTGATGGCTTCAGCGCCGCCCTTGCTGTTTTGGTCATGCAGACCGATGTAAACTTTAGAGATCCGCGTTCCCGCCACGCAGTGACCTGCGGTCAAGACCCAGTTCTTCTTGATCAGCGAGCCCCCGCAAATATGACCCGAGCGTTCGTGCAAGGATACGATAAACGGAAACTCATTCGGAGAGGCCTCGTTGCCTCCGACGATCATTGGATTCACTTTTGCGCTACTTTGGAACGATAAGAAGACAAGAGCCGAAAGGCCCAAATTCAAAAGGTGTTTCATTTTTCCCCCTCACCTGAGTCTCTTTTATACCGTTCGGATCTGGGCCAAGGCACCGTGCTCAAGAACAGATCACGACGTAGATCCAGCTGCTGGAGCGGTTTTTAAGGAATTGTAAGGTAAATTAGGACCTACGGTCAGGTACCTGTTAGAGCATGAATTGAACGGCGATCATAAAGCTCATGATGTTGAACGAATCCATTTGGATCGTGTTCCCGTTCTGCGTGGTCTTACCCGGCTGCACATGCAAGTAGGAGCCTTCAAAGCCGACGGACAGATAGGGTGTGACGTGATAGTCGTATCCGGTTCCAATGCCGTAATGATAAGGCGAGAATGTCGAATCGATGCCATTGGGATTGCGATTTACTTTGGTGATCCCGACTCTTAGGCCCACAAAGGTATCGCCTTTTCCACTTGGAATATGAGCCGTCGCATGAACTCCGGCCACAGAGTATCGAAACTTATCTGTAGCGCTCGGCGCCCCTTGTTTGTCGGAGACGAGGAAATAGCCACCTGTGGAAAAGTTGGGGGTCAGAAAGGCCGAGCCCTTCACGCCATAAAGAATAAAGGGGTTGGTATTTTGTGCGTCGGGAACGGAGTAGCCGTAAATCATTCCAGCCTGGGCCGCACGATCAGCGGCAAAGGAGGGCCTGGCGCCCATTAGCGCCAAAAGCAGACATAGGATGAAGAGTCCGTTCATTCTTCCCATTCCTCTTTTAATCGGCTAAAAGCGTCTCAAATTGAACGAGACTTTGGTTCAGGATTGGAGCGCCATTCCTTATCCAAAATCAGCCGGGCTCCTCGGCGAAAGGTCATGTAGGCCCAAAACCACTGCATAAATACAAAGAGTCGGTTTTTAAACCCAATCAAATAGTAAATGTGAATAAAAAGCCACGCCGCCCAAGCAAAGAAGCCGCCAAACTCCAGTCGTCCCACTTTCGCGACCGCGCGTTTGCGCCCGATCGTGGCCATGGTTCCCTTGTCGTGATAGCGAAACGGCAGGCGCGCCTGGCCGGCCAGTGAGCGGCGAATGTTCAGAGCGGCATGCCGACCCTGCTGCATCGCCACCGGAGCCAACCCGGGAAGTCCTAGCCCATCTGCCGTTGAAAAATGGGCCTGGTCGCCCAGCACAAAGACATTTGGGTAGTCCTTCAAAGACAAGTCTTGCTCCACAATCACGCGGCCGACTCGATCCAACGGCACACCCAGTTTCCCACCTAAGCTAGACGGCTGCACCCCCGCCGCCCAGATCACGGTTTTCGCGTTGATTTTTTCAGTCCCGAAAACCACACCATCTTCATCCACGCCCGTCACCCGGGTGTGAACCCAAACCTGAACTCCCATTTTTTCCAGATCGCGCTGAGCCCGGTCGGAGAGTTTTTCGGGAAAACCCGATAGGATTCGCGGACCCGCTTCAACCAGAACGACGCGCGTTCGCTCGGGATGAATGTTGCGAAAATCCCGCTCCAAAGTGTGTCGACTGATCTCGCCGATGGCACCGGCCATTTCCACGCCCGTTGGGCCTCCACCCACAATCACGAAGGTGAGCAGAGCTTTTTGCTTTTCGATGTCGGTTTCTTTTTCGGCCAACTCATAGGCCAGAAGAATACGTCGGCGGATTTCAGTGGCCTGCTCCAACGTCTTTAAGCCAGGCGAAACGGA
>JALHOQ010000109.1 GCA_022842925.1 Bdellovibrionales bacterium
CGTGTGCTCTTCCGATCTCCGGTAGCTTATGCGAATTGTTCGCGTCTCCGACATCGAAAAGCTTGTAGCTCACATTCAGGTCAGCCGTGGCGCCGCCATTGAGGCGGAACGTGACCGGGCCCGAGATCTCATCGGTTAAAACCTGTGAGATCAGTTCCAGGATCGGCTCCTGCAGTTCCGGCATATGCACCAGATTCTCCGTATATTGATCCGTTAAGGTCGAACCCAGTTCGCGCGCGAAAAGATAGTGCGTGGCGAGCATCTTATCCATATAGATGCCGCGCACATCGATCTGGTCGGCCCACGGGTTGTCGGACTTCGGATCTTTTCGCGACTGAAAGGACTTTCCCCCTTCGGCCACGATCACGAACTGCGGATTCAAACGGACCTCGTCTGGATCGAAGCAGGAGATGGCTCGTTTCGACAGTTCGCGGATCGGGAGTACGGCGATAATATTCGACGGGTTGTCGGCCCGAGAGACCGCGCAGAGCAGGTCGGGCGTCTTCACCACATCGATAAAGAAGTTCCCGGCCACGACCGCGGCCTGCTTCAGCTCTTTCAAGAACGCGATGCTCTCCCACTCCGGCGCATTAGGAGCGAGGTCGAAGTTGTTCTTGATCGATTCGTAGCGCTCATAGGCCAAGCGCAGCTCGAACATCATATTGTCGACGGCGCCGATCTGAGAGAAGTCGCTGAGCATACTGAACTTCCGGCGGTCATTGCGGAAGTTCGCCCGCGCGTAGCGCTCGTGATACGCCTTCACGTAGTGCTGGGCGATTTCGAGCAGATTGGTACCTTCGTCAAAGCGATTGCAGTTCGGGTTGGCCGCAACATGTTCGTCGGTGCAGTAGCCGTAGGCTTTGAGTGCGGTCGCGGGATTCTGGCGCAATTCCGCGAGCGAGATGATCTTACCATCGGCGGTCTCCACCTTCTCGGCGTAAGCATAGCGAAGGGCGGCGATGTCGTACTTGCCCATGGTCCGCAGCTCATTGTTGGTGCGGTAAGCGTAGTCCATCACTGAACTATAAGCAGCGGGACGAGTCACGCCCATGGCGGCGAGTTCTTCCTTCGAGTAAAAGTTGGCCTTGTCTTCGCTGCCGGCGAAGTTGTGGCGCAAGCCGAGATTGTGGCCGATCTCATGGATCAGCGTCGGTTTCCACACAAAAGGAAGCAGAGTCGCAATCACCTTTTCCTTTTCCGCCTCGGTCAGTTGAATCCAAGGTTTCAAGCCCACTTCCTCAAGAACCTCGTCCACGCCGGCGCCCATGTCGCCTTCGAGATGCACCATATCGGCGGGAAAGAGACAGTTGCGCGACATAAACTCCATTTTGTCGCGGGCGTCTTTGACCAGTAGCCGATCGGTCTTGGAGGTGAGTGAGTACTTGGCCAATTTATTCGCGTCGATATGACGATCGACCACGCCGCCGGGAACACGGCTGGCGCGCGCGAGGCCCGCTGCCTGATGGGCGTGGGACTGCCCGTGACGGGAGGCAATCGCGGCGTCGAGATTTAGGGTCTTTGCTTGCGCGATGGCCGCAGGTTGCGCCGACTCCAGCTTCTCCTTCACCAACTCGTCATAATTGTACTTGAGGTACTTCTTCATCGTCCCCAGGTACATGATAGTTTTCGCGTGCACGATTTCACCCGTGAGCGGATTCGACGCGTGCGGGCCGTAGCCGATCACGCCTGCCGCTTGCGGGTCCTCTTCGAGCACGATCATATTATAACGAACATCGCCTGAGGACATCCCCGGAACCGGCTCTTTTAAGACCACGCGAGTGGCCGCACCAGCCTTGGCAAAGCCGTCGTTGACCGCCGCTACGGCCTCGACCGTGGCCTGCTTGATCTGCGCATGCTCCGGCTTATTGAACGCCTCGCTTAAGTGATAGACGATCTCCGCGCGCTTCGGGTTCCAGCGGTCAAAGTAATACTTTTCGCTGCCGACCACGTCGTTGTTGTCCACGTCGAGTTTCAGCTGCTGAGTCGAGAAGTAGCCGAAGTTGCCCTCATCCGCACGCGTGTACCGTACGGGCGCGTAGTCTTTGCTCGCCACCTTGTCCATTTTCACAAACGAGTGTTGGTAGCGCACGCTAAAGGTCAGATCGGCAACGGTATCGATGTCACTAAAGCCCGGGCACGAGTCCTGGAAGGTTTTCTCTAGAATCAGGTTGATCGCATCGGGTAGAATTTCGGCTTTAATAAACTCCGAGCGAACCTCCTGCGTGCACCGCGAGCCGAAGAATTTTTCGACTTCCAGTGGAAGAAAGCTCAGCTGTTGTAAAGCGAGCTCTTCGCCTTTCAGAACGAAGAATCGTTTCTTGTCCCATTTGACCTCCTTGTTCTCTTCCTCTCTGTGCATGCACTTGCCGAAGTCATCTTCCGTGCATTTGTAGTCGATATGACTAATCGGGATGGTCAGCACAAGCTTGTCGTTGACCGGATTAGAGCCGAAGCGGCCGTCCAGTTCGGGCTCGATCACCTTCAATTCCTTTTCTCCAAAAGCGAGACGGACGCGCTTGGCGTCACCCATCCAGTGGGGGCGGGACGAGCTGGCTTTGCGATCGCTCTCAACCGTCGAAGCTACGTAGAGGTAATCGGCCGTCGTGTCGATCACCGTTTTCGATTCCTGCACAAAGCCCTCGGTGCCTTTCGGCAGAGCCTTGTAGGGCTTTTCTTTCGTACAGCCCACGACCAATAAGAGTGACAGCACTCCTAAGATGGTTTTTTTCATGATTCGTCCCCCCTAAACCTTTCCAAGTACCTAATAAGCCACCCGCAATTGTCCGTAGACGGCGGATGTGTTGTCGTCGAACAAGCGCACGTTCGAGTCTGTTCCGTTGTACGTAAACGCATCGGCCGCATTCGTGTGGCCGATGGTGGCGCTCCAGCCCTTTTGTTCAAAGGTGAGCGACTGCCCGAAAGAGAACAGTGTGCGTGGCGAGTCCTGATAGGTGCGCGCCAAGGTCATGTCTCCATCGAGCGTGAGCACGACATTTTTCAAGATATAGGTCTCGAATCCGACATACGGTGTAACCGAGTAGCTCATGTTCGCACGGGCCAGATTGTTCCGATCATAAGTATGGAAGTTCTTAACCGCACTGAGAGCGTAAATCGTGGTGAAGCGGAAGCCGCGAGCGCTCCACTCAGTAAAGGCTTGCGGCTCGAACTGGAGGGAGCCGTTAAATGTATTGTCGCGGCGATCATCTTCATTCGTCGGAAGGCGGCCGCCGGCAGAGAGAATCACGGCCGTGTCCTGCGTCAGTTGTAGTGGTTGGCGTGACACCGAAATCTTCGTATTCGAGAACTGCGTCTTCTGCTCTTGATCTAAATTTTGAATCAATGAACCGGTGAGCGTGGCGCGGTAGTCTGGAGAGAGTTGGTAGCTTGGCGCGAGCACGATGCGGCCCGAGCTGGAACGTCCATCTTGCTCGGTTTTATGGAGAGTGGTGATCGCTTGCAGAAGCGCGGTCACACGCAACTTCTTCGGGCTTGTGAGCTCGGTCGTGAGCTGGTTGGTCGTGCCTAAGGCCGACTGTGACACCACCACCAGCGCCGCACTAGAGGCGGCTATGAGACAGTTTGTGAGAAATCTCACCATTCCCCCCGGAAAGCGGTGCATCTCCGACACCGCTGCGACCATATGTACAACTTTGGTGCCAGCTCGACCGGAGTCCTTTTGCTACTTAGATACAGTGATGGTATCTATAACTTTCATTGAGGAGGTTTTATGAAAGTGATCGTTACCGGTACATCGCGTGGGATTGGGGCAGAGTTGGTGAAACTAGCCAAGGGAGCGGGTCACGAGGTTTTGGCCGTTGATCGCAAGATCACGGATGTGCGCAGCCCCGAGGCCGCCGCCAAAATCGCGGCTCTGGCTCAACCGTGGGGCGTTGTGGATATTTTGGTGAATAACGCCGGTATATTAAGACAAGGAACTTCGCGCGAAGATTTTATGGAATCGTTCCTGGTAAACTCCGTTGCACCCTTTGAGATCACCCAAGCCCTGTTGCCGCTACTGAAAAAGAGTTCGCATCCTCGAGTCGCGCAGATCACTTCGATGATGGGTTCCATCGACGACAACAGCTCCGGCGGCTACTACGCCTATCGGGCTTCGAAGTCGGCGCTCAATATGATTAATAAGAGTCTCACGCTCGACAATCCTTGGCTCACCACCATGGTGATTCACCCGGGCTGGGTGCAAACCGATATGGGCGGCGTGAATGCCACGACACCGGTCGGGGAGTCGGCGCAAGGGATTTGGCAATTGATTGAGGGGATGGAGAAGGCGCAGTCCGGCTCGTTTTTAGATTTTCGCGCTAAAGAGTTGCCTTGGTAGGACTCCGCGAGGGATCAGGCCATCGCCTGATCTCCTGTGGAGTGCGCCCGCCTCTTCGGAGTGCCTCGTACTCTTTCACGATTCATCGTGTCGAGCGTGTGATCCTAAAAGAATTATAAAGGCACTCCGCCAGCTTCCCCCTGTCCGGAGTTCGGACTAGCTTCGATCCTACACATCCCCGGGGGGGAATATGCTGCATATATTGTTTTTGGCCTTGGGCCTTATGGCCTCGGCCGCCGATTATTCGTGGGAAGTGGTTCCGACTGTTCCGACCTGCGCGGCTGGTATCTCCTGCACCAAAGAGGAAATGTTGGATCATGTACAGAAGTCCGGGATTGTTCCTCGCTTACAAGAAATGACCGAGCGGGCCTTTAAGGACGGCGGAAAAATTTCTCTCGCCTTTATGTCCTTCACCGAAGAATCATTATGGAAAACCTTGTGTGACGCCGGCAAGCGCGGTGTCGCGATTGACGGCTTCTTTCATTCCAAGGCGGGTGCCGCGCCCAACGGTTTAGCGTTTCGATTGGAGCGGGATTGCCAGTCGGAGACAAAAAAGAAAAATGTGAAAATGCATTACATGGGGATGCCCGAAACTGGCAAATCGGGATGGCGCCTGCATCACAATAAGTTTTTCCTCGTCGATTACGGCGCTCGAAAAGTGGAGCTCGCTTTTGGTAGCGCGAATCTCTCCACCCAAGGGCTGACAGTCAATTTTGAGAATTGGAACTTCTTTACGGCACCGAAAAGCGTGCCGTTCGTGCAAGGCCACCTATGCGCGGTGAAGGCGATGAAAGAAGCGCGCAAGGCCTCGCAAAAAGAAGACGACCCGAAAGTCTTTCGCGATTCATTGGACAAGTGCTTGGTCGATGGACCCCCAACGAGCGAACAGTCGGAGAGAGTCTTAAAGCGGGACGGCGTCATTGCTTTTTTCGCCCCGGATAAGAAAGATCGCACCTACCAGATCTTGGCCGACAATATCAACCGGGTGGTGAGTGGTGGCCGCATTCGCATGGCCGTTTACTTCTTTATGCATAAACCGTTGATTGAAGCTCTTAGTGCTGCTTCGAAGCGGGGCGTGGAAGTCGAACTCCTAGTGGACGACGATATTTTTCTCGGCAAGAGCATCCCCGCGCAGAAGCGCTTCTGGGACACCATGCTGCAACCGTCGGTGAGCGGCTTTAAGGTTCGGGTGTTCGACACCAATGAGGGCATCTTCCAACTGCAGCATAATAAATATCTCGTGTTGGAGGGTGTGGACCGCCTCGGCGCAAACCGAGTCTTTGGCGGCGCGGGCCAGTTCACACTGTCGGCGTTCCAAAACAACTACGAGAACTTTTTTCTGACCGAAGATCCAAAAGTTGTCCGAGCCTACCAAGACCTGTACACCCAACTCTGGAAACTCGGCTCGGATCTATAGGAGATCTGCAGGCGAACTCAAATAGTACTGCGTCAACGTTCAAACAACCCTGATGTCGCTTTTCAGTTTACGAGGAGGCCGATGCCGAGCAGGCGGGCCTTGAGGTCGCTATCGAGCGTCTCTGGTGTGCCTTCTACTGGTGTGCGCCACTTTTTAGGTGACGAGAATTGCCCCTCAAGGATCGGCGTTGTGAAACTGTTTTTGCCACCGCCGCTATCTATAAAAATGCCCAGGGTGCGCGCGGCAAACCGCATCGAGGGCGGTTCAACCCGAGGGGATGCACAGCCGAGAATAGCCTTGGCCGACGAAGAATAACTATCGCTCCCGCTCCGATCCCAGAAAAGTCCTATCCCTTGTGCGCTGGCGCAACCGAGGGCTAAGTTCGGCGCCTCGTACTGATCGTCGCCAGATTCATCGATAAAATATCCGATGCCGAAGTCATGTCCGTGCCCGAGTCCCAACTCTTGCTCGACTCGGTATGAGTCTGATCCGCCACGGTCATTCAGAATTCCAATGCCAAAGTGAGCCGACGCGCCCAGGGCGTACTTACCCGCCCTGTAAGAATCCGAGCCCTCTCCCACGCTTAAAATTCCTACGCCGTACCAGTATGCAAACCCTTGCGCAAAGAAACCGGCTTCAAATCGGTTGGCTCCGCCCTCATCGATTAAAGCTCCGAATCCACCGGCCAGGGAATAACCGTCGATCACGTCACTGCGAAAACCGCAGGCCACCCCTTGCGCCAGGTTGATATTAAACTTTTTGTCCACCAGTGAGGGAAAATCCAGTTGCATGGAGTTGGCGGAGTACTGATCCGTACCATTCCCAAAATCTATGAGAAATCCCGAACCGCCCGGGCCACCAAAGCCTTGCGCTTGCTGAAATGTCGCATACTGATCGGCGCCGTCGCCATCGATCAAAAGTCCGGCGCCGAGCTCGGCCGAACCCTGACATTGGGCATAGCAATCATAACGATCGTCGCCGTTCAGGTCCCAAAGAATCCCCACGCCAAAGTCGCCGCGAGCCTGAGTAAAACGATATCCGCGATAAAGATCCTGCCCCGCGAAATCGATCAGCACACCGTAACCAAACACTCCCGCGCCGAATGAAGGCGTCACCCGGGCGCTGTTGCGATCCTTTTGCGCGCCGATGGCTTGATTACCCAAGACCGATGCCGTCAAGTAACGGTCGTTTCCTTTCAGATCGAAAATCACCGAAACCGGGTTCTTCCAATCCGAACCGCCTCCGCCGAAGTACGTATCGTCCCCTTCTTGATCGATCACCAGTAAATAGTGAGCTTCGGCTTTGTAAATGGAGTCACCGCGCGCGCCAATCACAATCTCACCAAGCGGCGTAGACCAAGTGAAAGTCCGCTCCACTAGGGGCGCTTTCGGCAGATGGGCCATAGCCTTCTCGACCGCCCACATAAGATCAAGCGCGCCGACAGCCAACGCTTGTCGATCCACCTGCGCCAACAGGCTGCGAGTCAAGGGACCAACTCCTTGCAGATCGACGGCGACCTCTTGACGTAAGGGTTGCATTCGCTCCTGATACGCCGATTTCAAAGCGCCGGTGGGAATCTTTGCGAAAGCTTTGTTCCGCCATCGCACCGCATCTCCTTGGGCGAAGATTATAAAGGCCGCCGTCGAAGCCAACTCGGCGGGCAGAGCCTTTACTCGCTGTTCAAGTTCACGCCGCCGATCAGCCGACAGCTTTGGTCCCGGGAGAGAGGCGATGGCCGCCACCAAAGCGCCTTTCTCTTGCGCTTTTTTTTCCAAGTCGGCCAACGGATCGCCAACCAAACTTCGGCGCACACCGAGGCCAACGTGATGAAGAGCTGACCAGGTGAGCTGATAGGGACGTGCGGAGTTTTTCAAAGCGAATTCACGAAATGTTTTAGCGAAGAGCGGAATGCGCAATGGTTCGGCTTGAAGAGACAGGAATACAGGTGGCTTCATCTCCGTCCCATAGAAATAGGCGAGATCGGCGGGATGAAACTGAACTTGATCGGGTCTGAGGCCCAACTCAGTCAAAGCCTTTTCAATCGTCTCTTTGGCGAACGCAGGCGTGACCTGGACAAAAAGGAGCCATGCCATCAGCACAGTTCGAAAAGTCATCTCTTTCCCCTAACGTTCCCGTGAGCTTACCCCGACTTCAGCAGCCGGACCCAACTGCTGTCAACGCTGCAATAAAAAAGCCCGGGTCAATCGTTGACCCGGGCTGGGACTCTATTGGGGTGCTCAATGCCTAATTCAATCCGATGCTCTTCGCTCGCGCGATCAAACGGTGAAAGACTTCCACCACATCGGGATTCGGACCACCGATCGCGAATTCGC
Source organism: Bdellovibrionales bacterium (assembly GCA_022842925.1). Taxonomy (GTDB): domain Bacteria; phylum Bdellovibrionota; class Bdellovibrionia; order Bdellovibrionales; family UBA1609; genus JALHOQ01. Next base: position 8,087 of record JALHOQ010000109.1, read on the forward strand.
TCCGGTTCAAGTAAACCTCGAGCGTGCGGTGAAGCAGACTCTCGGCAAAGCGGCCGAGTTGGGTGACGTCAATCAAGTCGCCGGCCGCGATCACTTTGTTCATCAGCGAAACTTCGTCCGTGTCGAGCATCACTTCCAGGCGGCCGACGAAGACGCGAACGACGTCTGCCGGAGCCGGTGTAATCTCAAGCGGCAGCAGACGATGCACCTCGTGGGGAGGCAGGATGTACAGCAGTCGTAAACCCGGCACGCTTAAGTAGCCGTGCTCCCAGGTATCGATCATGGCTTGCGCTTCGCTCAATGTAAGGCCCGAAGGAACTAACATGTTGTCGCGGATATGGGCGAAAGCGAGTTTGCGATCCAATACTCCTGAGACCTCGGCCGGAGTGACATGATCGCGAAGGCGTTCAATCGTACGACGGCTGACGACGGTGTAACCTTTGCTCAGGAAGTTCGCCAGGTCGATGGCCCGAACATCACCGTCCGCCGCCACGTCGAGCAGAAGCATATTGGGCAATGTTCCCTCTGTCCCTGGATGGACATATAGGCTCCCGTTGCGTGAAGTCACATTCAACTCCGGCTGAAACTGACCCACGCCGCGGTAGAAAATAAACTTCTCCAGCTCGTTATTCGCGCGAACATAGCTCGCGTGAACCTGACGGGCGTGACCGTAAATATTCCCCGGCTCGACAACCGGAATCTGCACGTCCGTCGGCGTTTGACCGACTGGGTACACCTTTACATCGAAAACCGTATGACCGTTCGCCAGTACCGGCGCATCACCACGACGAGGAGTAGTGAAGGTCGGGCCCGGATAGGTCTCGGTCACGGCTCCAGTCGGGAACTTCACGTCCACGCGCACATCTAAAACCTGGTCTTCTTTACTGTAGAAGTAAATGACGGGCGTTTCCATTTTCTGGGTTACAGAATTGCGTTCGAGGAACTCGCACGGAATTTTGCTGAACCGGCAACGGTCGCCCGGATCCGGTTGAAAAATGGGCTGACTTACGAGTTCGCCGAATCCATGCACGAAGTTCGGCAATGGTTCGTCCTCGTGATACATGCCGTCCACCGTGCGGCCGTTCGATCCGACCAGGCTCGTGAATGTCCCCCACTCGTGGGCCGTGTAGTTGGCGCCCTTCGCCTGGGCCGCCACTGAAGAGAAAGAAAAAACCAGAAATAAGCTCACATATGCATACAGGTGTTTCATAAACGACCCTCCTTGCTCACTGGTGTATCGCGCGCCATTGTAAAAAAATATTGAATTTAAGGAACCGTTTGTTAACTATAGGTTTATGAATTTACGACGACTCGAATTCTTTAATACGCTCGCGCAAATGGGAAACGTCCGCAAGGCCAGCGAAATGCTCAACATCTCGCCGCCGGCTCTATCAAAATCCATGAAAGTTCTGGAGGAGGAACTCGAGGTCAAACTCTGGCAGCGAGACGGGCGTCGGATTTTGCTGACCGACGCGGGCAAGCGGCTTCTTAAGCGTACGCCGCATCTTATGGAGGAGCTGCGTTCGCTTCGCGAAAGCGTTCACCTTGCGCCGAAAACCACCACTCATGTGCGGATTGCGACCTTCGAAGTTTTCTCCACCTATTTTCTTTCCTTTTTGAATCGTCTAAAATGGGAATCCCATCACCTCGAAATGCATGAAGTGCTGCCCGGCGAACTCGAGAAGTTTGTGGCTCAAGGTGATGTGGATTACGGCATCACCTACATGCCGATTCCGCATCCGGATTTGGATTTTTTAAAAGTGACATCCATTGAAATGGGCGTGTTCACGCGCAAGGGTTCGTTTACAGGTATTGCCCAGCAGGAACTACCTTTCGTAGTTCCGATTTCACCGCTGCAAGGAGTGCCAACGCGAATACGGGGCCTTGACGGCTGGCCGGACGACGCTTATCGGCGCAAGGTCCGCCACCAAGTCACCTTGATGGAATCGGCCCTAGAGCTCTGCCGACAGGGACGTGCCGCCGGATATTTTCCAGTTTTTATCGCCGACGAGCATAACCGAAGGGTGCGTGACAAGTTTCAGCTCGAACGCCGCCGCTCGCCCTATCCGAGCCGCACCTGCCATGCCGATGTGTTCTTGGTAAAGCGTAAAAGTGATGAGGAAACTGAAATCGCCAAACAGTTGGCGAAGGCCTTGCGGACGCTGAACGTCAAAGACTAGGCTGTTTGGATCCAGGGGGGGATGGGGAATGAATAAACAGCTCAAACTGATTATATTTGCCGTGGTGTTAGCTGGGTCCATCAGTCTTGCGATCTACATGCGACAGAAGGAACTTTCTCCTAAAGTCACCGTGCACAGTCAGTCGGACTTGAACCTCGCCGCCGGGCAGGGCCACTCCCACGGAGGAGCGCCCAGCCGAGAGCCAGCCGATTCTGGCGAAGCCGCACCCGGGGCGCCGAGCCTGCCGCCCGCCGATCCCGAGTTTCAAAAGTGGCTCAGTACCGAGGCGCGCAATCTGGACAAGATTTCGATGGATGGAGACGCCAAACAGGCCGAACTCCGCAAAATCGTAGCCAAAATCACGCCGGCACAGTCGCGCCAGCTCCTGCTTACAGCGAAGAACCCGAAAGCGCCGGCGGGAGAAAAAATCCTCTCGACCTATTTGTTGGTGGAGGGTGGCGCTCGCAGTCATAGCGAGCTTTCGGAGCTCATCGCCGCACCTCTCGTGGACAAGGGGCCCCATCCCGCTCATAGCGAAGAGGAGATGCGCGGCGTGCGTGATAAATCTCTTCGAATTATGGGGATAGACGGCCTTTTTGTTCAGGCCCAAAAAGATCCGCGGGCCAAAGACACATTGGCGCGAACCATTCCCGGCATTGATGATCCCTTTATACGTTCTTATGCCGAGGATAAGTTCCGGCAGCTGCGCTGACAGATTTGTTAAGAATTATTCTGTAGATATTTAGTCCGCTCCGTGTTGCGATTTTGATCACAACAAGGAGGGGATATGAGATTCAGAGGATGGGTCTTTGCAATCGTTTTATTGGGCGTCAGCGCGTCCGCGCATGCCGCTACAGGCTCGGACTGTGTTCCGCAGTCGGAGATGCAAGCCATAGCACAGCACTTTACACAGTTCCGGCATTTAGCCAACAAGAGCGAGTACTGCTACGACGGCTCGAATGAGTCGGGATTAATCGCCGGTATCATGTTCATGCGAAAAACCGCTTTCGCAAGCACGATGCCGAATAGCCCAGACGATTTATTCTCGGGTGCATTTAAGTCGGACTGGTACCGCTACTTTATCGGCCGCATTCACGACTTCCAGATTCCAACTAACTGCCCGAAAGGCGTCGGTGCGTACGTCTACATGTTTGGTAACACCATGTACGTCTGCCCGATGTTGCTTTCG
>JALHOQ010000110.1 GCA_022842925.1 Bdellovibrionales bacterium
CTGCCGACCAACAAGGCTGCTTCTCTGTTTGCCTGCTTCGCCGATCAGAGAGTTGTTCTGGGGTGCGAGGACAGTTTTGGTTCGCTTGAAAAGTCCACTTTGATGGAACATCTGATGGCCATGTTTAAAGAATCACGCGCGCAGGTCAGCTACACGGGCGGCGGGGCCGGGCTCGGCTTTCGCTACCTACTCGAGAATGCGGCCAATTTTTACGTTTTGGTTAACCCCGGGGTGAGCACGGTCGTCGCTTGTGGTTTTATGCTGAAAGGAATTAAGTCCAATCTTACGATGGCGAAGCACGTGCACCTCAGTTTTCAGTCGAAAGATCGCGATTCTTAGAGTTGGCAAGGAGTGGGGTCGGTGATGGCATCCAGGTCGCCGAGTCGCGCTGTCAGCTCCAACTCGAGGCGGGCCGCGAGATCCGGGTGCTGTTCAGCTACGTTGACCATCTCCTTTGGGTCGGTCTGAAGATCAAACAGCATCTTTTCGCGATTTGCCCGGTCCACAATAAATTTCCACCGCCCGTCCCAGCGAAGTGAGTGGATACTGTTCGAGCAATTGCGCGAAATGATATACTCGTTTTTTGGATTGCCGACGACCGTTTCGCGAAAATCTCCTTCGCGGTTGCGCCCTTTCACAGCCGACATAATCCAGTCGGCGAGGCTGCCCATGTAGACCTGCTTCTGCAGGTTTTCGATATGCAGACGCCACACACGGGGAAAGCGGACCAAAACCGGCGGCGTTAGAATTTCGTCGTAGACATGCATGGCGTGGCCGAGGTGGCCGTGCTCCATAAAAGCTTCGCCATGATCGCCCATCAAAATCAGGATGGTGTTGTCTTTAAGATCTTGGCGGCCGTAAAGGTCGAGCACGGGCTCTAATATCTCGTCGAGCTTATTCAGTTTGGCTCGGTAGACTTTGCGCAGGATACCCAGCTCTTTCTCATAGTCTTCATGAGAGGCCCATTGCGCGAGAGAGATTCGGTCGACCATCAAATTGTAAAGTCCGAAGAAGACGCGAACGGGATCGCTTTCTAAGGGCCGAAACTCAGGCAGGCTTTTAAGCAGGTCGGGCTCGCCGGAAAGGGTGAGTGCGAAGGGAAGCTTTTCACGTAACAGCTGAGGTTCGCGCAACACCCGCTCGATATGAAGTTTTTCTTCCGGGCTCAAGAATTTGTCCCAGCCGCTGTTTGGATTTAAACCGTCTTTATAAGGGTAATGCATGTACTTGATATGAACGTAAGCGAAGAAGGGGCGGCTGCGATGCAGGCTGATTCGGCCCTGTAAATACTGAAGCTTGGGATGAATGTGGTGGACCATTTGCGCGGGATCGTCGTCGACCGTGCTCGCCCGAACCGAAACCTGCAAAGGTCGCAGTTCATCGGCAATGACGTCGTACCCCTGATCGTTGAGAAATTTTTGATCGAACGCCCGAAGAAAGTAAAGAGCCAGATTGGTCCAGCCAAAGCTTGAGTACACTTGGTCCAGAGCGAGTCCGCTGCGAAAGGCGCGGTCGATGCGAGGTGTGAGTGAAGGTTGGCCGGTGGGATTAAAGATTTCCATTTCGGCTTTGCGCAGGGAACAGAGACTTAAGATTAGGATATTGGGTGGCGGATAGTTGCGCTCCACTTCCCGGCGGTAGGTTACGGCTCCCGCGACGAGGCCGATGCAGCTGCCGGCCAGAATGGAGGCGAAAACCAATCGGCGCATCTCAATAGGCCGGCGCTGGAGGTTGGCAGCTTTGATAGCAAATGCACCGAGGGACGAGTCTGCGACTAGGGTCATTCGGGTCGCTATAGAAACCCCAGAAATAGGCTGGCGGACTACAGGTCCAGCCGCCGGGGTCGGGGCACGGATCATTGACTGTGGCCAGGTTGCAAGCCGGCATATCGCAAGTTCCGGTGGCCGGGTTGAACAAGCCGCCGAAAGAGCCGCAGGTTTGGTTTTCAATATTGCGAACGAAACACTTGCGCACGACTTGCGGTTGCGGTGGCGTGCCGGGCGGTTGGATGGCGGCGGGAACAAAAACTTTAAGCGGAACCTGCCGACGGTCGAGCAATTTGCCTGAACGGGCGGTCGCGGGAATATTCAAGACGGCAAAGAACGCATCATAGCGTATCGCTTGGCCGCCTTCGTAAACGATCTGCTGCGGGATGACCGCATTCTGGGTGCTTTCTTCGAGCGTGATTTGTCCGATGCGGAGTCGGCCGTAAGTCTGATTGGATCGAAACAGGATATTGTCTTCGCCTTGTGACCGGCTTTTGATGATATCAATTTGTGCGCGCTGGTTCTGCCCGAAGGGAACCGGATTGTCGCCCAGAGTTCGAATATTGTTGGGGCATTCGATTTCATTCATCAGAGCGAACTGAGTCAGACGCATGGCCTCGTCCAATTCTTGCCGGTCAGTGAAGTAGTTGCTCGAACCGACCGCGTTGTCGATAAGGGCCCACATGGCTGTCCCCACCACTGTGGATATGGCAATGGCCACCAGCGCTTCGACTAGAGAAAATCCGGTTTTGCGATTCTTCATTCCACTTTTCCTCAGTACGGCTGGGGAGCGCAGCTATTGGTGCAAATACAGACCGGTATCGTGTTCGGCAAGTTCGTATTTGGATTCACCGGCCGATTCTCATTGTAAAAGCCCCAGTAGAAAATGGGCTCGGAGCAATTGGCCCCGTTCTGACAGCTGTAGTTGGGAATGCCGCGCGCGACCTGGCTATTGATAATGGCCTGATTGCAAACCGGAAAAACACAGCGCCCTTGCACGGGATCGTAGGTGGCGCCGAGCGAACTGCAGGTTTGGTTGGTGGCGTTTGAAATCTGGCAACGCGCGACGCGCGTGTTGCCGGCCAACGTGTAGATCCGAAGTGGAATCATAATCGGCGCATAACTGTCTCGGGGGCCCGTGGGAGAGGCGTTGCGAGAAGTGACGGGTACAACCAAATTCACTCTATAGATAGTGTAATCCTGTGCCACGGGCGCTGGAACTGGACCGGCGGCAAGCGCGTTCGGGGCATTCAGTTCGAGTGTCTCTTGGCGCGGAGGATCTTGATCATTGGGATCTCGTTCGAGAGTGATTTGCCCGATCTGGAGTCGGGAATAGATGTCCCCACTGCGCACGATTGGTGTTCCGGGATTTCCTGGGTCCAGAATCGCATTTACCGGAGTGGTCGGAGGTACGAAATCTATGGGTGCATTGCCCAGCGCCGTGATGGCCCGGTCGCAGAGGTTGTCATTCATCAGAAGGAGCTGCAAAACTTTGTTCAAATCTTGAATGTCTTCGCGGGCGGCGGCACGACTATTGTTTTTGGCAAATGAGACAATCACGCTCAGAATGCCGATCGAGATCAACCCCACAAGCCCCGCGGCGATCATCACTTCCACAAGTGTAAAGCCCCGCGATTTTATCAAGAGCAATCCTCCAGGCAAACGCAAACGGGTAAGGACGGATTCCCTCCCTCACCACCCCGAAACACCCAGAAATAGCCGGGGTTACGCGGCGTGCATCCAGGCCCAGCCCAACACTCCCGCCGCTGATTGTCGGGTAGAGTCGTAATCGTGTCGGCACTGCACTCCGGCAAGTCGCAGCGTCCGTCCACTTCTCGTCCGCCGAAGGCCCAGCACGATTCATAGCGATCAGCCGGAATCGAAAAACATCTTTGAATCTGCCCCCCCGAGCCCACTGCCGTGTACAACTTCATAGGCACCGATTGCTCGGGCAAGGTGCGGCCGTTATAAGACGAGCGGACTTTGAGCTCGACCACGTAGGTGATGTACTCGGTCGGCGGGGCCGGTGGCGGATTGCTCACCATCTCCCGCGTCGGTGGAGTCAACGTGACCAAGGGGCGGATCAAAATATCGTCAATGCGGATTTTTCCATCGTAAGCATCTCTTCTCGTCAAAGAACCGTCAGGATTCTGCACGGTGCCCTCGATTTGGGCGAGTTCGCCGCGTCTAATCAGCGCGATTCTGTTATTGCCGAGTGTGTTCGTCACGCTCACGTCTTGTAGTTGCAGGTCGCCGCCCGCGTAGGTAATCGGAGTTCCGACAATGGGATTGATAGCCGCCACGCAGGTGTCTTCGGTGAGCAAAACGTTTTGCACCTTTTGCATGACGATATCGAGTTCTTCCATGGCGGCCAGGTTTCCGGTCATGTCGGAGAGATTGCCGACCACCGTCATTAAAACGGTGACCATGATGCCCACGATGGCCAGGCCGATCATGCTTTGGAGTGCTAAAAATCCTGCCGCGGATTTCACTCCAGCAGATTTTTTATGCGTGGGTCGGAAGTTCGCCAAATTACACCGTCCAATAAATAATGATGAAGCGAAACGACCATATACGCAATTGCAATTGCGGCTGAACCTTTTGGCAACAGCGCTGATGGGACGGTTTCCCATGAGTAGCCAAGGGCGAAGAGACCCAGCAAGGTTGCGGCCAACATCGCGAGGCTCGGCCACGGAAGCTCGCGGGAGGTGGGACCGCGTTCGTAGGCCCATACCACGGCTAAATATTGCAGGCTGTGAAACGACGGGGCCAAGAAAAAGAAAAATGCGGGTTCTAAGCTAAGAGCGGCCCACCAAAACAGCAGGGCCACGATCGGCACAAAAAAACAGAGGCTGGGCAGGCGCTTCCGTTTAAAAAGCGCGACAAAAACATTCTCAAATAAAAAAAACGCGCCCGACGCCGCGAATAGGCTGGCGGCTGTAGTTAGAAGAATCGAAGGCACCGCGATTCCCTTCACTGTTACACCAAAAAAATCGAAGCGCAGGGTCGAGCTGATCATATGCAGATAGCCGAAGATCCACATGCTGAATAAGAAGGCATGTATGGATGCGCGTTGGCGAGTCGTGAGTCTCACTCCGTCATAGCGCGAGTAAAGAGACATGCAGCCCCAGACTTGGCGCAGTCGATGCCAGCCAAAGCCCAGAAACAGAGCGTGCACTCCGCCGGTTAGTATCCATGTCGCAGGGGCGCGGGCGGACGCAGGCAGTAAGTTAAAATCCAGAGTGGCGATGATGAAGCCTCCCGTGGCGAGCAAGGCGACCGGCGCCAAAAGCATAACGAACCAATGCGAACGAATAAACTCCCGCCCTCGGGAATAGGACAGCTTGTAGGTGGCCAGGAGATGAGGATACTCAAGCCCGACGCGCAGGTAGAGGCCGACCGTGAGCCAAAGCCCCGGATGGCGCAAAAGTCCCAGATCGAGTTGACGCACGATCATCAGCAGGGACAGCGTGAGCAAACTCAGGCCCCCGAGCAGCCAGAAGTCGAGCGGCCGGGAGATCAACGCTTGTCGGGCATGGGTGGACATATTACGCTTATCCTACGACCATGGATTGGCGAACGTTAGTGCTTGTTGCATCACTTCTTTTGAATGGATACCTGTTCACCTCTATTCGTAAAATAGATTTTCAAACGCGCGAGTTGACGCAGTCGGCTGGACGACAGCGACAGGAGCTCGCTTCGCTATCGAGCCAGTTCGAGCAAATGGCCTCGGCCTCGCCACCGTCGATCCGGGATTTAATTTCGGAACGGGATTTAGACCAGTTAATTCGAAAAATGGCCTCAGCCGAAGTGGAGTCCGCGCAGGGGGACTGCGGTCCTCGTACGGTGCGCAATGCCGCTCGTTTACGGGCCCTTGATTCTCGCTTCCGGACCTTTCAGCAGCGTTATGAGGACGTGGTGAAGAAAGCGACTCAGAGGGATTTGAAGGATCCGCGCCGTGTGCAGCAGATCGCCGCCCAGTTGAAGGCGGACGTACTTAAGGAATGTAAGCGATGAACTTGCGCAGCCTTTTAATTTTGGTTTCTTTGGCGGCGAGCGCTGGGCTGGTCATCAGCCTCAACGCTTCTGTTAAGCGCGCCAATGAAGCTCGGCAGGCTTTGATGCAGCAGAGCTCCGAGATCTCGCGCTTGCGGTCCGCCTCGACCAAAATCAAACCCGGCATGGGGGGCTTAAGTGCGTCGGGAATGGCCACCGAACTGGCTCTTTTGCAAAAAATTAAATTGGCCGTGGCTTCCGAAGTGAGTCGCGGCCAAAATCGCGACGTGAAGTGCGCGCGCGGTTCGGCGGGAGATCTCGGGCGTCTTATGAACGGTATGACCGACTTTAAAAAGAAGCTGGACGCATTGCTGGAGAGCACGCAGAAAGATGCGCGCAATCGCGACGAAATGGTGGCGCGCGTGGAAGAAGAGGCGCGAAAAATGAAAGAGGAGCTGATCACGTTATGTTCACGTTGATTTGCTTTCTTATATCGGCCGCGACCCCGGTTGGCGCGAAGGAAATCCCCACTGAAGTGGTCACCCGGCTCAGCTATTTGATTCGCGCTGAGGCGGAGACGCAGTTGAAGGCCAGTGGCAGTGCCGGTTCTGAAGAGGCGGCTTTTGAGACGGCGGAACGCAAACTGGGATTGATGGAACAGACGCTCACCATGGCCAATTCCAACAAGGCCGATAAGTTCGACAAGCTGATCGAGTTTTTCAAAGATAAAATGGTTCATAAGTGCTGTCAGCTGGCCGGGAAGTCGACGGAGCGCAAGTTCAAAGGCGGTGGCGGCGGTGGTCGTCGTCGTGGCGGTGGCGGCTTATGATGGGGGGACTTGCCGCATTTGCTCTCGTTGTGGTTGCGCAGGCCGGACCTGTGAACGATCAATTGTCCGCTTACGGCCTAAAGTTGAATGGCGATACAGCTTGGTCGATAACCAAGAACTCCCAGGGGATGGCGGGTGACAAGCGCCTCAGAACGCTCGAAATCAAAAGAGCCGATTATACGATGACGCTTACGTTTATGAGTGCGCTCACGAACTACCAAGTGGAGCAGGAATCGAAGACCGAATATGCGAGCATCCTTGGCGCCTATAAGGCCGCGCTCACCCCCTATGCTGGCGCGGTATCGCGTAAGCTTGCGTGCGACCGAGAGTTTATCCCCAAGGATGTGCGCTCGGAGTTCGCCGGTCAACGGGCGCGAATCCTGCTTGGCTACGCGACCGAGAGAAAAACCTATGGCGTCTGCAATGTGGATGAGGCGAAGAACGAGTTTGCCTTTCTGGCGGCCGTGCTGCCCGGCGAACACTTGGTTAAACTCTCCGCCTTTCGCAAAAAAAAAGGCGCCTCTCTTGATGTTGGCTCGTGGAAAAAACAATTGGCGGAATTTAAACTGACCGCAGCGAAGAGTGGGGGTAGTCGTGTCACGAAATCGCCGTAAGCTCAAAAATTTTTTAATCAATCCGGAACAGCAAATCCATTATGGAACTCTGTTTCTGGCCGTATCGATGTCTGTGCATGCGATTGCATCGGGAGTGGTATACGCGCTTTATATGGCTTGGCGCGAGCAATTCATTAGTCTCACTCAGACGTCTTTGATGATTATGATCGGCGGGATGGTGGCGGTTTACATGTTGCTGTTCGCTTTTTCGTTTGTGCTCGGCTTGATGATTTCGCACCGGCTTTATGGACCTCTGGTTGCATTCGAGCATCACTTTCGCAAAGTGAAAAACGGTGACTTCACCAGCCGGGTGGCTTTACGCAAAGCCGATGACGCGAAACTAAAGGAACTTGCGGAGATGGTGAATCAGATGACCGTGCGCCTTGGCGAGACTGGCAAGCAACTCTAATCTGATGCTAGCCTTGAGTATGCCTGTGTTTTTGTTCCTCACACTATATGTCACCGCCTCCGCGGTTCCGATTCAAGGCACAGGGCTCACCTTTAACCCGGCTGACTGTGAGCTGCGCTCGGAACGCAAAGGTCAGCCAGGCACTCTGTTTTTCAGCGAAATGAGTTTCGACTGCTCGGGTTTGGAGCTTCGGGTGGAAGTGACTCGGCCCTTGGACGATGGATCCTACAAGAGGCACCTGGCCAATCAGGCTGTTCGCTTTCAAGAGGCCTACTCCGCGGGACGGAATCCCTACACGGGCTTTATTTCTGGAACGACCAAGTGTCCGTCTGAGAAAAATTATGCGTCGGCTCCGCTAAAAACGCCGTTGCAAGAGATCCGCTTGCACATCGGCCGCTTGAGTGAGCGTGGAGCCTGGGGCGGTTGTGGGATGGCCACGGACGACCGTTGGGGCGCCACCGCCACCTTTCACCTCGATTCAGCGTTGATCGATGTTACGATTAAAAGTCGCGAAAAGATCGCCCGTCAGCGCTTTCGGCAAAGGGCCGAGTCGGTGTTGCGCGGCTTGGAGAAAAAGTGAAGCGAACACGACTCCAGAGCTGGATTTTGATCGTCGCCTCATTTGCCATATTGGCCGTGTTCGCCAAGTTTGCGGGCGAATATTTCCGTCGTCACTATCGCACTCATCTGACGCAGAAAACACCCAACGTGATCGTACTCAGCTTTTGCTCGCTGCGCATGGAACATCTTCGGGCTTATAATCCCAGCGCTCGGCCGCTTCCAGTTCTGGACCGGTTTTTTGACGAGAGTTTGGTGTTTACGAATGCGGTGAACGGACTGCCCTGGACGAATGTCACCGGCTTTATCGATGTGGGCGTCATGCGCCAGCTTGGCTATCCACATGCGAAACGCAAGAGTTTGCGCATTCCCGCTTTACCGATCAACAAGCACACTCCGCAAAACGAAGCGAATCACAGTCTGAATTACGCGGTGGAGAAAGTCCGAACCTATGAGCTGAATTACGCCGACGGCTTTGAAAGTCTGCGCGACATGGTTATGCAGTCGGCCGGCGAGCCATTTTTTCTATCCGTGCACATCAAGTACATGCACTTTCCCCTGATCGACACCGTCAATCAGAGGGATCTCTGGAAAAGAGAGTTTTCGCCCCAGTCGGCGGCGCGCCTTGAGGCCTATCTCGCCAATCCGGATGCGTATCCAGAAAAAGCTCCGCTGTTTCTCACTCTCTTTGCCGATCCGACCTTAGTTCGCGGCAATAAAACAATTCGCAGCTATGCTCCGGACTTCCGGCAGGTGCGAATTGGGCAGGTCTACCAAATGCTGACTGACGAGCGATTGTTGAGCGCGTGGCGAAAGTCAGCGGATTTTGCGGGTGATCTTAAAATTTTAAATGAAGCCTACTATTTGAAACTGCGCAATCTGGATGAGCAGCTGGAGGATGTGCTCGCCCTCTACGGCGACCCCGTGCTGAAGGGGAATACGGTCGTAGTGCTGACTGGCGATCACGGGGAAAGTTTTATGGAAAACGACCGGTTTTTGCATGCGGATGGCGTGCACGAAAACCAGATCCGCTTTCCGATGGCGGCCCATGTACCCTTTCTGCATTTGAAAAAGAAAGTGGAGCTCTCGGACCAATACAATTTGGCCGATCATGACCAGCTGATTCGCGAACTGGTCTATCCTGAGGCGACGGTCGAGACAGTTAGGGCCGGTATGCGACACTGGGGCAAAAACGTTTTTTTGCGCAACTGTGCCGGCACCGTGAGTGGGGTTCGGACTTCTCGAGCGATGAAATTGGTGGCGGACCTGGAAGGTCTCCGTCTATACGACCTGAAAACCGACCCGGGTGAAACACGCGATCTGAAGGATGAACGTCCCGAGGATTATTTCTCGCTGAAAGAGGAATATTTACGGCTATCGCATATGAAGCGCAATCTCTTCGCCTGCGAAAATGAAAAAGATCCGTACGATGGTCCGCGGCCGCATCTTCGTCTCAAGCCTGAGTTTTTCTAGTTAGGCACATACCCCATAAGGCTCAGACCATTGGCAGTAAAAGACCAAGCGCTGGAATAATTGTCGTTGGTGTTGTTCGAATAAATGGGACGGGAATTGGGAACTTGCGTCTCGGATACGTAACCCACAATTCCTGCATCAGCGTAACCGCCAGCGCAGTTCCCCTTCTTTAGGTAGGAGTAAATATTGATGTTGTTAAGGCGGCAGCGGCGGACCGGTGTTCGGCCATTGGCATTCTCCGTGAATAGCACTCCGCGTACGCCGCCCAGCTGGTAGCCGAAGGCCGCTTCGGAATCGCTTGGGCTGTAGAAGGTGTAGGTGTCGGTACTGAATTCACTCACGACGGTCATAAAGTAATAGTAAATGTTTAGGGAGGGTGTCGCGTTGACCGTGATCGAGCTCTCCACAAGCCTGCCACGCGAATCGGTCAAGCGAAACCAGTTGGTGGAAGCGGCCGGGGATCCGGGCGAAAACATGTTGCCGGTCAATGTGCCAACGCCGGCCAGTAGCTGAAGATTGTAGGGAGGCTTACCGCCGCTCGGAGTGAGTTGAACAATTTCTGTAGTTTTTGGTGCCATTGGCAAGTGGGTCAGCTGTAGCGGCGCTATCGTGGTGATGGTGACTGCGATAGAGGTATCCTTTGCGTCCTTTACTTCAACGACACTCACATCGCCGCCCGCAGGCCCAGAGAAGTTGCCCGCGGTATCTATAGTTCCGGAGCCTGAGACAAGAGTATAAATATAAGGTTTTACGCCACCCGTAGGTTTAATCTCATATAGCTGAAGGGCTTCGATTTCGACCGCGGTTGCCGGTACGGAGAGCTGCCCCACCGGGGACGAACTGGAATTATTAAGGCCTCCTGATTTGGCCGCGGCTGGCACTTCGTTTGAGCAGTTTTGGAATGATACAATTGTGAGTGCTGCGCTAACTGACAGAAAAATGCCGTTCCATGCCCGTCCCATAATAACCCCCTATTAAAGTCCGCACACTATTATGGAGCAACTTCGCCGCCATCTAGGATCGAACATAGGAGTAGCCCGTATGAACATGAATTTGACGGTGTCTAGAGGTCGAACGGGTAGTGTCCGCCGTCTCGTTTTAGACCGCCCAGCTTAGAGGCGCGTTTCGCGGTCGGCTTTCTGCACAAAACTGTGATCGATAAAGTCCGTCAGGTCGACTTTTTTAGGCAGTGCCTCATGGGTCACCAGAAAATCCTGCCACTCGTTTAACAGGTCCGTTTGCACAAAGGGCGTAAGGCGGTATTCGGGAACATTCAAGCCTTCAAAATCGATTGCGATTTCAAGGCCCTTCAAATCGCGCTCCTTGCGAACGGATTCGGGTAGGCGGCTTTCTTTACGGATTTGACGAACATATGCATTGACGATTTTTTGTACCTGCTCTGGATTCTCCGCTACGAACTTCTTCGAAAAAACCAAGACACTGTTACTCAACTCCGGATTGACCCAATTGAGAGGCCGGTGGATGTAGACGGGGAATTTATATTTTTGAATCCATTTGCGAATCGATAGCACGTGTCCGTAAGCGCCGTCGATCTGCCGGGCGGCCAGCATTTCGCCAAAGACGTCGTCCTGAATGTCAGGAATGATCCGCACGTCTCGGCCGGGTTGAAGTCCCTGCTGACGTAAAAATTCTCGTAACATGACCTCGTCGCCGCCAGCGGAACGGCGCGCGCCGAATTTCAGACCGCGCAAGCTTTCGGGCCCTTGAACTTTGA
>JALHOQ010000111.1 GCA_022842925.1 Bdellovibrionales bacterium
CAAAAAAGCATAAAGTCGACGAGCACCTAAAGCAATTTTTCGGGGTTATCAAAACAGCGCAAATAATAGTTTACGAGAATCTGGCGTTTTTGTTCTTCGCTTACGCTCGCCTGCCCGGGCAGGTGGTCGAACTCGCGGCGGGCGTGGTAGAAAATCAGCGCCGCCGCGACCGAAATATTGAAGCTCTGCGAGAACCCGAGCATGGGAACGCGAAACTTACCGTCGACAATGTCGAGCATCTCCTTCGAGGTGCCGTCTTTCTCATTGCCCAAGACGATCGCGGTCGGCTTGGTCCAATCGATGTTCGTGATGGAATACTCTGTGTTGAGATCTGTCGCCCAAATCTGATAGCCGGAGGCACGCAGCTTTTCGACGCAGTCGCGGGCGTTCGCGTGTTTGTGGACGTCGAGCCACTTTTCCGCGCCACGGGTGACTCGGTTGGCGGCTTTAAATTTCGAACCGGGTTGGTCGACCAAATGCATTTGCAAGAAACCGAAGGCCTCAAACGAGCGCATGACCGCGCTTACATTGCCGCGGTCGTAAATGTTTTCAAGCACGGACACCAAGCGAAGCGAGCGTACGGCGGCCACCTCGTCTAAACGCTGCCGCCTCTCCTCGGTCATCATAGGGGCGAGGGTTTTAATAATATGCTCTGGCGTAAAGCCAGTTAAATCTTGGTCCATTTACTTAAGTTCTGACGTTGCGCTTCGGGAAGAGCGAAGGCGGCCCAGTGAATCTCGGAATTGTAGTAGGTGCAGCCGGAAACCTTCACATGATGCATATCGCGCAAAGGATGGCGGCCTCTCGACGCCCACAGAAACGACCAAAGCCCGCCCGGATAGGTCATATTGGTGAAGTTGTACATCGTCACCCAGTCAAAATGGGGGTTGGCGATCTGCAGGAGTCGAGCCTGAGTGTCGGCCTCGTAGAAGGGGCTCTCCCCCTGTGCAATCACAATCCCGTCCATAGCGAGTCGATGGGAGATATTGGTGTAAAATTCCTCACCGAATAGAGGTTCGGCAGCGCCGTTGGGATCGGTGCTATCGATCAGAATAATATCAAACACTTCACGCGAGTCGCGCACAAAAGACACGCCGTCGCCAATTACCAGATTCATACGGGAGTCATCGAACACGGTTGCCGTCTGTGGAATATATTTGCGGCAGGCATCTACCACCAGCTGATCGATCTCAACTAAGGTGCATTTCTCGACCTTGGTGTGCTTCAAAACTTCTCGGGCGGTACCGCCATCCCCGCCCCCGATGATCAGAACCCGGCGAGGGTTTGTGTGCACGCTTAATGGAACATGCGCCATCATCTCATGATAGATCCGCTCATCACGCTCGGAGAGCATAAAGGCGCCATCATTCAGCAGAACCCGGCCGTGATGGGAGCTCTCGAAGACCTCCACCTTCTGGTAGGGTGATTGCTCGCGAAAAAGCAGCTTTTTCAGGCCCAGGCGGAAGCTTAGGCCTTCTTTGTAATTTTCTTCGATCCACTCGGTCACGGGTTCGCCTCCAGGGGAACGGCTAACACAGCGTCGGCGGATTTCAAATAATAACTTGAAAATCCGACCTCATAACCGCAGCTCAAGGACTGGCGCACGTAATTCCGCTGAATAAAGGGCGGCACATCGATCGCCTTTAACTCCTTCTCAGGATGAAAATAGACGACATCAAACGAACGGGGTTGAAAAACCTCCAGTACGCTACGAATCAAGTCCCCCACACGGTCGCCCAGGCGGACATTAGTTTCGAAGCTCACATAGGAACCGTGTTCCTCGGGCGTGACGTGGATGGTAAAGTAGAATTCGTCCTTAATCGCGTTGGCCGAGTAACCACACGGCTGGAACAGATAGTCGTCGATACGAAATTCCGGAAAAATCGTTTCCATGCGAATAATCTCGCGGATTCGTTCCAAGGTCTGACTGCCCATAAACAATTCGCGGGCTGGGCCTTCCAAGTTGTACATCAGGATTTCGAGGGTGCAGTCGGCGTCTTCTGGCAAAAATTCCTTTTCGCCATGAAAAAGAAAAAGATGGTGTTCATCGGGAGGTCCAAATCGGAAAGCTTTACCCTTGTAGCGCTGCTGCAGGGTCTGAACGTCTTTCAGGAAATCCGTGCTCTGTTGGTGCGGATAGAATTCGTTTTTGCGTTCAAAGGTGACCAAGTCGACATTCTCGGGCCCGAGCTGGTCAATTAAAAACGCGGCGGCGTTCACCAAGCTCGTGCGGCCACACGTGATCATGGTCATGCGGTCGTCCCATACAAAAAGACTCGATTCCGATAACAAAAAGGCTAAGGTTTGCTCATTCTCGATGGACGATAGAATCTTAGCTCCGGCCAGCTCCACGGTTTTCTGCCAGAACGGAAGCCCGCGCTTCCTGAGCTGGGCGCCTTTAGAAACGATTTCGAATTTTTTTTCCGCTCCCTCAAACCACATGGGTCCGTCTTAGCACCCCGGGGGTGAAATGCAAGGGTCAGAATCTTACAGAATACTTAGGGCGTTTTAAGCGCGCGCACGGCCAGCCATAGTGCCCATTCGGCCGCGGCTCGACGGCCCCGATCCGAGTCGAGGGCCATTTTAAACGGGAGCTTCTGCGCAAAAACTTTTTGCCCGCGTGAACTGGACAGCTCCACCTGAAAACCCTCAACCGTAGGGCGAAGTTCGAGGCCACCTGGTTCCAGCCGAACTTCCGTATTTCCACCTAAGCTTCGGCGAGCGGAATAGAGTCGCTGGACTAAATACCCTTCGCTCACTTCATCGAGAACTCGAATTTGAGAATCGGGCCAAACTTCGAACAACTGCTCAGCTAAATCGTGATTGGCTCCCGGCACACCGTCGACACTCTCCGCAACCAACGAGGGCGCCAAAACCCGGCTGACCCGGGCGAGGACATCTTTGTGCCGTTCGCTATTGGCAAACAGCTTCACCCGCACATAGGGCACCTGCGCTCGGTAGCCAACTTCCAAGCCGGAGCCCGCGATCAACGGCTCCACCAGTTCCGCCACTTCACTCTCTGGCACGGCAAAAACGGTCCAGCGATGCCAAACTAAATCGGACTTCGGCACAATGCCGATCAAACGCGGTAGAACTTCTTTGTGAAACATTCCTTCGAGTTCGCGCGGCGGCCCGGGCAACACAAAGTAGTGCGCGGTTCGCGGGTGATCCGGAGACCGATGAGCCAAACAATAAAAACCAAGCGCCGTTCCGACCGGATTGCTAAGGCGTTCACTACCTTTGGGGAACCAGCATTGATGCTTATGAGCTTCGCGAACGGGCAAGCCTCGCTGTTCGTACATAGAATTGAGACCGGCCCACACTTCGGAGTCGAATTCCGGTTTCACCCCGAGGTGGTCCGCCATGCAGGCGCGGGTCAGATCGTCGGACGTCGGCCCTAGACCTCCAGTCACAAATATTAAAGATGGTTCATTTTCGGCACCATCGCCGGGCGCTTGAAGGGGCCAACGGAGAGCGTTCAAAAGCTCCTCACGCTGATCGCGTACGGTCAAATGCGACTGGACCCGGATGCCGAAGGTTTCCAATTTCTGTGACAGCCAAGAGGCGTTGGAGTTGACCACTTCGCCCGATGTAATTTCTGTACCAATGGTGAGTAGGTGAGCCTTGGTCATAGTGAGGAAACTATGGCATAACTTGACCAATGCCGCAAAAGAAAGACCAATCCTTGTCCACCAGTTTATTCAATCGCGGGCTCTCACTCGCGCGCGCCTCGATCAGGGCCGGCCGTTTCGCCGCCGGAGGCGGACTGGCGAATATCGAAGTATTGGTGCAAGAACTTGGGCGCCTAAAAGGTTCGGCCATGAAAGTGGGCCAGACGTTGTCGCTCTACGGGGAGAGCTTGTTCCCGAAGGAAGTGAACGATCTGCTCAAAAACCTGCAGGCTCAAGCCCAACCCCTGTCGTGGCCCGCGATGGAGCGCCAGCTTCTGAATGAACTCGGTCCCGAGCGGGTAGATGAGCTCGATATCGATGAGACCTCGCTGGCGTCGGCCTCCATCGGCCAGGTTTACAAAGCGAAAATTCGCGCCACGGGCGAGATCATCGCCTTAAAGATTCAGTATCCGGGGGTCGAAGAGGCCATCGACTCTGATATGAAGCTGTTGAAGGTGATTTTAGCTCTGCCCGGAATTTTTCCCGGTGGCTTGCGGCTCGAGCACCTCCTTGCGGAAATTCGCGAAATGTTTATGCAGGAGATCGACTACACTTTTGAAATCCGTTACGTCGACAAGTTTCGCGAATGGCTGGCCGGTGACGGCCGCTACCTTGTGCCCAAAACCTATCCCCGCTATTCGACACGACGGGTTCTTGCGACTGAATTTATGAGCGGCGTTCGTGCCGACGACCCGCAGGTTCAATCCTTGCCGCTCGAGCGGCGAAATCAACTCGGCGAGGCTTATTTCGATTTGTATTTGCGGGAACTGCTCGACTTTAAGGTCGTTCAGACGGATCCGCACCTTGGCAATTATCTGGTTGAAGTGGGCTCGAGTGAAGACAAGCTAATTCTGTTCGACTTCGGAGCCATGCGCGAGGCGCCGGACGAATTTTTGTCGCACTACCAGAATCTGATGATGGGCGGAGTGACCCGCGAAGCCCGTCTTGTAGAAAAAGGCGGTCGTGGCTTAGGCCTGCTGAAGCCCGAGGATTCTCTTCAGCTCGTCGAGGACTATGTGAAACTCTGCTACCAGCTGTGCGAGCCGTTTCACGTCGAAGGCGCTTACGATTGGGGTGCTTCGGATTTGCCGAAACGCGTAGCCGAGCAAGTGAAGCATGTGGCGTTCAGCTATAAGCTACGGGCTCCCCCGCGCGAAATCGTGTTTCTCGACCGCAAGCTGGGCGGCGTGTTTATGTTCTTGTCGGTTCTCAAGTGCAAGTGGGCCGGTCGGGAGTTGGTTCTGTCGTCTCTTAAGAAGTTTCGCGGGCTAGAATCGAACTGACCTAAAGAACCGCCTGCAGGTCGGCTTTGACCAGATCGCGAGTCATATTCTTCTGATGTGCCTCGAGGGTGCCGCCGCCGATTTCAATCAGCTTGGCGTCGCGCCACAGACGCTCCACAACGTACTCGCCGACATAACCGTACCCGCCGAGAACTTGAATCGCTCGGTCGGCCACATTCTTGGCCATGGTCGCGGCCACCAATTTGACTCCGTCGGAATCGAGGCGCTGCCCCTCTTCGTTCAAGTCCATGCGGCGGGCCGTATCGTAAACATAGGTTTTGGCTGCCCGGTACTCAGCGTAGCTTTCGGCGATCATTTTTTGAATTTGGCCGAAGGCCCCGAGCGGTTTGCCGAAGGCCTCGCGCTCATTGGCGTACTTGACCATGATCTCGATCGAGCGGCGGGCAATGCCAATACTCATGGCAGCGAGAGTGAGTCGCTCGACTTCCAAATTGCGCATCATATGCAAAAGCGAGTCGCCCTCTTGGCCGATCAGGCCGCCGGCCGGGACTTCGCAATCCTCAAAAACTAACTCGGCCGTGTTAGATGCACGCATTCCCAATTTGTCGCGAATTTTTTGTCCAACCGAAAAACCAGCAAAACCTTTTTCGACGAGAAAAGTGGAAATGGTGGGTTTACCCCCATTTTCTCCGGACTTGGCGTAAACTAAAACGCAATCGCCGGGTGTACCCTTGTCATCCACACAGCCATTGGTGATCCACATCTTGCGGCCGTTGACGATATAGGCTGAGCCTTTTTTAACGGCAGTCGTTTTCATTCCAAGCACATCCGTGCCCACATGAGGCTCCGACATGGCCATGCTGCCGACCCATTCACCACTGCACATTTTGGGCAGCCATTTTTTCTTCTGCTCTTCACTGGCGTTTACGGCCACATTGTTGGCGCACAAAATCGCATGGGCGAGATAGGCCAGGCAAAAACCCGGATCGCTGGTGGAAAGTTCTTCGTGCGCGATCACAGCCGCGACGATGTCCATGCCCGACCCGCCATAGGCTTCCGGCACCGTAATGCCGAGTAGACCCAACTCCCCTAAGCGTTTCAGCAAGGGAAGATTGAACTGCTCTTTGCGGTCGAATTCGGCCGCCTGGGGCTCCACCTCACTCGCGACAAAATCGCGAACGGTCTGACGGAGCATTTTGTGTTCATCCGAAGGATTGAATAAATCGAAGTCGCGCCACTCATTTTGAGACATGTTCCAAGACCGTATCGTAGAGGCGCTACGCGAGCAAGTGAACACGACGCGTCGCAAGTGGTTGAAAGGACTCGGCAAACTACTTCTGAATTCCACCGCAACTTTGGCCAGGTTTTCGGGTCTAATTCTTTAACAACCCTCGGGAGGTACCATGAGGCTTTCGAACGTGATCACAATTGTTTTAGCTGTGGCTTTTTCACTACCCGCCTTTGCCGGCCGCGAAGATCGCCGCCAAATTCGGCAGCGAGCCCGCGTCCATGAAGGGGTCCGCGATGGGGACCTGACTCGCCAAGAGGCGGCCAAACTCCGTGCCGGGCAGAGGCACGTCCGCCGGCTCGAACGCCGGGCTGAAAAAGACGGGGTCGTCACGGCCGAAGAAAAAGCCCGACTCGAAAAGGCGCAGGACCGCCAAAGCGAAAAGATCGAGAAAGAAAAACATGACGAGCAAACCCGCGGTGAATAACCTTTAAGGGATGAATGAGGCGACAGACGGTGAACTTATGACTTGGATCGCGCAAGGAAACCACAAAGCGTTTCAAGAGGTGTATCGCCGCTATGCCGCCCACGTGTTCGGTTACTCGTTACGCTTGCTTAAAAACCGCGGCACTTCGGAAGAGGTGTCGCAGGAAGTGTGGATTCGCGTCGTGCGAATGGCGTCCAGCTACCGTTCAGATGGTGCGCTTAAATCGTGGCTTTATACGGTCACCCGAAGAACCGCGTTCAATTATTTGCGCGATCACGACCATTCGGCCGAGATACAGAACGAAGACGGTGTGGCCCAAGCGGGAGCGACGACGCCGGGCGAGTTTGAAGAACGAATCCTGGCTCGAAGCGAAGTCGCTCGCGTGCGCGCGGCGCTAGATGAACTTCCCGACTCTCAAAGGCTGGCCCTTGTGTTGTGGCTGACCGAGGATTTGTCTTACGATCAGATCGCCGCGCAAATGAATGTGAGCGAGTCTTCAGTTAAATCGCTGCTTTTTCGGGCCCGCGCCGCGATGGAAAAGAAAATTCGAGGTGGCCGGTGAAACGCTGGGAGGACTTCCTAAAAGAAGAGCCGCCAGATAATGTCAGCGCGGCCGTTCAGGCTCGGGTTGAGACGGAGATGAAAACACTCCGGGGTTCGCGCCGCTGGTGGCTGCAGCTCGCGGGAGTCAGTTTGGCGTTGGCCGCCGTTATGGGCGGCTACCGGTTGGTGGTGCGCCGAGATCCCACCCTGCCCGGCGAGGAAATGTTTCTCGATCTGGCCGACGATGAAGCCTTGGATTTGGAAACGCTAGAAGATCTGGATGTAATCGAAATCTTAGAGGAGCTGGATGAATGGCAGAACGGCTAGACCCCGAAATGCTGAAAAACCTGGATTTGCTCTTAGCGATGGACGTGCTCGAGAACGAAGCCGAGTGGGAACTGGTCGAAGACCTGGAGACCGTTGAGCAGGCCAACCAAGATGATGGCGATGAGAAGGGAAAGGGCGATGAATAGACGAGACTTCGTGACCTTTATGGTTTTGGCCGGTTTTTCGAGCCGTTCACTAGCTCAGGCGCCCGAGGCCGATCTTCAGGCGCGGTGGAGTAGCCTGACGCCTGAACAACAAGCCCTGGTTAAGGAGCGCTGGGAAAAGTATAAAAATCTCACGCCAGAACAGCGGGGACGCTTGCGTGAAGCTTATCAGCGGTTCAATAAGCTCCCCTCTGAACGGCAGCAACGAATTCGTGCGAACATCCAGCGCTGGCGCAAGCTCTCCGACTCGGATCGAAACCGTTTGCGCACCTCGTTTCAGCGCTGGAAGTCCTTTTCACCCGAGCAACGCCAGCGCTATCGTGACCGGGCGATCGAATGGCGGCGATTGACTCCCGAGCAACGGCTGCGCATCCGCAGGCGCTTACGCAACTAATATGCGGCGAATCCTCCTCCCGCTCGCCCTGATTTTTCAAACCCACTTTGCCTCCGCGGCAGACGATTTCTTCCGGCTTCCCTCTTTCGTCTCCGCACAAGGTGGCGTCGGCAAAGATCAATATACGGACGCCGCGATTTCTTTAGGCTTATCCCTTCCCGGAAACTGGCAGCTTGAAGCCGGATTCGACCGCACCGCCACCTTGGCCAGCGACGATAGCGGGAATGAGATTGTGACGAAAGGTTACCGGCTTGGCGGGGGAAGCGATCCCCTAAATCTCTTTAGTTTTCGTCTACTGGCTGAGGGCTGGGAGCTTGAAAACGTGCAATCGAGGGGGGGCCGGATCGGAGTCACATGGGCCCCGGGGCTATGGACCATCAGTCTCGATTTTATCGGCCAGGAACTGAGCCTTACCAATCTTCCCCTTTTGGTCCAACGGGATGGCGAGGAAACGATCAAAGACTCGGGATTTTCTCTTAGAGTCAGCACGATCGCCGTACGCAAATGGAACTTTTTTTTAGGCGGGCAAGTCCATCGCTACGATCGCGATCTCTCGCGCCTCTACGAAATCCCCACGCTGATATTAAGTCGGGTCCCGGCCACTGTGCTGACCACTTTGACCGGACTAAATAAGAGCGACGCCTACCTCGGGGCCACTTATATGTTTAAGCGCTGGGATTTAGGGTTTGAGGCCGGACGCAGCATCTCAATCGTAGACAACGTAAAAACCCGGCGGTTCGGCATAAACGGAATGTATTATCCCAATCGCCGTTGGTCGTTCGGTTTGGGCGTCATGACCTTCAAGCCAGAGGACGCCGAAGAATCGGGGGATGCGACTCATTCCTCTACGGCCGTCGTCACGTATAAGTGGTAAGGCCAAGGCTGTCTCAATTCGGGAAATTCCATCAAAAAACGAGGAGAGAATACCGATAAGTAAGATGAGGAAAGGCTTGGGTTGCACGTGTTTCGATTCGCCCTATTCTCTATTTTAATCTCATCTTGTACCGTTTGGGCGCAAACCAACGGCATGACCCGCTACCATAACAGCGCTCTTCAGGTTTTCGGCAATGGCAGCTGGGTTTCTTTGGACCAAGGTAGCACGGGTGCATCGTGCACCACTGGTGGCCAACTCAGATACAATTCGACGGCCTCACGTGCGGAGTTCTGCAACGGTGTCACTTGGCGCTCATTGGACTCGGGCGTCACCTCCGCTGGTTCCGGCAGCGCCGGTATGACCAGATATGCGGGCAATCAATATCAATTTCACAATGGCACGAATTGGATCGTGTCTGGCGTGGCTCCTCTCCACCGCTGGAAGTTTGACGAGACGACTGGTACAAATGTCGTTGACGTCGGCGCGCCGCAAATTAATGGGACATTTTCGGGGGCGGCCAACGTAACTTCGGAACCAAATGGCGTCGTCGACACTGGACTCGTTTTTGACGGCACCGACGATCTTGTGACGATTCCTAACACCGGTAGCGTGTTTCTATCCGTTCCCTTCACCTGGTCCATGTGGGTGAAGTTCGACAACGTCACGGCCCATATGTACATGCTGCGAATGGCCCATTCCGCCGCTCCTTGGTCCGGTTATTACTTGCGTATGGATGGTACTGCTGCGGACAAAATCACATTTACGACCGTAAATTCCGCCGGCACCGGTTTCAACACGATCAGTGACGTGACCGTCAATGCCGACACCTGGTATCACGTCGCTGTTACGGTGAACTCTTCTTATCAAGCTCGCATATACGTCGACGGGGTTCTTCAGACGGACTCCGATACTCCGGGAAGTCTATATGCGGCCGATGGAAGCCTCATTCTCGGCGGGAATAATGGCTCCGTAAACCAACTCGATGGCCGGTTAGACGACGTCCGCTTTTACAGTCGGGATCTTACGGCCTCCGAAATAAATGGGATCTATCTCGAGAGTGCTCAAAGCCCTACGTACGTCGCTCACAGTACTCTTTTAAGTTCGAGCGGAAATACGTTCACTCTGAATAAACCGGCTGGTCTTCAAGAAGGAGATATCCTTCTAGCATGGATAAACAAAAATAACGCAAGCGTCACTTCGCCACCAGCCAACTCCGGATGGACTGCGCTTTCAACTTATACCTACGACAGTTATACCGTTCACAATTTTTACAAAATTGCCACGGTTGCGGACGCCGCGGCGGCCAACTTTACCTTTAGATTCGGCACGGCCTCGGGGGATGCCTACGGCATTCTGGCCGCGTATCGGAATGTCTCGCCGTATACGCCAATGGCCTTTAACACGACCAACAATAGTACCGGGACGACTGTGACAAACCTGGGCGGTACTACGAGCTATAATTACTGCCGGGTGATCGGAATCGCATCGGGTGTTGGCAATCCGACCTTGCCCGCTGGATTCACGAACCGGCAAACGGGGACATGGGCTACCCGCATGTCCGACCGAGAGTATGCCACGGCGGGATCGGTTAGCGATTTCACATCCACGATAGCATCCGGCTTTTGGGGTTCAGACGTCTATGCTC
Organism: Bdellovibrionales bacterium; assembly: GCA_022842925.1. GTDB lineage: Bacteria > Bdellovibrionota > Bdellovibrionia > Bdellovibrionales > UBA1609 > JALHOQ01. The sequence goes on from JALHOQ010000111.1 coordinate 10,578, forward strand.
TGAATCCTGCCAACGGGCCACCCGTCACGCCAATTCGAGTTGTTCAGACCAGCCCGAAATTCACCAACGCAAGCGTCGACACTTCAAGCGGCAGCTTCGACAATTTGCCTGCGACCGGTAATACAATTGTAGTCACCGTTGCGATTTGGAATAGTACCGGGCCCGTGGATATTACAGGAGTAACCGACAACCAAGGCAATACCTATCAACTGGCCGCCAAGCGCGCCGGGGGGATAGGGAACGCGGTCACCGCGATCTACTACGCCTCCAATATCAGCTCTCCTTCCGGCTCATTCACAATTACGGTCGATGGCAGCCAAGGCGCGGGGAACTACTGGGTCTGGAACGCCTCTGAGGTCACGGGTCTTAGCGCAAGCCCGCTCGATCAAACTGCGACTGCAGCGGGCACTACCACCGGCGACGCCAACGTCGGCCCGACGGCAACTACCACGCAGGCGAATGAGATTGTCTTCGCGGCAGCCGTAGATTCAACGACCGATACTAATATTAATATCAATGTCCCCGTCGGCTTTACGCAAATCGGAGTTCAACAAGACAGCAACGCGATTGTTGGCTACAGTGGAGTGTATAAAACGGTCACCAGCACAGGCACCCAATCCGTATCCTGGATTCACGACAATGCCTCCCAAGTCGAATGGGCCGCCGTTATCGCCACTTTTAAATAGGCAGACGGACCTCAGCATTCCGCGCATAGGGGTTGCAGGGTTTTGCTGCCGTCGCGGTAGATCGCGACGGACTTAAGGCCCATTTT
>JALHOQ010000112.1 GCA_022842925.1 Bdellovibrionales bacterium
ACTCGTCGATCTGTTCATGCTGAGCAATCGCGGTACGATGGGCTCGGGCCTCGATAAATCCTTCAGCTATCGGCTGAAAGGGCACGCTCGGAGATGAACCGCCAACCTCGCGCGAGCCGATCCGCAGGATTGACGTATCCAAATCCGCGTCCACGTCGAGTACAATCACCCGGTAACCCAGACGTTTGGCTTCCTTTATGGTTGAGGAAATGGAATCCACTGTAAGAAAGCGTTTGTCGACGATCACATTGAGTCGCTGTTTGATCGCGGCACTGACGATCTCCTTACTGAGGGCGGAGCCTTCTTCATGGGCTTCTTGACTGCTCGAACCATCGCGTTTTTGAATCAACGCTTTGAGAGAGTCCGGGTTATTGATTCCGGCCTCCCCGGCCGCGGCGAAGTAGGATTTGAGATTCAGGCGTTGAATCACTTTGTGATCCCCGTTAGCCAAGATCCACGACTTACCAGAGCCCGAGTTGCCTCGGGTGAGAAGCATGACCGGGTCCTTATACAGTCCTTGGAGCGCGATATGATGTGAGAGGGCCTCAATCGCCTTTAGGGTTTCGGCTTTCCACTGGGCCTGAGCTGCGGCCGTTTTGGCCGGTTTTTCTAAAGCTTGGATGCAGGGGTGCGCTTCCGCTCCCGCAGCCCAAACAGGCGCCGAGAGGAACAAAAATAGGCTTATGACTATGGATAAATTCACTCTGGCTGATCGCACACGGTTCGGTTTGCAACCTATAGGCCAGAAAGGCCGAACGACAGGGCTTGGTTAACGCCAAGTTAGTTCGCTATTCGAAGTAAAAGCTGAGCACATCGGAAATGCTCAAAGTCCTGGATTCGCCCGCCATGCAACAGATGTGAGATCAATTGCGGAGGAAGTAAGCTCAACGTGATATGGCCCCACCCCTCGAGTTTTACGATCTGACGGAGCCCATTTGCCACGTGGTCATGGTGCAATTGCATTCCTTCGATCGGCGTGCGGGGATCATGAGTGCCATGGATATAGGTCACTGGCGTCGACAGAGGATAATTTCGTAGTGAAATCGGTTGGGTCGGCTTCAATCCCAGCTCCCTCTTCCTAAACTCAGCCAGAAGATCGTTCATTTGCAGACGATCTAGAACCGTCGGAGCCCTACCTCTCTGAATCGAGTCTGATCTCCGCTTCACAATATATTTCACAAAAGAATCGAGTTGAACTGATCCATTATAAGCGAATTGGCTCTCTATTTTTTGACGAATCCTCTCTCGGTAAATCAAACGGCCGGGAAGCGAAACATCTTCGAGCAAATTCTCAAACTTAGCCTGCCTCAGGTCGTATAGATGAGGACCCCCTTGGTCCAAAAAAACAGTTCCGGCCAAAACTGTCGCGCGAGTGTGATTAGGGAACAAACTCGAATAAATCGTGGCAGGAATAGAGCCATAGGATCCGCCCATAACTGACCAAACTTGAATCCCCAAAAACCGCCGAATGGATTCAGCGTCGAGCGCGGTCGTCAAGGAACTGAGATATCGCTCCTTTTGGTAGACCACTGGATTGTCAGGTCGAGAAAAGCCGGAGCCTCGATTGTCGAAGAGTACAAGATTGAAACCCTCCGCAACGAGCACCCGAAACCGTTCTAAATATCCGTGGAAGGTCTCTCCAGGTCCTCCTAGAAAAAGAATGACCGTCGGTCTTGAGGAGTCCCATCCAAAAGGGCGCGCAAAATAGAGCGGAGTTAATCGACCATTCGGTTCCTGGTAGTCCTCCGGAACCATAATCAGCGTTCCGTTTTCCGAATCGACGACGTCTCGGGCTAAATCTTTCAGCTCCAAACCTGAATAGTGATCGCGGTCAAGCTCACTAGAGGAGTGAGCGAAGAGTGATCCGGCAGCAAGTCCGCAATATAGAAAGACTAATAATTTAACAACCAGAGCGTAATACATTCAATAAATCTCAAACCTGGATCATTTAATAGAATTTCGATTGGCGATTGCAAAAGATCCGCCATCCGGTCAACTCCACGTGCAACCTCCACTTCAGATACCCAGCTTTGCCCGGGCAAAGCTGGGGCCATCTACCTCGACGCCCGCCCCTTCTTCAAGATCGGCAAGAACGAGACGCTCTGGATAAACTCCCGACCCTCCTCAACAATATCCAGATCCAAGCGAGCTTGCTCGTGGCGCTGGGAATACGAGATATCGACGAAGCGGCGATGGTCATCGGGATGAACACAGAACAGTCCAGTCAGAGTCATATTCTTGTTCACGTGCTTGTCGCGCACTAGCGAATCAAACTCGAGGCATTTGGCGCCTTTAAAGGTCACGAATTTCGAATGGTCTTTCTTCACATCGAAGCGAATTCCCTGCAGCTGATTCTCCTTTTGCATGCGTACGAAATTTAAGACTTCCTCCGGTTTCGACAATCCGGTTTCAATGGCGCCGTAGCGAACAGAAAAAATCACTGAGTGTTCTTTCGCATCCACTCCCTCTATTTTTTTCCCGTAGGCGATGCCCTTTAATCCCTTCGGCGGCGCGGTTTCGAACCAGCCATCGGATTGCGGCGGCGTATATTTGAAACCCATGTCGGACTTTGGTTTACGATCGGCAAGCTTCTTAGGACTGGTTGAGCAGCCGCCAACGAAAAGTGAGAGTAGAATCAATGCGATTGGCATATTCGTGTGGCTTGGCGGCGCTGAAGAAGTCTCACAGACCCGTTGCGACCAAGCACTCCCCCTGAATGCCTTTAATTTGAACGAGGAGCTCCTCATTCACAACCGGTTTCGCGCCGCCCTCAAGCTCCACGTTCCAAAAATCACGGGTGATCAGCTTTCCGGAGCGCAGAGCCAAGGCCTGCTTGGTTTGGCCGATCTGAGATTGGAGTGTGGCCGTGTATCGGGCATCGGAAAGTTCGCGCAGCATGGCGGCGCGTTTATGGATGGCTGTTGAATCGACTAGGTCCTTGCGGCGGGCGGCGAATGTGCCCGGACGCTCCGAATAAGGAAAGACGTGCAAACGAGTCCATGGCAACCGCTCCAGACGCTGGTAGGAGTCGAGAAACTCGTCGTCCGATTCACCCGGAAAGCCTGCAATCACATCCATGCCGACAAAACTTCCCGGCACCCGCTCAGCGATCGCACACAAAGAACTCTCCACCGCCTCGGCCGTGTATTGGCGCTTCATTTCTTTTAAAACTTTAGAGTTGGCGCTTTGAATACTCATATGAAAATGTCGACACAGCCGAGGCTCACGAGCGTACAAATCCAGAAGGCGATCGCTCACTTCTAATGGCTCTAGGCTTGAAAGCCGTAGGCGCGGAACAGCCGTGCGTTCCAGCACTTGCTCAACCAAATCATCCAGCACCAGCTCGCCATCGCGGTAGTCGGCAATATGAACGCCGGTCAAAACGACTTCCTTCACATCGCCAGCCACAAGCTCACCAATTCGCGCCACGATTTCTTTCACCGTCAAACTGCGGCTCTTGCCACGCGCGAACGGAATCACACAAAACGTACAGAACGAATTGCAGCCGTCTTGAATCTTTAAAAACGAACGCGTGTGGCCCAGCTCCACTCCACCGCCCGCTTCCAAGTCTTCTTTTTTAAAAATATTGGATTTATGAATGCGCTCGCGCAACTCACCCGAATAGTACTTTCGAATCAGCTGCTCGAGCTGGCCTTTATGCGAATTGGCCACAACCAGATCGACCCCCGGAACATGCTCGAATTCGCCCGTGTCGACTTGCGCCGAACAACCGGTCACCACCACCAAGGCATTGGGGTCTTTGATCTTCAACTTCCGCGCCGTCTTAACCGCTTCTTTGGTGGCCTCTTTGGTTACCGCACAGGTGTTGAGAATATGGATGTGCGGCGCGCTCTTCGTCGCCTCAAAACCGTCCTTCTGAAGACGCGATTGCAACAGACCTGAGTCATAGGTGTTCACCTTGCAACCGAAGGTGTGAATCTGAAATTTCATAAAATCCAGCCGCCGCCCACAAGCTGTTTGCTTTTATAAAATACGGCGGCCTGGCCCGGCGTGATGGCCCGTTGCGGTTCGCAAAACTCCAGATCCACTTCGCCACCGCGGACCTGCTTCACGCGAGCGGCAGCGCCTTTATGTTGAAAGCGAATTTTGACCGAGTACTCGTCGCCCTCTTTCACTTCGTCGAGCCAGTTCGTATTCTTTACGGTTAGAGTAGAAGAATAAAGATGCTTCTCCTCGCCGAGCCAAACATCGTTCGAGGCGGGGTCGATTTTCACCACATAAACAGGTGATCCGGTCGCTATTCCAAGTCCTTTGCGCTGCCCGTAGGTAAAATTATGAATGCCATCGTGGCGGCCCAGTTCCTCGCCGCTCGGATACAACCTTAAAACCCCGGGCTTGAGCAAATCCTTGGCCACTCGTTCGGCGATAAACTCAGCGTATCCGCCGGGTCCGATAAAGCAGATTCCGGTGGAATCCTTTTTCTTGGCCACGACTAGATTCTTTTCCTCGGCGATTTTTCTTACTTCCGGCTTCTTTAAATGTCCAACCGGGAACAGAATGTATTTTAGAATCTCAGGTTGCAGCGTAAACAAGAAATACGTCTGATCCTTCCAATCATCAGTCGACGAAATCAGCTTGTACTCGCCGTCGACATTTTCCATCCGAGCGTAGTGACCCGTCGCCAGGTAATCGCAGTTCAGCTCTTTCATTTTTTGAATCAGATGATCGAACTTCAAATAGGTATTGCAGTTCGCGCATGGGATCGGGGTTCGACCCTCAAGATAAGATCCAATAAAATCGTCGATCACATAGGCCTGAAACTTGGCTTCGCAGTTGATCACATAAAACGGAATGCCGAGGCGATCGGCCACCGCGCGGGCGTCGTCCACGTCAGTTGAAGAACAACATGTACCGTTGCCCTCTTGGATATCGCAGTTGCCGGTGGAGTAATCCCAGACCTGCATGGTGGCGCCAATCACATCGTAGCCTTGCTCGACCAATAAGGCCGCGGCGACGGAGGAATCCACCCCGCCACTCATGGCGACCAGAACCCGTCCCTTTTTGCTTTCACCGAATTTATACGCCATAAAACTGCTCCGCACCATGCTGAAACCCGCGCAGACGCTGAACCGTCGCCTTCAATACGTCGACGAACTCTTCTACCTGCTCGTGAGAATTGCCCCATCCGAGACTTAAGCGCAATGATGTCTGCGCCTCGGCGCGGGTCAATCCCATGGCCAGCAGCACCGGCGAGGGTTCCGGATTACCCGAGCTGCAGGCGGCCCCCGTGCTCACGGCAAATCCGTGCACGTCTAAATTCATCAGCAGCGTTTCGCCGTCGACGCCCTTCAAAGTCATATTCGAGGTATTCGGCAACCGTGTGCCACTGCCACCGGTGACCTGCACATCGGCGATTTCACTTAAAATCCGTTTTTCCAGATGGTCGCGCAGCTGGCGTAGGCGCAGAGCCTCAGTAAAAATCCTATCGGCTTGAGTGCACATGTATCCCAGAGAAGCGATGGCGAGCGCGTTCTCGGTTCCGGCCCGGCGCCCGCGTTCTTGCCCACCGCCATGAATTTGGGTCGACAGACTTAAACCTTTGCGCACGTACAAAGCACCGCAGCCCTTCAAGGCATAAAATTTATGTCCTGAGAACGTGGCGGCGTCCACACCGAGAGTCTTAACATTGATGGGAATTTTTCCCAGCGCCTGCACGGCATCGCAGTGAATTCGCGCACCCTTGAGTCGGGCCTGTTCAGCCAATCGGGCCACGGGAAAGAGATGGCCCGTTTCATTGTTCGCGAGCATCACCGACACCAGCGCCGTTTTCTCACTTAAAAGATCGTCGAAGCGATCCACATCCAGCTCACCCTCTCGGTTCACGGGTAGAATCTCGACCCGGTAGCCGCGAGTGATCATAAATTCGGCCGTCTTGCGCACGCTGGGGTGTTCGACCGCCGAAATCAGGATCTGATCCCGACCCCCGACTGGACGCTCGGGCAGTAGGCCTTTGATCGCGAGATTGTTCGCTTCTGAGCCACCGCTGGTGAAAATCAGTTCGAGAGGTTCACACCCAATCAGGCGAGCCACTTGACTTCGGGCATCGCGGAGTAAAGCCTTTGGACCCCGACCCGCCCAATGAATCGAACTGGGATTGCCCCAGTCTTTGAGCCAGTCCGGCACCAAACTCATCAAGCCCGGATGCAAGGGAGTCGTTGCGTTGTGATCGAAATATACGGTTCTTAACACAACGCATCTCTAGCATGGCGGAGGTCTAGTTACAAGGCGGCTTCATTAAGGGCAACCCCTCAACATCCGACAAGAATTTGGGAATGTCTGTCGCTGAAACTTGGGTGGAAGCCCTCCAAATCGATCCGGAAAAGCTCAATGAGTGGAGCGCTTTAGCCCCCGATGGGGTGCCCATTCTCGTTTGGTGCCTACAAGAGGGTCATATCTCGCCCGAACTGTTCCTCGCTTGGGCCACCCGCCGCTACGAATTACCCGTGGTGCGCGCGGAGTATTTCGCTCAGACCTTTGATTCCGCGGTCGCCCTGCAGCTTCATAAAGAGGTCTCTCCCGGTGGGCGCGAATGGTCGCCCTGGTTCTTTCCGGTGGAAAAATGGGAGAATGTAACTCTCGTCGCTTGTGTTGAACCTCCGCCTGATTTTGATGAGCCGGGTTTCCGCTGCGTTCTGGCCGACGCTCGCACGCTGAAAGACGCCTGGTACAAGTTTATGGCGCCGAGCGAAGGCACCAGCGCCGGCCTAATTACAGCCCCCGAGATGCCGATCGGCATGGAAACTTCGCAGGTTGTGACGGTAGTAAAGCCGTTTAAGCTTTCGCTCGACAACCTCGAAGGCGACAATATCTTCCAACACAAAGAACCAAACAAAGACGAACTCTATTCTGGTCAGCAGGAAGAAGAGACGGCCCCGAAGCCCGTGGCCAAAGCGCCTACGCCGCCCTTGCCCGGCTCCGAAGACGAGGACAAATCAATGGTTGCAGAGGTCTATCAAACCGCGGCTGACGTGGAAACGGACGCCGAGGATGAAGGTTCGCGCATGCACACGGGACTGGATTTAAGCCAGTTGGCTGAGCTACCGCCCGAGTCAGAGGCGCCGAGAGCTCCAACTCCGCCCGTGCCGGTGGCACAGCCCAAAGCCGGCTCCAAGCCGCCGGTCCCGAAGCCGGCGGCGGCGGCGGCGGCGGGTCAGAAAAAAATGGCCACCGCGTTCAGCGCAGCGGAGATCAGTCAGATCGCCGACGAGACCTTCACGCAGCTGCGTGGATTATATAAAAATTGTTTTTTAATGCGTTGTGAAGGTGGGCGAGCCATCCTGCACAAATGGGATTCGACCATGAAACCGAACAACGGCGGCAAAGGGATTGGCGTCGATCTGGCCTTCCCCACGTTCTTCCGAATTCTGCATAAGACCAGACTTCCTTATCATGGCTACCTGGTCGATTCACCGGCGCATAAAAGTTTTTTTGCCGAGCTGAAGATCAAGGATCTTCCCGGATGCGTAACGGCGCTGCCGATTAAAGATGAAGCCACTCTACTCGGCGTTCTGGTTTGTATCGGCGATGAGCCTTTGCAAAAGCTGGACATGCTGAAGAAAGCCGAAGAATCATCGGCCAAGCTGATCGAAGCCCTCGCGCCTTCCTGGGCCGCAGGGAATGTGGCCGCGTAGTTACTGACCCAGTAGACCGGATTTATAAAATTCCATCGAAACTCGGATTATTTGTTCCGTACTGACAACGAAATTTTTGGTCGTACATGGGCGCCAGCGAGTGCAGATAACGTAAATTCGGGGCCTTTGGGAGCGGACAGAACAGCTGGGGGCGCAGCCCGGGGTTCGTCAGAGTTTCAGGGGCCGTGGCCTTCGCGATCCACTCCCGCTCCTTATCAATCCATATGTCCAAATTTTTTCCGCGAAGGTAGAGCTCGGCCTGTTTGTAAAGGTCGATCATCGCACTGGCTATGGCAGAGACGTCCTTCATCTGCTGTGGCGTCAGCTGCTGCCGTTCCCCGCGGGAGTAGGCTTCGGCCAGCGGGTCTGCGAACTCAAGTGTGCGATGATAGAGTGCTTGAATGGTTTGCCGCAACTGTCCTTCCATCTCGGGTTTGGCGATTTCCACATCGTCCGACAAGCGACTGAATTTAAAAAGCAGTCCGTCGGCCGCCACCATGGGGCGCTCCATGAAAGTCGCGAAGAATAAGGCCGACAACTGAACAACGCCTTTCAAGTACGCTTCATCCACGACCTCATATGTAACCAGTTCCGGCCAGCGATAAATCAATTTGTTCTTAAAAGCGTGGAGGATTTGAAGGCGAGCCGTTTCGCCGTCCTTCCGCAGGATTTTCTGCATATGAGTTAAAAAATGTTTCTGCACGAGCCGAGCCTCATTTTCACCAAAGCCGTTGAGATGGGCGATTTCGTGCGCGATTAAGGCGAGGACATCCGTTTTCAAAGATCCCGTTGGGTGTCGCATCAGACCATGGATGCTGATACACACTTCCCCCTCGCGATTGAGCTTGGATACCGAGGCCAGATATTTGTGGTCGTGAGGGCCGGAACACAATTCGTTCGCGGGTAAGTTGAGTTTTTTTTGTTTTAAGTACTGTATGTCTAAGGGTTCATTGGGGTTCACAAAGAGGCTTTCGTCGCCCGCCCGCTTGGGCCGCGGCAGATTCAAGGCCTTCATTAATATTTTCTGGACCTGCGTTTCCTTTTCGGTCAGCGCGCTTCCGTCTTTCAGAACCGTCTGTTCGAGTTCCTTGACCGTAAAAACAGTGAGCGCTTTCAACATGATATTGGTTAGCCCATCATCCGTGAACATCTGCCAGGCTTTGTCGACCGCCGAGTTCACTTCTTCTTGGCTGCTGAAAACAAAATCGCCGCCGCCGCCGCCATCGACGACACCGCCGCCACGGTTGTCCCGGCCTTTGGAGCAGGCCAAAATGGCTACAGAAAACGCGAGTATGAACAATTTTCGGATGGGCACAAGCATCGACTCTTCCTCAGCTGAGAGCGTAGCATTGCACATAGGATGCCACTCTTGACAACCACGACTCGGCCCGAGCCGAGTCCACTCAACCAATAAGGAATTTATAAGCGCAGATCCGCCCTTCCGTACGACTGAGAACCCAGCCTTGGAAGCGGAAGGTGTGGCCTCGAGCATAATCGCTGTGAATATCGCGCGTCAGCGCGACTTTGATCGCCGCTTCATCGTCGCCACCCGAGAAGTACAGCGTGGCTCTGAGCCGTGGCAGTTCGCGCTCTTTAGGAAACAAAGACAGATAGTGCTCCCCCACTTTTTCGGATAGCTCGCCTAAGTCAACGGGTGCTGGAACCTCAGGATTGGCCTCGGCCGCAAACGACCACCCGAAACCCGCCGCGTGCAGAACCGCCGCGCTGATACTCAAGAACTGGCGTCGTGTGAGATTCATGCGGCACCTCCCTTTCCAGCGCGAAGATGATCCGTTAAACGAAGAGCGAGTGCGACGAGGGTGAACGTCGGATTGGCGAATCCACCAGTAGCGAAGACCGACGATCCGGCGAGGTAAAGATTGTTTAAGTCGTGCACTTTGCAATCGCGGTCGACCACGCCCTCGCGCGGGTTCTCAGACATTCGGGTTGTGCCCATATGATGGCAACCTGGCCCCAGATCCGTGCTCCACAGATCATCCCGCTCGAGAACGATTTTGCCGCGACCCAAAGCTTGGGCCGATAGGCTAGCGATAACGGCCTCGGTGGATTTGACGACCGTACGCAAATCGGTTCGGCCGAAATTCATATGCATATGAAACCGCCGGAGACCGAGAGCGTCGCGCTCGTTCGACAACTCGATGCGATTCTTAGGATCGGGTAACATTTCCGAGCGGGTGTAAAGCCGGAGGTGGTTGACCGCCGCGGGCTTGCCGTAACTGAACTGCGTAAAGTTCAGCCCCTCTTGCGGGTCGGCCACGGGAGTTTTACGAATATCGAGTTGGCACGAGTAATTGAGTACTTGATGCCGCGCCTGAAACTCGGGCGTGGTTGTCAAAATCCGCAGCGGCTCATTGTTGGCGCCGAAGTGAAAGGGCTTCAGCCACTCCTCACCTTCCACGTTCACGAACATTCCCACGGTGGCATGGGGATGTTCCATAAAGCAGCGGCCCACCATGCCACTGGAATTGCCAAGGCCAGCACCACGTTGGTGATCTGAGTTAAGCAAAAGCCGCGGGTTTTCGAACCCACCACTGGCGAGCACAAAGCTTTTGGCTTGAATCGTAAATTCAGTTTTGGCGTTCTTCACAAGAACACTCTGAACCTGGTCATTTTGTGTATCGAAGCGAACTGCACTGGCGTTTAAAATAACTTCGATATTCGGAGCCGCGAATAACTCCGGACCATACTCCGTGCCGAATCGGGTGGGCGGACTATAATGAAATTCGCGCGTTGTGATGCCGAATCGATCGGGGCGCGCGGCTTCTTCATCTTGATCGAAGTTCAACAGCTGAAGGTAGGTGGCCGCTCGCGCGTAGTAGCTTTTTAAATCGGCCAAGCTCACCGGCCAGCCGCTCAGGGGAATCCAGGGGCGTTTGGTGAAGTCGTATTCCTCGAACGGCCGACTCCAACCGCCCCAATGGTTGGTACTGCCGCCAAAGTAGCGAAGCCGTGACCAAGAGGGAAAATCATTGTCCATAACCTGGGGTGGATTGGTCGTGACGGAGGAGGATTTGTAAATCTCTTGCGAAGCCTCGGTCCACTCGGTAGTACCGGCCTCGAGGAGTATAACTCTGAGTTTACTCCGGGTGAGCTCTCGGGCCATGGTGATGCCCGCCGCACCCGAACCGACAATGCAAATATCCGCCTGCCGCACGGACCCTCGTGGAATCTCTTCCCCGTCTATTTTCAACTTGGTCCCCCTGCCAAAAAGAAAAATCTGACAAAAGGATTTCTTGACGCTCAAAACTTGTCAAAGCGCCCGAGGGGCCTTCCGGTTTTTACAAGAAAGCAGCTCAAAAAATAGGCGATGACCATGTATTGTGAACCAAAATCCGTTGGCTTATTAAAAGGCTTTTAGAAAAGGTCCGACTCGGCCCGGGCCGAGTCGGACATTCTTGTGTGACGACTTTGCCCGGGCCGAGTTCGCTTCTTGGTGTCAGACTTCCTCCACGCAGTGCGTTTTCGTATCTACAAATATATACAGACCTTGGTCCCGTCTTTGCTTTCTCTTCAGTTCATCTCATTCAGGGGGGAAACTTTGATACCGACTCACGCTCGCCGTTGGCTGGCCGCCACGCTCGCCATGTCGCTTGCTGCGCCAATCCAATTTGCAACTGCTGCCACAAAAACAATCACACGCGATGAGCGCTCGCCCGC
>JALHOQ010000113.1 GCA_022842925.1 Bdellovibrionales bacterium
TTGAAAAAGCCGAAAGACAGCTTGCCAAGGGGAAGTTGCGGGATGATTTTTCGCAGTCAACGCAGTCAACGCAGTCAACGCAGTCAACGCAGTCAACGCAGTCAACGCAGTCAACGCAGCATTCGAGTTCGACGTCGAGGGTGCGGCAACTCGGCCCGGGCAATGTTCGAAAACCGCTGCCAAATGCGATTCGGCATCGGCTTCATCTTAAATTTAACGGGCAGTGTGCTCACCGCCAGCCAAACGGGGAGCGCTGTCAGCAGCGGCGATTTTTAGATATTCATCATATTCGGCCCGTAAGCGAGGGCGGCAGTGATCGAATAGATAACCTGGAAATTCTATGCGCCAGCCATCATCGGGCGCGTCATATTTAATCAACCTCAACGTGCCGTGCGGGCGCGCATCGTCGCCATCGTCCTAAGTGAGCTCAGTGGCTCAGGCGCCACGTCAGGGCTTCAAATTCTCAAACGCTCCCTTTAAAATATCTTCGCAGTCCTCCTGCGGAGGCGCGGCGTTTGGGTCTTGGAAGTAATAACGAAGCGTCTGCAGGTTCTCCGTCACCACTTCCAGGAGAAACGGATAGCCCATTGGCGGGGCATAGGCCGCTGCTTCGGAACCGTCACCGGTGGCGACCGAACCCAATATGCGAAAGGGCACGCTCAGCACGGCTTGCACTTTCTGGTGACCATTGGGCAGGTAGGCCGAGTAGATCTCGCTCGCATCGATCGATGTGATGTCGTGAACATCTTTTTGTTCTTTCATTTTGCCACCATTGGCGAAGCGGTACTTTCGGCCATCGAACTCAGCAGTTACGATCTGCGGCGCCTCTTTTCCTTCATCGGGAGTCGTGTCGAGCGCGATCAATGAGCGCTTCATATAAAAGCGTATCTCGCGGATTTTTTGTTCTTTCCGCAGAAGAAATTCCACCCTCAGTGCCGAATGATTGAGCGTAAAGTTTGGCGAACTGACATTGTCTATAATCCAAACCGGCTCGCGAAACTGAAAGTGATTGCGAAAAGTCGGCTTGCCCGCTTGCAGGCCCCAAATACCAACGGAACCGTCGACAAATTCGTTGTTCAGCTCCGAGTGCGGAACGAAAACGCTCTCCGAGTCATCGCCCGAAAGAGTGATTAGGCGATCTAGAAAAACAGTGCGCTCGCTGTTCACCAACACCGCATCCGCCACCAGCGCCACCTGCGGAGGATAAAAGGACGCAGGAATCTCGAACACCGCTTCGACTTGCCCATTCTCTAGCTTCTCAATCCGCGCGGCATTCAAAGTCAGGTGACCCATCCCATAATGCAAAATCAAGCTCACGCGCTCGACTGGCTCAACCGCGTCGTACTTAAATTTCACTTTAAGCGTCGAGATCACCCCATTCTGGCGTGAAATTCCGTACGAGCGCCCCGTCGTTAGATAGTCGGCATTCGGACGCATTTGAACGTCGACCTGCGCGTCGTCCGGATTCTGCCCCGGCCCAGTGGGCACCACCACATGAATCATCACCGGCACAGGATAACTGTCCTGCCAATGAAACCCACTCACCTGAATCGGCATTTGCGTCTTATCAGTCCGGCCGATGGTGTAAGTCGCCCTCATCGAAATAAAAATTCCATTTTGAATCGAGGAGCTGCGCGCCTCATGCACCTCGAGCGTGCGGATTTCCTTAACGTCGATCTGCTCCAATTTTTCGAACGGATCGTCCATGCCACTGACGTCACCGCCAAAGGCCTTCATCATGGGCTTTAAAAATCCCTCGAACACGGGCCGCATGGCTTGCGTCATCGCCTTGGCCATTTGGCGCATGATCATGTAGATCACTCGATTGGCCTCGGTCCACATGGAGCGCAAAAGCGCCGTGGTCCCAATTGTTCGCTTCTGCATATTATCGGTGAGATCGACGTAACCGTCACCCAGCCGCAAAAGAATCAAATTGGTCGGCAGAGGCTCATTGGCTTGTGCCGCCTGGCCGATCTGTTTGTCGATGCGAGATGCGGGTAGCGAAAGGACGATCAGATCCGCATCCTCACGTACGTTTTGCACACTGATATGAGGTGCGATCTGATTCTCGAAGACCTGAGCCAGGCGGTCCCGAACTCCCCAATCCAGCTCGGCGGTTTTGTGCGCGACTTCATGAAAGAGCAGTTTTAAAATCGTAGCCAAGTCCGGCTGGACTTCGAGCCCATTTAAGAGCGCTCGATTGACCAGAATTTTCCCATCGTCGAGGTTGCGGCCGGTATCCGTATCTTGGATCCCGGTTGAGCGCATGAGGCGCTCCGGCTCCCCCGGATTCAGTCGAAAACTCTCGCGATCATCGGAAAATTCCAAAGGAACCTGGCCGCTGTTCGCGATTTCAATCACACGCTTGAACAGTTTTCGGTCATGGGAATTGAAAAGGCTGTCGAAGTTTTTCAGCTGCTCTACATAATTAAGGAGAACGGGCAGGGTGCGATAAGCCGCTATCACGAGCGGCTCTCTTTGCCATGAGGGTGAGGGAGCCTGCGACGCACTCGCAAGAAATGAGAACAATAGACCGCTGAGAAAAATGCCTAATCGAAATGACATTAGATAAGCCCGTCTTCGCAGCTTTTCTCGTTAAAGACAGTTATATGAACGATCGAGGTGTGAACGGCGAAATGGGCCTGCTTCTTTGCTCCACGGCAAATCCAAGTCACCGCGCCCTTGGCGATTGGGTGCTCGTAGTTAAAGCCAGAAATGTCCAAAACCCGGGGAGACTCGGGGCACTTTAAGGCTTCCACCAACATGGGGGTGAGTTCACGAGAGCCGTCCGGGGTCTCGTAGACCAGAATGGCGTCGCGCTGTTCAACGTCCACCACGGACTGCATGGTGTAGGTGCGAAGCACGCGGCCTTCGACCTCAAGCTGCACTTCGTTCTCGCGTACTAAAAATCGGTTGAAAATCTTTTTAGACAGGTCGGGCACGATGTCGCCGGCGAAGTCGCCGTACCAAGCGACAAAAACCAGACGGGCGATTTCTTGATAGGATTTCGGTTGTTCAGAATCATCATAAAGCGCTCGCGAGTTGATTAAAATTTTTCGATCAGACGAGCGGCGCGACACCACGCCCGGATCGTCCGTAAAGAACTCCATTTCATAGAGATCGGTATTAAAAAAATCGCTTTTCACCTGCGCCGACAAAAATATCAGCTCCTTGTCGGAAAGCCCGCAAAGCTCAGGCCGCGAGACGCACGGGGCGACCAAAAACCGAAGCCGCGCGAACGCGGTCAAGGCTCGCATTTCAGCAAAACCGCCCCCGTTATTGATGATACGGACACCGGCCTGGGCACCAGGCAGGGCAAAAACAAACGCCAACAAAATAACAAAAGGCTTAATCATTTTTTTCCTCGAGGAGTTTAATGACTTGCGCCGACAGGCAGGCGACTTGGTTTTTACCAGTCTGTTTGAGTCCATATTTCGAAACAACGCCCACGATGGCCTCTTTCAGCTCGCGCCGAAAATCGGGCCAGTCTTGGTCGTCTAATGAAAAGGTAACACTCACACTTTCGCGCCGATCCACGCCCTTTTTCTCAATCTGCGCGGCCTGCATCTGCAGCATCTGCTGATGGGCATACTGAATGGCGTCGTTCGATCCGGCCTCCTCGGTCGACGTCACATCTTCCGTCACTTGCCAGCGCGTCTCTCCGTCCTCACCAATCTCCTCACGAATCAACTCCAAAGTCTTCAAACGGGCCACCGCTTGACGGACCTCTTTCTCGCTCACACCTAAAATTTCGGCCATGGCCTTGCTCGAGTACTGCGGACCCGGAAGCGCCAAAATCTCGAGCACCACGAGATTGTACCAATCCGCCACCAGGCGAAAGCGCTCGAGACTCAGCTTGCTCTTATGCGTCTTCGCCCGCTGGACCACGCGCAGGCCGGCCATTTTCTTAGAATCAGGAGAGCGGCCGAACTTCGACTCGATCAGATCCCAAAAATGTTCGCGCTGCTCATCCGGAAGACTCAGTTTCTTGGCTAGCCAGTATACGCGTTCCTTAGAAATGCCCTGGCGGCCGGCCAAAAACTCGCACAGAAATGAAGGGCTCATCTCGAGATCACGGGCGAACGCACGCAAAGAATACTGAGGGCGTCGAGACTGGCGCAAACCCAGCTCCTCGCGCAGGTAAAATCGGGGGTCGGTTGGAAAAAAATTAGGAATCATAAGTGGGGGCAGTCATACCGCAGGAAATGCCGCGTCGCAATAGCAGAGCAAACGTTAGCGAACGTTTTGTTCGGCCGAGGGGCTGCCTCACCGAACAACCTCATGAGAGACCTTTTGTTCAACCAAAAACTAGTCGAGGGAGGCTAAGGCTTATGAAGAATTTGCTCGTTTGTATGATTGTTGGTGTGTTCGCCGCTGGGGCACACGCGGAAGTGGGAGAGACGCGCGCAGCGGGCGCGGGCAATAGCCGGGCCGAAAATAAAATCGGTACCTTTATCGGAATCGGCAATCCGTTTCCGAGCATTCTGGGAGTCAATGCCGCTTACCATATCACCCCCCGCATCCGCGCGACCGCTGGCTACGGTGAGGTGGAGGTTACGACATCGATCTCGTTCTCGAACGCTGGCGTCACTTCGGAAAAGCTGACCGCTAAAACTTATGGTCTCGGCGCGGAGTATATGCTGATGGACGGGAACTTCACTCCGGTGGTGGGGCTGCATGGCGGTTACTTCGACGTTCAGGGCAAAGGCACATTTAGCGTGCAGGGCTTTGAAAAGTCGACGGGCCTGGCCTACGCCAACGCGGGCATCGATTGGCTGACCGGCGGCGGGTTCAATCTCGGCACCGGCATCAACGTGGCTTTGCTCGGTGGTTCGGGCGCGAGCTTCTACGGCAACATCGGTTACTTTTTCTAACAGCAAGGGGGAAGAAATATGAAATTCAGAATTCTTGTGCTCGGATCCGCGCTCTTCGCAGCCGGCTGTCAAACTGTGCCCTATCAGGGGCAGGCTCGTGATATCAAGCGGCGCCCGCAAGCGGAGGGCGTGATCGGCATTCCGATTAACTTTCGCGATGAAGATCGTGCTAAGGCGGAACTGAAGATGAAGAGCAACTGCAATCCTTCGGCCTATCAGGTCTTGGAGGAAGGCGAAGTCGCCATTGGGCAGGAGACTAAGACCTCCGGCAAAGAAACCGACCGCGCTTCGTCAAAGACAAAAGTGGGCTCACTATTCGGCGTGCCGCTGATCAGCGGCGAAGCCGGAGGTAAGAACACCGAGTCTTCGCAAGTGACCACTTCGGTTAAGGAGTGGCAGATTTCGTATAAGTGTATGGCTAAGGGTGGCGGCGAGAAGAGAACCGTTCGCTAAAGCTAGCTTGCGTCCTCGAGTTTCAGAACCCAGTTCGGAAACTCGATGGACGCGCTTTTTGATTTTAAAAGCGAATAGAAAATCATATTGCGCATGACGAGTCGCACGTAAGTGCGCGTTTCCTCATAAGGGATCTCCTCAATAAACTCCAACGAATCACCGCGAAACCGCGTCTTCATCCAGTTGCGAATCGCTTTTTCAGAAGCGTTGTAGGATGCCACCGCTAAAATAAACTGATTGCGATTGCGCTGGAGCAGTTCGCGGATGTGAGCGGCGCCGATCTGCACATTGGTTTGCGGATGATACAAATCCTCCATCCCCGCATAAGGAATTTTGTTTTGCAGGCCTATCGTCTCCGCCACCTCGGGCAGAACCTGCATCAAACCAAAGGCATCCGCGATGGAGCGGGCGCGGGTATCGAAAGCCGATTCTTGTCGCATAATCGCGTACAGCAACTCTTCCTCAACCCCGAACTGAAGAGCAGCGGTTTTAACTTCGTTCTGCCACGGTTGCGGAAAGAGGAGGGCCGGCTGGCTTTCGAGGATACTCTTACGGCGCTCGGGTGGCAGACTTCCCAGGGCTTCATAAAGTCGCATGTAGAGGCCGCCCTTGGCGTAGAACTGGAACAGGGTCACCCAGCCATCGTTCGTCTGCTCGGCTTGTTTTTTGTACGCCTGGGAGGCGAGGTCGAGAAGGGAGTTGAGCGCGTCTTTTTCCTCAATCATCGCCAGCCACTCGGCCATGGTGATATCAAGCGGGATATTGGTGTCGACATGGAGCTCTTGCGCGCCGCCGATTTTTAGAGAAATCTCTTTTTCCAGATTGCGGTGGGCGAGAAGGCCGTAGTAGCCGAGCGGATCCAGTGCGACTAAGCGCTCGAAAACTTCTTTGGCCGACTCGTCTTGTTTCAGCTCCTGATAGGTTTTGCCCAGCCAGAACTGGGCCCGCACGCGGGTGAACTCCTGTGGCGTTTTGGCTTCCAGTTCCGCCAAAAGTTGGGCCGCGAGGGGCAGATTCTCACGCCGGCGTTCATTCCAGGCGCCATACCAGAGAATTTTATCGCGCAGATCCGCGTTCTGAATTCGTTCCTTCAAAGCCATTTGCAAAAAGCGAGATACCGAATCGTAATCGCGTTCTTCCTCCGACATGCGGGCCTGCAGCCAGTGAAGCTCAGCTAAAGAAACCTTTCCCCGCATGCGTTTCTCGAGATCCGCAAAAATTTTGCGCGCTTCGGACGCGCGATGGGCCGTCCACACGGCGCGGCCCCAGTAGATTTCGGCATCGTAGGAAGCTTGGCGCACCAGTCGTGAGCGCGAATCGACCTTACCCAAGCGGCGCAGGTACTGGACGAGATCAAAGCAGGCTTGAATATGCTGCTCCATCTGTCGTGCGTTTTTATACCCGAGGCGGATGCCCTTCCAGGCCGAGATTTTTTCCTCCAGTCGAAAGTGCGAACTCTCGATCACCTTGCGGTAGTATTCTCGAGATTTCTCGAACTGACGGGCCATTCGGTAGTCCGACGCCACCTCCAAAAAGTCGCGCACTTTGGGCTGCGGATTAAGGCGCGGGGCGATCTGATAGAGGCGCGTGTTCATTTCGTCCACGCGGTCTTGCAGTTTCAATTCTTCCGCCCGTTGGATCGCGAGCTGCGCCCACTTGACCTTCTCGCTCTGGGGCAGGTTCTGCCGCGACTTCTCGAGCGCGAGTTCCAGCTCCGCCGCAGGATCGCCCGATTTGGCCGCTTGTCTCAGGCTAATGTTCAGTGCAATTTCCTGCATCCAAGTGGGGAGCTGGGCGCGATCCAGAGAAAAACCCTGTTGATCGGGACACACTTCTACGCGGCGAAGCGAGGCCATTTCACGGGCGGGGAACTTGGGCTCACTGGCCAGCGCCGTGAAGATGCGGCACGAAGTCGCCGGGTCACTGGCCTGTTTGGCGCGGGCTTCTTTATAGTCTTTCACCCAACTGGATTGCACGGCGGCGCTGGTGCCGGAGGTTTGATTCTTGAGCGGAGTGGAGTGGCAGCCAAGCGCGACGAGGAGAATTACGGTCGCGCCCGCGGCACCGATTTGAATGATCGTCATATTTAAATTGTAGGGACGGTTCGTCGGCGCGACAAGCGAGTTGGTCGAGTGACGGTGAGAATAACTCCCGTCACAACGAGTAACGCGCCTGTAAAGCCCCGCCAATGAATCGGTTCACCCTTGATCCACTCGACTTCCATCTGGGTGAGGATCGTCATTATGAAGATCGTAAGAAGGGGGTTGAGGGAAATGATCATGCTCACCTGCGAGGCGGGAATACGAATCAGCGCCTCGCTAAGTGCGCCGTAGGCCACAACCGTATTTATACCCAGAAAAACCACCAGCAGAATCTCGAATGCTCCCACTCCCTGCCATTCCCCCATATCGGCGAGTGGAAAGAGCAGCACGGTCGCGACCAAGTAAATCAGAAGGTTAAACGCTTGCGGGGGGTACTTCTTGAGCAGGGCTTTTTGCAATAGCGCAAAGCCGATCCAGGTCGCCGCGGCGAAAAGCACCCACAGATTCCCGGTCTGAAAGCTGTCGACTTGATCCACCGAAACCAGAATCTGGTCCCAGTAAAAAAAGCCAAAGCCCACTACGGCGGTCAACATGCCAAGGAGCTGGATCGGAGTAGGAACTTCTTTGAAAACAAAAATGCTGGCGGCGGCAAAGCCAAGCGGCGCGAACTGGATCATTATCTGCGCGTTCGAAGCTGTAGTCAGCTCCACCGCCTTCATAAATCCGTAGTAGTTGAAGGTGATGAACACGCCGCTCAAAATCGCCAGCCACGGGGGCGGCAGCAGAATTTTCAGCCATTGGCGGCGCCAAACCAAGGCAAACGCAAGCAAGATGGCCACCGCAATGGACATGCGGAACCAGACTATGGTCCCGCTAGAAAAGGTTTTCAGTGCGAGTTTAAGGCCAATGGCCAACACCGCCCAAGAGAGGGCGGTGATCGTGGCCATTAAAAGTCCGAGTGATCTGGGTTGCACGCCCAGGGATTATAGGGCCATTGTCTCGAGACGTCGAATGCGTTCTTCCAAGGGCGGGTGAGTCGAAAACAGCTGCAAGAAAGAGCCGGCGTGGCCGCTGATTTTCAGCGTCGCCAATTCCTGATGGGAGTCGTCGACCTGACCGTATACGTTTCGCAACTGTTTTAAACCCGCGAGCATGCGCTCACGGCCGGCCACCTGAGCGCCTCCGCGGTCGGCGCGGAACTCGCGTCGGCGCGAGAAGTACGCGACCAGCAAACTGCCCAGAAGCGATAACACGATTTGCAATACAAAAAAGACCGCGAAATGAACACCGGACCGAGCCCGCTCGTCCACATTGCTCGCCACTACGCCCGCGATAATCCGAGCGACGATCAGGACCATGGTATTGATCACGCCCTGAATCAGGGTCATGGTCACCATGTCGCCGTTAGCGATATGCGCGACTTCGTGGCCGAGAACGCCTTCCACCGCATCATTGTCCATATGTTGAAGAAGTCCGGTACTTACGGCGACGAGCGAGTTCGACTTGGAGGGGCCGGTGGCGAACGCGTTGACCTCGGGGCTGTCGTAAACTCCCACCTCCGGCATTTTGGGCAGCTTAGCCCGTTGCGCGAGTCCGTAGACCGTCTCGAGCAGTCGGCGCTCGCCGACATTGTTCGTATGGGGGTCGATGATATGAACGCCCATAGCCCATTTGGCGATCTTTTTCGAGATCAAGAGGTTGATAAAGGCGCCACCCATACCGAACATGGCGTACAGACCCCAAATATAGCTTTCGGAGCCGAGCTGCAGGCCAAACATCGGGGCGACAAACGCGAACAGAATCTGCAGCGTGATCATGATCGCGATGTTTACGCCCGCGAATAACATAATTCTTTTAAACCAGGTCCACATAGTGGTCCTCCTTTGGTCGTAACCGACAGCGCAAAATGTGTGGTCGGGTCCCGCTTAAGTCAAGTCCCAGCCTTGTGAATTTCGGACGGGGAATTAAAATGGATTCACAGCCATAAAGGGGTGCAGGATGCGCCAAATCTTCTACGTTTGTTCCACCGTGGTGTTCGCCGCTGTCTTCGGTTTGAGTTGGTTTTGGCCGTGGGCCCTATGGTCGCTCGTGATCTTTGGCCCGCTGTTTATAATCGGGATGAGCGACATCTTACAAAAACGCCATGCGATCCGCCGCAACTTTCCGGTGATCGGAAATCTTCGTTACCTGTTTGAGATGGTGCGACCGGAACTGCAGCAATATTTTGTCGAAGACAATCAGAGCGGTCGGCCCATCCCCCGCGAGCTGCGCTCGGTGGTCTACCAGCGGGCGAAAGGGCAAACACAGACTCTGCCGTTCGGCACCCAGTTAGATGTGCATGCCGAGCACTATGAGTGGGTCAATCACTCCATCGTTCCGAATAAACATAAACACGAAGACTTTCGCGTCGAGATCGGTGGCAAAAACTGCAAGCAGCCGTACTCCGCCAGCATTATGAATATTTCTGCCATGAGCTACGGCGCGCTCTCGTCCGCCGCGGTCACAGCTCTCAATCTCGGCGCCAAAAAGGGCGGTTTTTATCACAACACGGGCGAAGGCGGCATCAGCCCCTACCACATGCAGGGTGGAGATCTGGTGTGGCAGCTGGGCACGGGCTACTTCGGTTGTCGCAATGCTGATGGCTCGTTCTCTCCAGAGGCGTTTCACACTCGCGCGATTAAGCCGAACGTGAAGATGATTGAGATCAAACTCTCGCAAGGCGCTAAACCCGGTAAGGGCGGAATGCTCCCGGCCAGCAAGGTGAGCCGCGAGGTGGCCGAGATTCGCTTGGTCGAAGAAGGCAAAGATGTTCTGTCTCCTCCTGGACATTCGACGTTCGCGACCCCACTCGAGTTGTTGAAATGGATTGTCCAGCTGCGGGAGTTGAGCGGCGGCAAACCGGTGGGCTTTAAACTTTGCCTTGGCACGAAGCGCGAATTTGTTGGTTTGTGTAAGGCGATGGTGGAATCGGGAATCATGCCGGATTTTATAACTGTAGATGGTGGTGAGGGCGGGACAGGCGCGGCGCCTTTGGAGTTTTCGAATCACGTGGGCGCGCCTCTGGAAGACGGCTTGGCCTTTGTGGTCGACGCCCTCCGCGGCTTTGATTTGAAGAAGGACATCCGCGTGATCGCTTCGGGTAAGGTGCTGACTTCTTTTCATATTCTCACGCGAATGGCACTCGGAGCCGATATCGTGAATAGCGCGCGGGGAATGATGCTGTCGTTAGGGTGCATTCAGGCTTTGAAGTGCAACACCAATGAGTGCCCCACCGGCGTGGCCACTTCCGACAAGCACTTGGCTGGCGGTCTGCATGTGCCATCGAAGCTCGAACGCGTTTACAATTTTCAACGCGAGACCGTGCACCACTTAGCTGAGTTAATCGCGGCTATGGGTTATGATTCTCAGGTTGAAGTTCGGCGCGAAGACGTGAACCGCCGCCTACCGGGCGGCGTGGTTAAGACCTATGAAGACCTGCACCCCACAATGTCCGAAGGATTTTTGCTGAAGCGTGAGAACTGGAAGACGCTCTCAGCCGAATGGCAGCGCGCGCTGGAATCGTCGGCCGCATCCACATTCGCGGCGAGTTCAAGCCCCAACGCTCAAGTTTTGGCTATGTAAGGTTCTCGAGGCCTCAACATACACCCCATCCACGCTAGCGACCGTCGGCACGGCGCGCATGTGGATAATTCAAAAAGTCGACGAGCACTAGAGCGCAAAAAGT